>NZ_JAVHZY010000016.1:0-109955 GCF_031119655.1 Phocaeicola sp. GP0067
TTTTGATTGAAGCCTCCGGACTTGAAGAAGTTCCGGAGGCTTTTTTTGTATCCGCACGTGTGAAATGTGACCTCTACTATTGCTCATCTCCCAATTATGGATTACTTTTGCCCATAACCTAAAAATAATACGTCAATGGATACATTATTACCATTTGCATTACTATGCTTTACTTCTTTTTTCACATTAACCAACCCGTTGGGAACCATGCCTGTATTTTTGACTATGACTAAAGGAATGGATGATGAAGAACGGCGTCATATTGTGAAACGTGCTACTATCATTTCCTTTATTACACTTCTGGCTTTTACTTTTTCCGGGCAATTTTTATTCAAATTCTTTGGAATATCGACCAATGGCTTTCGTATTGCTGCCGGTTTTATTATTTTGAAGATTGGGTATGATATGTTGCAGGCACGTTTTACTAATACGAAGTTGAAAGATGAAGAAATTAAAACGTATGCCAATGATATTTCAATTACCCCGTTATCTATTCCTATGCTTTGCGGTCCCGGTGCTATAGCTAACGGAATAATGTTAATGGATGATGCAAATACTTGGACCATGAAGGGAATTCTGATCGGAATAATTGGTTTGATTTATTTTATCACCTATCTTATATTGCGGGCTTCTACCCGGTTGGTTTCTATTCTTGGTGAAACTGGAAATAACGTGATGATGCGCTTGATGGGACTTATTCTGATGGTAATAGCAGTAGAGTGTTTCGTTAGCGGGTTCCGTCCGATATTAATTGATATTATCCAATCAAGTAGGATTTAATCAAAAAAGAGAATGTGCTCGAAGTAGAAAACGATCACTTTGAGCACATTTTGGGTAATTGTATAGATGTGGTTAGTCAAATTCGACTAGTATACGGAATACTTTTCCGGGAGCTGCCGCCCATTCTTTCATGGCCTGTATTGCTGCTTCGGGCTTGACTACTTTGCTGATCAATTCATTTTTTGGGCAAGTACCTTGTTCCATGTAGCGGATAACTGCTCTGAAATCTGTGGGCAATGCATTACGTGATCCGCGGATATCAAGTTCTTTTTGGACAAAATATTTAGTTTGAAAAGAAACTTCTGATTTTGCATACCCTATACATACCACTCTCCCGGTAAATCCGACTTCATTGACGGCCATAACATAGGTTGCAGGACTGCCGACAGCTTCAATGACTACATCAGGACCGAGTCCTTCCGTAATCTTTGTCAGGCATTCATGTACATTTTCTGTCATGGAATTGATGGTATGGTGAGCACCTATCCGTTTGGCAAGTTCCAATTTCTCGTCGTCCAGGTCTACAGCGATAACGGTAGCTCCGCGAAGAGCTGAACGTACAATAGCTCCCATACCGATCATTCCGCAACCAATGACCATCACTATATCAATATCTGTAACTTGTGCCCTGGAAACCGCATGAAAGCCTACGCTCATCGGTTCGATCAGTGCACAGTCACGAGGAGGAATTCGATGGGCCGGGATTATTTTACTCCAAGGCAATGCGATATATTCACACATGGCTCCGTTGCGCTGAACCCCTAAAGTTTCATTATGTTCACAGGCATTTACTCTGCCGTTACGACAGGAAGCACATTTACCGCAATTGGTATAGGGATTAACTGTAACGCTCATGCCGGGTTTTAAAGAATCCGGCACATCCTTGCCCACAGCTTCTATGACAGCTCCTACTTCATGTCCAGGAATAACGGGCAACTTTACCATTGGGTTACGGCCTAAGAATGTATTCAAGTCCGAGCCGCAAAAACCGACGTATTTAATTTTCACAAGAACTTCTCCCGGTTCCAAGACCGGTTTCTCGATGTCTACTACCTTCATTTCGGAAGGAGCGGTAATTTGAATTGCTTTCATTTTTTATTTATTTTTAATCAGTTTAATCAATCACTTTGTATCCTTTCCAGCCATAATAGGCGCAAAACAGGAAACAAATCATAGGGATAGTATAGGCTATATGATAGATATGTTCGTTCAGATGCATCATATAAGCTGTGAGTTGGGGTAAGCAAGCATTTCCAACGATGGCCATAACTAGAAATGCCGAGCCACTTTTGGTGTTGTTGCCTAAATCAGTCAAAGCGAGCGAGAACTGAGTGGGATACATGATAGACATGAAAAAAGAGATGCCCAGCATGGCATAAAGACCTGTCCAACCGCCAAAACAAACCACAACAATACATAGCAAGACATTAATCAGCGCATATACCAATAGCATGTCTTGTGGACGGAATTTTACCATGAGTAGTGTGCCTGTCCATCTTCCTGCCAAAAAAGCCAGCATATAAAGACCGAAAAAGGTGGTGGCTGTATTTTCAGGTAGTTCTGCATAGGTACAACAGTAGACTAGAAATAAACTGTTAATGGCTGTCTGACCACCATTGTAGAAGAATTGTGCAATAACTCCCCAACGAAGATGAGAACGTTTTAAGACTCCGAAATCAATTAATTTTTCTCCTTTATATTCTACTCCTTCCATCGTATTTCCTTCTTTGATTTTAGGTAATTTGGAGAAGATAAAGATGATGGCAATAACAATGAGTAGCATAGCTAGCAGCAGATAAGGAAGTTTCATGGCGTCTGTTTCTGTTTGAATGTAACCTTCCCAGCCACCGGGAAAAGAAGTGGGCAGGGTGTCGCGGGTATAGTGGTTGCCACTCAGAATCAGTTTGCTGAGAAACATGGCAGCTATAAAAGCTCCCAGCCCATTGAATGATTGTGCCAGATTCAATCGACGGGGCGCACTTTTCGGATCTCCCAAAGCGGTTACATAAGGATTGGCTGCCGTTTCTAAAAAACACATTCCGGTGGCAATGATAAAGAATATGCATAGATATGCCCAATATTCTTTCAGCATGGCAGCGGGGAAGAACAGTAACCCACCACATGCCGCCAGTAATAACCCGAAAATAATTCCCGATTTGTAGCTGTATTTTTTCATGAACATAGCGATGGGAATGGGACAGATGAAATAGGCAAGCCAGTAGGCTGTTTCTGTGAATGATGCTTCGAAAGCGTTTAACTCACAGGTTTTCATCAGCTGTCTTATCATAGTAGGTAGCAGATTGCTGCTGATAGCCCATAGGAAAAACAGGCAGAATATGAGCATCAATGGTACATAATAGTTCTTATTTTTCATGGTATGGATTTATAAGTGTCAGTTGATTATTCTGACATGTTTTTTATGTAAGGAAGAGATATGAGATTTTTGAAACCATAAAATCTTTCGGCGTTTTTACCTAAAAAAAGTGCTTTCTCTTCTTGTGTCATTTCAGTCGTTTTAAGGATGAAATCGTAAGACATCTTGTAAGTAATGGCCGTAATGGTCCGAGGGTAATCCGATCCCCACATCAGTTTGTCCATACCTACCAGATCTGCTGCTTCTTTAATGGCTTTGACCGCTCTGTGAAACGGATAGAATTCACTGTTGAACAACCAGGTGATCCCCCCGGATTCTATCATGACATTTTTATGGCGGGCCAACTTTATTTGTTCTTGCCAATGAGGTGTGGTGACCATACCGAAATGTCCGATAGCGATTCGAAGCTGCGGATATTCCTGAATGATTTCTTTCATTTCCTGTACTTGTGTATCCCCATCGGCTAAATCAATGGAAAGGATAATGTCTTTTTCTTGCATGTAATGGAACATTTCCATCATTTCGTCACTGTTCAGCATGACTCTTCCTTCTTTTAGAAAAAGGCGGTGTGCCGGGATTTTTATTGCTTTGAAACCGGAACTTATTAATTCCTTGGCCTGTTGCAGATAACCGGGTTTACGAAATTCGCACATACCGCATACAAAGAAACGGTCTGGGTATTTATGGGACACTTTTGCGAGGTATTCATTTTGGATGCCATCAATAAATTCCTGAGTGACTACGGCAGCCGATACTTGTGCATAGTCCATGTTCGAGAGAAAAACCTCGGCACTATTCCGCCCGTCAATCATAAAGGGCGGAACCATCTGACGTTCTTCCCCCATAAATAACGAACGTCCGTTGGTTAAAGTACGGATAGGCAATCCGTTGACTTCCGTATCTTGCCGTAGCCAAAGATGGGAGTGTGCATCTATTATGTTAAAATCCATCATTATTTTCCTTTGTATTATGAATTAGCCCAACTGACACGCATTTGTTCTCCGATAATTTCTTGCACTTCCTTTACAAGGTTCCAATCAATGGGCTCTTCGGCATATGTTATATTTTTCAATACATTATCCGGATTGGCCGAACTGAACAAAGTGGTGGCGATACGTGGATTGCTGACAGAATATTGAATAGCCAGTTTCTCTATAGGATAATTTTTGGACAGGCAATGTTGAACAGCTTTCCGACAGGCTTCTACCAGTGATTGGGGGGCCGGATGCCATGCAGGAACCCCACGTTGGGAGAGTAAGCCCATTGAAAGGGGGGAGGCATTGATAATGCCGATATTCTTTGATTCAAAATAATCCAGATAATCAGTCAGTTTCTCGTCATTCAGACAATAATGGCAGAAGTTAAGTACGCTTTCTACTGTTCCCGGTTCCGAGTGATCAATGATCCATTTTAAGTTTTCTAATTGCAAGTCTGTGATACCTACATGTTCCACAATACCTTTCTTTTTAAGTTCTACCAGTGCAGGTAATGTTTCGTTGACTACCTGATTCATGTCTGAAAACTCTACATCGTGTACATTAATCAGATCGATATATTCAATGTGGAGTCTGTCCAAGCTTTCATACACACTTTCCGTTGCACGTTTTCCGGAATAATCCCATGTGTTGACTCCATCTTTTCCATAGCGTCCCACTTTGGTAGAGAGATAATATTTGTCACGTGGTATTTCTTTCAATGCTTTTCCTAATACGGTTTCGGCCTTGTAGTGCCCGTAGTAGGGAGATACATCAATAAAATTCATTCCATTCTCTACTGCTGTGTAAACAGCTTTGATACCCTCTGCTTCGCGGATATCATGAAAAACTCCTCCTAATGAAGATGCGCCGAAACTAAGATTGGAAACCCGCATACCGGTTTTCCCGATTTCATTGTAATTCATAGCTCTATTTATTTTTAGATTTATTTCCGGCATCAAAAATAGAGGAATAACCTTTAGGTATATGGTGGAAGAGGTTGAAAAAAGTACGTAAACCTTTGCGTAAAAATAATAAGACGGTTACTTTTTATATAGTTCCCTATATTGCTGTGGAGTAACGTCTGTGATTTTTTTGAATAGGCGGTTGAAATAAGAATGGTCTTCATAAGCAAGGAGATAGGCTATGTTTTTTACGGGAATATCCTCTGTAATCAGAATTAATTGGGCTTTCTCTATTTTTTTCTGATTAATATATTGTAGCGGTGTGGTACCGACTTCTTTTTTGAAAAGACGGATAAAATGATCTTTTGAGAGGCATGAGATTGCTGCCAATGAGTCTATATCTACTGTTTTATAGATATTTTTTCGGATGTGGGACAAAACTTTTTGGATACGGTTATCGTTGACTTCCACTTTAGGTTTGGCGTCTTTTAAAAAGCGGGCAATAAGTTGATATACTATACCTCTGGATTCGACTTTGTCACAGAAGGTACGCTGTTTATTTTTAATGATGTTTCTGATTAATGTGGGGTTGTTGTCATAGCTTGTCGGGTCGGATTGAGGAAGCTGCATGGTAGGATTTATTTCACATAACCTTTTAATAAGTGGTAATTCCAGGTTGCCCGCAGGTATTTCTATCGGGAAATTCCAATCTTCCAGAATGCCGGATTCCGATTGATGGTCTTCATATATATGGAGATAATAATGAGTGAAATGAGAATTGCACTGATAACTATGGGTAGTGAATGATGGCACCAGATATAGATGATGTGGTTTTAGTTCCTGCATTCCATCGGGAAATATTATTTGGGCGGTTCCTTCCATTATATAATAGAGTCGGGTAAAAGGGCTGCTTACGTTTTTCCAGTTCCAGTCTGCATTGTGAATGGCTAGTCCTACATTTAATATAAGTAAATGTAATTGGTCGATTGATTGTGTCATATTCCTTAAGGTATTAGAATGAAAGATTCAGTTTTGTACAAAGTAAGCAAAAGTATATATATAATCCAATGGGAAATCGATATTTTCATATCAAATCACCTGTTTTGGTATTTGTTTTTGAATTATTTCAGGTAAAAGTCGATATTATCCTACATAATGGCGCATTTGGATAATATAAATTGGTTTCAACTCTGTATATTTGCACTATTGATAATTGAAAAACATATAAAGCAATTATACTATGAAAGCAAAACATTTTCTTTTGGCTTCGGCTTTGTTGCTTTGGACGGGAGTTTTGGAGGCTCAGACTTACCAGGTACCTGTTTCAGAGAAAAATGAAAAAATGCAGGAGGGAGAGTTCGAACCTACTTGGGAATCATTGCAGAACTATAAAGTTCCTGAATGGTTTAGAAATGCCAAATTTGGTATTTGGGCACATTGGGGACCGCAATGTGTGGAAGGGTCCGGCGACTGGATGGCGCGTTCTCTCTATTTGGAAGGTTCGCGCGAGTATAAGCACCATGTGGAACATTATGGCCATCCCTCTGAAGTGGGCTTCAAGGATATATTGCCTTTGTTTAAAGCCGAGAAATGGGATCCGGACAAATTGGTTTCCTTTTATAAGAAGATTGGTGCCCAGTATTTCTTCGCTTTAGGTAATCACCATGATAATTATGATTTATGGGATAGCCAATATCAGGAATGGAATTCCGTGAATATAGGCCCTAAGAAGGATATATTGGCGGGCTGGGCTGAAGCAGCTAAGAAAAACGGTCTTCCATTTGGTATCAGTTTCCATGCGGACCATGCGTGGAGCTGGTATGAACCGGCTCAACGATACGACCGTCATGGCGAGAAGGCAGGTGTACCCTACGATGGATGTTTGACTAAAGAAGATGGTAAGGGTAAGTGGTGGGAAGGCTACGATCCTCAAAAACTTTATGCACAGAATCATCCGTTAAGCGCTGGAAGTTGGGCTGACGGTATGATTCACCGTCAATGGGCATGGGGAAATGGTGTTTGTATTCCTACTCAAGAATATGTGACAAACTTTTATGATCGTACAGTCGATGCAATAAACCGTTATAATCCCGATTTGATTTATTTTGATGTGACTGGTGTACCGTTTTATCCTATCAGTGATGCGGGTTTGAAGATTGCCGCACATTTTTATAATCACAACATGGTTGTTCGTAAGGGGGATTTCAGTGCTGTTATGTTTGGTAAAATTCTTACCGATGAACAACGTAAAGCTTTGGTATGGGATGTGGAAAGGGGATCTCCCAATAGTATTTATGAAGAGCCATGGCAGACTTGTTCTTGTTTAGGCGGTTGGCATTATGATACCAGACTGGCGGAGAACGGCTGGTATAAAAGTGCTTCCGATGTAGTGAAACTATTAGTGGATGTGGTCAGTAAGAACGGTAATTTGTTGCTTAGTGTTCCTCTTCGGGCTGACGGAACTTTCGATGAAAAGGAAGAAGCCATTTTAAATGAATTTGGTGACTGGATGAGTGTGAATAAAGAGGCTATTTATGATACACGCCCGTGGAAAGTCTTCGGAGAAGGTCCGATAGCCAATGCTGATATCAAGATTAATGCCCAAGGTTTCAATGAAGGTGCTTACACTAAAGCCACTGCATCTGAAATCCGTTTTACTCAAACCAAGAAATATCTCTATGCTACAGTCCTTGCATGGCCGGAAGAAAAGCAAGTTGTCATTCAATCGCTGGCAACGGGAAGTGAGTTGTATCCTGATAAAATTACTAAAATTGAATTGTTAGGTTATGGAAAGGTATCTTTTACTCGTACAGCGCAAGGAGTTGTTATTGATATGCCTGATGTACAGTTGAATAAGATTGCTCCCGTATTTAAGATAAAGAAGTGAATATAGCATAAAGTAGGTTTATTTATCGGCTTTTTTAGGTCGGTAAGCCTTTGTTATGTCTTGAAAATTAACCCAATAATCAATAGAATAATGAAAAACAGATTAGAATGTATGCAGCCAATAAGATTCTTGGTGGTCTTGTTGATGTGTTGCCTGAGCTATACTACTTGGGCACAGACACAGAGTAATGTCAATGGTTTGGTTACTGATTTTTCCGGTGAGCCGTTAATTGGGGTCAGTATCTTGGTTAAAGGTACTTCCAATGGAACTGTTACTGATTTGGATGGCAAATTTTCTCTGTCTGCTGAAATGGGAAACATGCTCCAGATAAGTTATGTAGGTTATATTTCGCAAGAAATAAAGGTTGAAAGTAACAAGTTACTTCGTATTATAATGGAAGAAGATACAAAAAAGTTGGAAGAAGTAGTTGTAGTTGGATATGGAACACAGAAAAAGGTGAATTTAACAGGAGCCGTATCTGCTGTTTCAGCTGAAGACTTGGCTAGTAAGCCTGTTATGAGTACTGCTCAAGCACTGGCAGGTTTGGCTCCAGGTTTAAGTGTATTGCAAACTTCAGGTCGTCCCGGACAAGGAGCAACTGTTAAAATTCGTGGAACTGGTACATTTTCAAAAGCTGGAACAGATCCATTGGTTTTGATTGATGGTTTATCAGGTAACATTGATGATGTAGATCCTAATGATATTCAGAGCATTTCTTTTTTGAAAGATGCAGCTTCTGCTTCTATTTATGGTAATCGTGCTGCTAATGGGGTGATCTTGATTGAAACAAAGAAGGGTGCACAAGGTAAAACGACTATTACATATAGTAATTCTTTTGGTTGGCAACGGCCTACGGAATTGCCTGATTTTTTACCATCATGGGAATATGCGGAATATTATAATATGGCTATGCGGAATATGGGTAAGCAGGAAGCTTATTTACCTGAACAGATTCAAAAGTATAGAGATGGATCTGATCCGGATAATTATCCGAATGTAAATCACTTAAAATGGCTGTTGGAATCTGGTTCTGGTTTTCAACACCAACATAATCTCAGCATACAAGGAGGAAATGCTACGACAAGTTATAATTTATCAGTAGGTTATAGAAATCAGGAAGGTATGACGGCAAAAACGTCTAATGAAAGAATGACTGCACTGTTTACTATGAAAAGTGAAATCGCCAAAGGGCTGATGCTTAATTTGAATATTAATGCTTATAATAATAAATATAATGCTCCTAATGGCGAACCACAAAGTATTGATGGAATGATAGGATATGCTGTTCGTCAGGGACCTATTTATGCCGGGCAAAAGTCGGATGGAAGTTTTGGATATCAGGATAATTATAGTCCGGAAGCGTGGTTGGCGAGTGAATCTTTTGTACAGAATGTGAGTAGAAATATAAGTGCTTCCGGACAATTGACATGGAATACTCCTGTAGACGGACTTTCTTTTATAGGTAAAGCTGGGGTGAATTACTGGACTAAATATGATAAAGCGTACCGGGCTGATACTTATTTTGATGATAGTAAGACAGTGGGGCCCGCTACTTTAAATGTATGGACTGCAAATAATACGTATACTACCTTTGAAGCATTAGCTACTTATGAAAAACAAATTAAAAATCATACCTTTAAGTTATTGGCGGGTACTTCTGTGGAGCAATCTAATAATAAAGGTTTGGAAGGTTATAGAAATACGTTTCCTAATAATTATTTGTATGAATTAGGTTCTGGAGATAAATCAACAGCTACTAATGATAGTTCATTGGAGGAATATGCGTTGCTTTCTTTTTTCGGGCGTATAAATTATGCATGGAAAGATCGTTATTTATTAGAGGCTAATTTGCGCTATGATGGATCGTCACGTTTTGCGGACGGTCATCGTTGGGGACTTTTCCCGTCAGTTTCTGCAGGGTGGAGAATTTCTGAGGAGGATTTTTGGAAGAATGCGGCAGTTTCAGCTGTAGTTGATAATTTGAAATTGCGTGCTTCCTATGGTGTACTTGGTAATCAAAATATAGGTGTTTATCCTTACCAACAGATTTATGAACTTGGACATGATTATCCTTTTGGAAATCCGGCAACTCTTCAGTCTGGGGCTTACATGAAAACCTATAATAATCCGGAAATTACTTGGGAAAAGACGGCTATAACGGATATTGGTTTAGATTTTAGTTTATTGAATGGACGTTTTAGTGGAACATTGGATTATTTTTATAAATATACTTCGGACATTTTAGCACCAGTTGAGGTGTCTAGTATTATGGGACGTGAAGTCGGACAATCTAATGTTGGAGCTGTTTCGAACAAAGGAATTGAAATAAATCTGACTTATAACGGACAAATAGGACGTGATTTCCGGTTTAGTATTTCTCCTAATTTTACATGGGTAAAAAATGCAGTTGAGAAATTGGCGAACGGAGCTACCGAAGAAATTAATAATAACAGAATTGTAGGGCAACCGATAGGTATTATATATGGATATGAAACTGATGGACTGTTTGTAGACCAAGCGGAAATAGATGCGGCTCCTGAGCAATTGGTAAGTAAGTCAGGATTGAAACCTGGTTATGTGAAATACAAAGATATTAGTGGTCCTGACGGGGTTCCCGATGGTAAGGTGGATGCACAATATGATCGTACCGTATTGGGAAGTACTACCCCGAAGTTTTATTATGGTTTGAATCTTTCCGCTTCTTATAAAGGTTTTGATTTTTCAGCTTTATTACAAGGTTTAGGAGGTCATAAGCGTTTGATAGGATCTTATATGGCTTATGCATTCTACAACGGTGGACAGATACAGAGATGGCAGGCTGAATCTTGTTGGAAGGAAGAAAATCCTGATAAATGGGCTGAATATCCTCGATTGGAAACTTTGAATATGAATGACACTAATCTTCAAACTTCTGATTATTGGGTCCGTAATGCTAGTTTCTTACGAGTCAAGAATATACAAATAGGATATACATTCCCAAAAGCATGGACTAAAAAAATAGGTTTGGAAAATGTGCGTGTTTATGTAAGCGGACAAAATCTGTTCTCTTTCAATAGTTTCTATAAAGGTTGGGATCCTGAAAATGAGATAGGAACAGGGGATTCTCCCTCTTATTATCCGGTCAATAGTATTTATTCATTCGGATTTAATTTCAAGTTCTAAGTAAATCATTCAATCAAGAATCATTATGAAAAATATATATAATACATTAGGAATGACAAAGGCTTGTTTATGTGCTTTGGCTGTATCACTAGTAACAACTGGTTGCTCGGATTTATTAGATAAGGAGCCACCTTCAGCAATTTCTGATGGTAGTTTTTGGACTGGTGAAGGGGATGCCATGTTGGCTTTGACAGGATGTTATCGTTTCCAGACTGGTTGGTCGCATGATGATTTTGCTACGCCACAAGGGTTGCTCTATTTGGATTTTGCAGGTGGAAACGGAACGGAAAAGGAAAATTTTTCTACTTTAATGGCTAGTTCCAATACGGTGGCTACTAACAGTAATTTACGTTGGTATTGGGGAAATGCATATACGCAAATAGCTAAGTACAACACTTTTCTAGAGAATATTACGGACTGTCCGATGGAAGAATCTAAAAAAGAACAGTGGTCTGCCGAAGTGAAGTGTTTACGAGCTTATTTCTTTTTAAATTTGGCATTTTATTATAAGGATGTTCCTATGCCTTTGAAAACTCTGTCGGTGGACGAAGCGAATTCTATCTCTCAAACACCTCAGACTGAAGTCTATTCGCAAGTGGAGAAGGACTTGAAGACTGCTATAGACTTGTTGCCTGTCCAATATTCTTCAGAGGAATATGGCCGGTTTACCAGGGGGGCGGCTAAGGTACTTTTAAGTCGTCTTTATCTGGCACAAGAGAGATGGGGAGATGCTGCTACTATTTTACGTAGTGTGATTGAGTCGGGAATATATGAATTGGATCGTCGTAATGGAGAGGACAGCTATGAGAAACTTTTTCAAATAGGAGGTGAATATAGCCCTGAGATAATATTTTGTATTATGGGGATAAAGGATTTGTATACTAATTCACGTTATCAATATTTATATCCTGAAGCTGCTTATGGAGGGTGGCATCAGTTCTCACCATATAACGAATTGGTGAAAGAATATTTCTGTGCAGACGGCAAGGACATTAAGACTTCTGAGGTTTATGATGAGAATGATCCTTATGTTAATCGGGATTTGCGCTTGTATGCTTCTATTTTTTTACCTCCTTTGGGAAGTTATGAGGGAACTAAGTATAATGATATAATTTATGATTGCTTTAAGGGAGCTAATACTGCAGATAGCTATAATAAATTTGCCTTATTTAATGGATATTGTCCAAAGAAAGGTTGTGATCCGTCTATAACTAATAATTTAGGTTCTACTCCCACTTATACTCCTATAATGCGTTATGCTGAGGTTCTATTAAGCTATCTGGAAGCGGTAAATGAATCGCAGCCGAATGCAGTAGACCAGAATTTATTGGATTTGACTATCAATGATATACGTGATCGTGTGAAATTGGTTGGAATAAAAAAGACAGACGTAGCGACACAGGAACTTGTTCGTGAAGCAGTTCGTAAAGAAAGACGTGTGGAACTGGCATTCGAGGGGCTTCGATATTATGACGTGTTACGTTGGGGCATTGCCGAGAAAGAACTTAATCATACATTTACCGGAGTAAAATTGTCGGATGATCCTCAAGCTCGTAATTATAGAGGGAGTGGGGCTACTGCTTCTCCGGTGGATGAAAATATGTATTATCAATTTGAGAAACGTACATGGGCACCCCATAACCGATATTTTCCTATTCCTCAAAATGATTTGAATGTAAATAAGAATCTGAAACAGAATGAGGGATATAATTAAGCAGGATTAAGTTTAAGATAAGATGAAAGAAAATGGATATGAAATGAAAAGATATGGCTATCCGGTAAAGAGATATTGTCAGACAATGGATTTGAAGGATGATCCGGAGCTGATAGCGAAGTATCGGGAGTGCCACAGTAAGGAGAAGTCGTGGCGGGAGATCAGAGAGGGGATCCGTTCAGTTGGTATTTTAGAAATGGAAATATATATATGCGGTAATCGGTTATTCATGATTGTCGAAACTCCTATTGATTTCGATTGGGAATCTGCTATGGCTAAACTTGCGACTTTACCCCGACAGCAGGAATGGGAAGATTTTGTATCGGTATTCCAACAATGCAGGAAAGGGGAACTTGCTAAAGAAAAATGGAGTATGATGGAACGTATGTTTTATCTATATGAATAATTAAAAAAGAGAGGAAAGAGAGGGTGCTGATGAAGTATTCTCTTTTTCCTTAAAATATAATAGAAGGTACATTGAACAATTTAATGATTATGAAATATTTTACTATCATTGCACTGTTGTGCTTATCCTGCATTTCATGTACGATGCAGAACAATTTATTACAATCTCCTAACGGTAAGATAGCCATTGAATATCATGCTGAAAAAGGTTTTTCTGTTATTTATCATAGTGGGCGGGATAAAGTTAAAATGATGTCATTACCTGAAATAGGTCTAAAAACGTCGGATACGGATGATTGCTTTAAATTGATAAGCTCAACTCCTGTAACTTCTGTAGTTGATGATTATGAAATGCTGACTGGTAAACGCAGGCATTGCCATAATGAGGCTAATGAATGTACTTATCGGTTTGAAAATGTCAAAGGACTTCGGGTAGATCTTATTTTCCGGGTTTATAATGATGGTATAGCTTTCCGTTATCATCTTCCTAAAACCAAAGAAGAGATTGTGGTTCTTGATGAGTACACTGCATTTGCTTTTACTCCAGGTATCAAGCGTTGGACACAAAAATTTACTGTAGGTTATGAGGGCTTTTATTGGCCAAATACGGACGGCGTTGCAGATAATGAGGGACGTGAGTGGAGTTTTCCAACATTGTTCCAACCTTCGGACAGCGCTTTTGTACTATTAACCGAAGCCAACATATTACGTGATAACACAGGAGCTTATCTTACTAATGCAGCTGATTCTTCTATCTATAAGATAAAATTATCGGATGAACGGTTGATATGCCCATCCGGCTGGTATTCACCTTGGCGTGTCGCTATCATAGGAACATTGGCTGATATTGTCGAATCGACTTTGGTAACTGATGTGAGTGAACCATGTAAAATCCAAGATACCCAATGGATAAAACCTGGATTGGTCTCTTGGATATATTGGGCATATAATCATGGTTCTAAGGATTATCAAATAGTGAAGAAATATATTGATTTTGCCGCAGACTTTGATTTGCCCTATATGTTGATTGATTGGGAATGGGATGCAATGGAGAATGGAGGAAATCTGAATGATGCAATGAACTATTGTAAAGAGAAAAATGTAACTCCTTTGATATGGTATAATTCTTCTACTGCATGGTGTGATCCTACTCCGTTATATCGGTTGAATACCCCGGAAGTGCGTGACAAAGAATTTGAATGGCTAAAAGAAATAGGTATTCAGGGAGTTAAGATAGACTTTTTTGGTGGAGATTCTATAGGTACGATGAATTATTATATTGATTTGCTGGAGGATGCAGCCAGGCATAAATTGTTAGTCAATTTTCATGGGGCAGCTATTCCCAGAGGCTGGCAACGGACGTACCCAAACCTGATGAGTGTGGAAGCGGTATATGGGGCAGAGTGGTATAATAATAAACCGACATTGACTGATAATGCAGCTTGGCATAATTGTACCTTGCCTTTTACCCGTAATGTGATAGGTCCGATGGACTATACGCCTTGTACATTTACCAATTCACAACATCCACATATCACTACCGATGCGCATGAATTGGCGTTACTTGTTATTTTTGAGTCGGCTCTACAGCATTTGGCAGATCGTCCTGAAGGGTATAGGCAACAACCGGTAGAGGTACAGAACTTTATCAGGTATCTTCCGGTTGCATGGGAGGATACCAGACTGCTGTCCGGTTATCCGGCTGAAAGTGTTGTTATTGCTCGTAAAAGTAAGGATAGTTGGTATATTTCCGGTTTGAATGGTACGGAAAATACAAAATCATTTCGTGTGAATTTGGAGTTTATTAAAGATTTTATTCAGCTTATCCAACTGTTTTCGGATACTACTGATGGGAAACAAATAAAAATTGAAAATTCGGCATTCGATACCAAAGAATTGAATATAGAGTGCCAGCCTCGCGGAGGTTTTGTGGTATGGGTTAAGTTGAGGAAATAGGATAAGGGTAAGTGTTTTTAGCATATAGACAATTGTTTTGATATTGCTATGGAAGTTTTTATTAATGATGATAGATAAACTTATCCCTTTGAGGAGATAGAATAAAAATAGTTTATGCTGGATTGGTGGAAGGTTAATTAATACTTATTGATAACTAATATAATAAAGTTAGAGTTTATGAAACGAGAACTTATTTTTACATTCTGTTGTCTGTTGACCACTTTGGTGTGGTCGCAGGAATATCAGCGGACAGAAACAGGCATTAAGGCTTCTATTTTTGGGAAAAAGATAGATGTGGAAGTGCAATGGTTTAATGCTAATAGTCTGCGCGTGTTGAAAATGCCGTATGGGCAATCGGTAGATAAGAAAAGTCTTTCGGTTATTGCAAGACCTGAAAAAACGGCTCTTAAAGTTTCTACGTCGGAAGATGGCAATATTGTAATGAAGAGCCGTTTACTGACGGTGAAACTAGACACAAAAACAGGTGTTCTGATTTATGAAACACGTAATGGGATGCCCCTATTGAAGGAATTGGAGAATGTGAAGGCATTCATACCTGTCAATGACGCAGGGCGGGCTACTTATTCTGTTTACCAAAGTTTTAAAACCGATAAGGATGAAGGGCTTTATGGACTTGGACAACTTCAAAACGGACAGATGATGCAACGTGGAATAGAGAAGTATCTGGTGCAAGGCAATACAGAAGACGTAACTCCTGTTTTTCAGTCGACTAAGGGATATGGTGTATTTTGGGATAATTATGCAGGTACGATGTATGTTGACAATGAAGAGGAAACGTCGTTCCGTTCAGATGTAGGCGATTGTATCGATTATTATTTCATGTATGGTGGTTCGGCTGACGGTGTAATTGCACAGATTCGCTTGCTGACCGGTTCTGTTCCTATGATGCCTTTGTGGAGTTATGGATTTATGCAAAGCAAAGAGCGCTATAAGAGCCAGGATGAAGTGGTAAGTGTTGTGAAGAAATACCGTGAATTGGGCATACCGCTTGACTGTATCATTCAGGATTGGCAATATTGGGGAAGTAACTATTTATGGAATGCAATGGAGTTCCTGAATTACGAGTACCGTGATCCGAAAAGGATGATTGATGAAGTCCACGGCTTGAATGCACACATGATGATTTCCATTTGGTCTTCTTTTGGTCCAAAGACTAAACCTTTCAAGGAACTTGAGAAGGAAGGGTTGCTGATGGATATGGCTACATGGCCCGAATCGGGTGTGGAAGGATGGCCGCCTAACTTTGATTATCCTTCTGGCGTGAAGGTTTATGATCCATATCATCCGAAGGCTCGTGATATTTATTGGAATTACTTGAACAAAGGTATCTTTCAGCTTGGCATGGACGGATGGTGGATGGACTCGACAGAACCTGACCACTTTAACCCCAAAGATTCGGATTTCGACCGACAGACTTATTCCGGTTCCTTCCGTAGCGTACGGAACGCTTTTCCGCTTGTAACAGTAGGCGGAGTGTCTGATCATCAGCGTGCTCTGACTCGCGATAAGCGTGTCATTATCTTGACCCGTTCAGGATTCTTGGGGCAACAACGTTATGGCTCAAATGTATGGACGGGCGATGTAGGATCTTCATGGGATATGTTTCGTAGGCAAATTACTGCCGGGTTGAATTTTTCTCTGACGGGAATGCCGCATTGGAATACTGACCTTGGCGGATTCTTTGCCGGTTCTTATAACAATAGCTTGGGAGGTGGAACGGCTACAAAAAATCCTATGTTCCATGAATTGTATGTGCGTTGGGCGCAATTCGGTGTATTTTGTCCAATGATGCGTAGTCACGGGGCTGATGCACCTCGCGAAATTTTCCTCTATGGTAAAGCTGGTGAGCCGGTGTATGATGCATTGGTTGATGCTATAAAACTCCGTTATTCGTTGATGCCTTATATCTATTCTACATCTTGGGAAGTAAGTCATCGTAATTCCACGTTTATGCGGGCACTATTCATGGATTTTCTCAGTGATCCTAAGACATGGAACATGGGCAGTGAGTATATGTTTGGATCATCCTTTTTGGTGGCACCTGTATTACATGCCCAATACACTCCTGAGCAGGCACAGCAAATCTTGAAAGAGAATGAAGGGTGGGGCTGCAAAGCGCAGGAGTCTGATATCCCTCTATTGTCTGTCGATTTTACTCAATCTAAAGAAATGGAACTATATTTGCCTGCCGGTAGCCAATGGTATGATTTTTGGACGAACGAAGTGGCAGAAGGTGGGCAGAAGCTGAAGGTGACGACTGTGTTCAATCGTATTCCGCTTTATGTACGTGCTGGAAGCATCGTGCCGTTAGGTCCCGATGTGCAATACGTGACCGAGAAGAAATGGGACAATCTCAAGGTTTGTGTTTATCCTGGTGCCGATGGTAATTTTGTGCTTTATGAGGATGAAGGCAATAACTATAATTACGAAAACGGTGCTTATACTGAAATTCCGATGATTTGGAATGATGCCAAGCGGACATTGACTATTGATGCACGTCGTGGCTGCTATGAAGGGATGCTGGATGAGCGGAAGTTTACAGTTCGAATGCCGGATGGAAGTGAAAAGACAGTGCTTTATAAAGGGAAAAAAATAAATGTGAAATTTTAGTATGCCACATGATTTTTGAGAACTAGTTTCTTCTAGTAAAGAAAAGCCCTCGAAATCGGATAATTTCGAGGGCTTTTGTCTGTTTCTATACGGAAACTTGTGCGCGTGATAGGACTCGAACCTACACGTCTCACGACACCAGATCCTAAGTCTGGCGCGGCTACCAATTACGCCACACGCGCGACATTGCTTTTGGTAAGCGGGTGCAAAGATAAGCAATATTTCTTAAGTACCAAAGATTTTTAGAAAATTATTCTTTGTGGCTATGTAAATATTCACGTGCAGCCTCAATAATGGTATCTACATTGCGTTGCATATCCTCTGAACTCATATTGACTTTGATGTCCGGATCTATACCGAATTCCAGATGTTGCATATCCGCATCGTACATGGGGCTGGCCGAGAAGCGGACAGACCAGCCGTTGGGCAGTTCGGAGGAGAAGGGCAGGCCGGAACCGCCACCTGTTTTGTCACCGATGATGGTTACTTTAGGTAGTATTTTCATTCTGTTCACAAAATCATTAGTGGCACTGAAAGAGCGACGGTTAGTCAGCACTACCGCCTGTTTTTGCCAGCGTACACGGTCTAGTGACGGTTCCAGCCAAACTGCTTTGGGAGTGGAGAAGTCATTGTGCCCCGGTCCGGTTTTATGGGACATATAGCCTACCAGCACTTTTTCATTCGTGAAACGTGCGGCTAATTTCTCGGCTGTGGTAAGATTACCACCCGAATTATTTCGCACATCAATAATCAACCCATCACAAATAGCCAGTTTGTTTAGAACCTCGTCCAGATTTCCTTCACCGATGCCCGATTGGAAACTGCCACAATAAATATAGGCTATATTGTCCTCGAATATCTGATACTTCATACCCGAGGATTGGGCATAATCCTTACCTAGATAAACACGTTGGATGCTGTCGCTGAAATTGGCCGGATAGCTGTCAAACCATTCACGATATTGGGAGTACTCCAGTTTGGAAGACAGATTTACGTGTCCGTCACGCAACTCGTTCAGCATATCTGCCAGAACTTCGAATAACTGTTCATTATTCATGCCTTTGGATATTCTCTGTTTATACTGGCTGTATATTTCATTCCAGTCCAATCCGTATTCCTGCTTTTTATAGTCAAGGAAACAATACTGGCGGTCGATAGTCTGCCATAATGCTTCGAAGTTGCCTTCGGGGGAGTTGTCGTATTCGTCCTCCGTGATGCACGAAGTAAATAATACAACAGACAATAACAGACTGATAAAAATATAACTATTTCTTTTCATCCTCTATATTAATAAGGGCTGACCCGGCTGGGCATCGCCACTTTGTTCTTACCTTTTAATAAATAAAAGTTTTTCACGAAACCTATCATAAAGGCGTGTGACCATATATGACTTTTCAGATTATTGACTTTCGCCTGCTGGATATCACATAGGTATCCGAAACGCATATTGACCGACCGGATAGGAAAATCCAATGTAACCAGCTGTCGCAAGGAAGGTTGGTTATGCAGGGAAGTGAACAGCACATTCTTGCCGCCATTCTTTAAACTGAATATCTCATAATAAGATTGTCCGTATTCCGGGGAAAACATAATCCCCATGACAGGCAGATTGGCTTGATAACGGGCTATCAGCGGATAGTTACCGATATGAAACCGATAGATGACCATACCCGATGCCGCCAGATTGACATATGCTTTAGCTTGGGCGGGATTATTGGAATTTCGCATGTTATAGATGAACCCGCCGTTCAAGTCCAGCATGGGACCCGCCAGTATCTTCAAGTTTTCTGTCAGCCGGAACTGGTAATGCAGTGCATAATTCCAATTGACCATACCTGCCATTTCATTACTTGTTTCTGCTTTATTCTCTGTCAGGGACAGATTGGCTTGGAACAGACTTTGAACAGACACGTTGCCATTCATCAGTTTGGTCATGCGCATACTTTCACGCAGGATACGAATTTCGGGTCCGGTATATTCCATCGGTGAAAGATAGGTGTCCAATATATTTGTAAAACCGGCACCGTAAAGAGTAGCTCTCATAACGTAGCGGTTTGCTTGTAAGCTGTCTTCCTGCGCCTGCGAAGACAGACCCAAAAACAGGGACAGTAATAACAGGAGAATTTTCTTCATTTTTTAAAACAGTTTCATCTGGCCGGTAATTTCATCAATGATATCTGTTTCACTCTTACCATGATCCGGATCTTCAATTTCGGCAGTTTCTTCGTTTTCATCAGTCCCCTCTTCCGCACCGTCCTCTTCTTTGGAAGGTTCGGGGAAGCGTAAAGGTTCCAGTTCATTTATTTGTTCAATGTTGTAAGTACTGATTCGTTTTCCTTTCGCTTTGAAACTCTTGATTCCGATGAATTCGTCCACATCTATTTCCAATGGATCACGGAAACTGTCATGTCCTCCGAATATGACTTGTATGCGTGGATAAGCCACACAAGTAAGCAATATAGAACGACTTTCCTTATTCTCGCCCAAATAATTGAGACGGCGTGAAGTGGATTCAAAAGTGAATCGTTTCAGATAAGGATATCCCTGGTCGGCATCAAATAAAGCGGCGGACCATACCTTGTTGGCATCGAACTTCTCGATGATGTGGATCCCCGGATCATAATGATTGTTCAAATCGAAGTTACTGGTATAGAATTCTCCATTTTCATGGACTATTAAAATCAATTCGTCACTTTGGAATTCTCCCAGATATTCACCGCGTCCGTCATAGTTCAAGCGGAGTACATCCCGGTCAAACCATACTTTTCTTCCACCCAGGGTAGAGCCGCCACGTTGTTTCAAGGCTATTTTATGTACTTCGTATTTAGACAGGATATTGCCCATGGACTGGCGTCCCTTTATATTGATGTCACTGAAATCTTTTTCATATATGATTTTTTTGATACGCGGATTCGGCTTTAAGGTAATCTTGATAACCTCCGCTTCCCCATTGGGATTGGCTGTAAAGTAAACGATACGTGAGCCGGGCGTACCTTGCGTTACATCATATTCACGGTCGCGGGTGATGGAGGTAATGTTGAATCGTTTGATATAGTGAAACCCTTCTTTTCCATCCCGATAGACCACATTGTATATGGTACGTTTGTCGTTTTTCTTGAAGATATTGACATAGAGAACATTCTTGCCGACAAACATTTTGTCTGTTACACGAACCACTTTGTATTTGCCGTCTTTATAGAAGATAATCACATCGTCAATATCTGAACAGTTGGCTATAAATTCATCTTTTTTCAAGGCGGTGCCGATAAAGCCTTCTTCGCGGTTGATATAGAGTTTTTCGTTAGCTTCCACTACCTTCGCCGCCTCAATGGTATCGAAGTTACGTAACTCTGTACGGCGGGGGTATTGTTTGCCATATTTATCTTTCAACATCTGATACCAGTCAATGGTATATTCTACGATATGTGCCAGATGATTGTTTATTTCTTCAATCTGTTCCTTGATACGGGCTATGTTCTCATCTGCTTTATCCTTGTTGAACTTCAGAATCCGGGCCATCTTGATATCCAATAACTTCAGAATATCCTCTTTGGTCACTTCACGGATAAATTGCGGATAGAAAGGAGTCAGCCGTTCATCAATGAATTCGCAGGCGGCATCTGTATTTTCGGATTGCTCGAACTTTACTTCCTTATAAATCCGTTCTTCGATAAAGATTTTTTCCAATGATGCGAAATGAAGGTTTTCAAGCAATTCTCCTTTGTGTATTTCCAACTCTTGACGAAGCAGGGACAACGTGTTGTCCGTGGCTTTTTTAAGGACGGCACTGACTGTAAGGAAGTGGGGTTTCTTTTCATCAATTACACAGCAATTGGGAGATATGCTTACTTCACAATCAGTAAATGCATAGAGCGCGTCCAAGGTTTTGTCCGAGGATACTCCCGGAGCAAGGTGCACTAGGATTTCCACTTTTTCAGAAGTAAGATCTTCCACTTTCCGGATCTTGATTTTTCCCTTTTCACTGGCTTTGACAATAGAGTCGCATACCCCCGGGACAGTCTTTCCGAAAGGTACTTCGGCTATGGACAATGTTTTGTTGTCTATTTTATTGATTTTAGCACGTACTTTCACCATTCCGCCGCGTTCTCCATCGTTGTAGCGTGATACATCAATAGAGCCTCCTGTCTGGAAATCGGGATAGAGTTTGAATTCCTCACCACGCAAATAGGCAATGGAGGCATCACACAGTTCGTTAAAATTGTGTGGCAGGATTTTGGAAGAAAGGCCCACAGCAATACCTTCTACTCCCTGAGCGAGCAAGAGCGGGAATTTGACAGGTAGGGTGATCGGCTCTTTGTTTCGTCCGTCGTATGATGCTTGCCATTCGGTGGTTTTGGGATTGAAAACCACATCCAATGCGAATTTGGACAGACGTGCTTCGATATAACGGGGGGCAGCGGCACCGTCGCCTGTCAGTATGTTACCCCAGTTTCCCTGACAGTCTATCAACAGATCCTTTTGGCCTAGCTGCACCAACGCATCGCCTATGGAAGCATCGCCGTGCGGGTGAAACTGCATGGTATGTCCTACAATGTTTGCAACTTTGTTATATCGGCCGTCATCCAATCTTTTCATAGAGTGGAGGATACGTCTTTGGACAGGTTTCAAACCATCATTGATGTGCGGTACGGCACGTTCCAGTATTACGTAAGAGGCATAGTCCAAAAACCAGTTCTGATACATTCCGCTCAGCTGGTGCTTCACCCCTGTGTTTTTGGTATCGGCAGGTTTATAGTCCAAGTGTCCGTTCTCCGGCGTGGGGATATTTTCTTCGTTTTGTTCCTCTTTATCAATAAAATCGTCGCTCATATATATTTAAATTCCTTAATGTTCTGATGATATGCACGCAAAAATACGACTTTTATTGAAAAAAATCATTTACTTTGCATATTATTTCGCCCTTATTAAAGGTTGAAAACAGGAAAAAACAACAAAAGTGTAAGAATAAACAGATAAGAAAATGGCACAAGAAGATGTTTTTAAGAAATTAGTATCGCACTGTAAAGAGTATGGTTTTGTATTTCCGTCCAGTGATATCTATGACGGACTGGGCGCTGTATACGATTACGGTCAGATGGGAGTGGAGTTGAAGAATAATATCAAGCAATATTGGTGGCAGAGTATGGTGCTGCTGCACGAGAACATCGTAGGTATTGATTCTGCTATTTTTATGCATCCTACTATTTGGAAGGCTTCCGGACATGTGGACGCATTCAATGATCCTCTGATTGACAACCGCGATTCTAAAAAACGTTATCGTGCCGATGTGCTGATTGAAGACCAGCTTGCCAAATATGACGAGAAGATAAACAAAGAAGTGGCCAAGGCTGCCAAGAGATTCGGTGATGCTTTTGATGAGGCTCAGTTTCGTAGCACCAACGGTCGTGTTCTGGAGCATCAGGCCAAGCGCGACGCTTTACATGAACGGTTCTCAAAAGCTTTGAACGACAATGATTTGGATGAACTTCGTCAGATTATCATTGATGAAGAGATTGTTTGTCCTATTTCGGGAACCAAGAACTGGACTGAAGTACGTCAGTTCAATTTGATGTTCTCTACCGAAATGGGTTCTACTGCCGATGGTGCCATGAAGATTTATCTTCGTCCGGAAACAGCGCAGGGTATTTTTGTCAATTACCTGAATGTACAGAAGACCGGTCGTATGAAGATTCCTTTCGGTATCGCTCAGATTGGTAAGGCTTTCCGCAACGAGATCGTAGCCCGCCAGTTCATTTTCCGTATGCGTGAGTTTGAACAGATGGAGATGCAGTTCTTCGTAAAACCGGGTACTGAGCTGGAGTGGTTCCCCAAATGGAAAGAAACTCGTTTGAAATGGCATAAGGCATTAGGTTTCGGTGATGATCATTACCGTTTCCATGATCACGATAAACTGGCACATTATGCCAATGCAGCTACAGACATTGAATTCCTGATGCCGTTTGGATTCAAGGAAGTGGAAGGTATTCATAGCCGTACGAACTTTGACTTGAGTCAGCACGAGAAGTTCAGTGGCAAGAGCATCAAGTATTTCGATCCGGAATTGAACGAAAGCTATACTCCGTATGTTATTGAAACATCTATCGGTGTGGACCGTATGTTCCTTAGCATTATGAGTGCTGCTTATACAGAAGAGACATTGGAGAATGGTGAAACTCGTGTGGTATTGAAATTGCCTGCTGCTCTGGCTCCGGTGAAACTGGCCGTGATGCCGTTGGTGAAGAAAGACGGCCTGCCCGAGAAGGCGCGTGAGATTATGAATGACTTGAAGTTCCATTTCCACTGCCAGTATGATGAGAAAGACAGCATCGGCAAGCGTTACCGTCGTCAGGATGCCATCGGTACTCCGTATTGTATCACAGTAGACCACCAGACTTTGGAGGATAATTGTGTAACTTTGCGTAATCGTGATACCATGCAGCAGGAGCGTGTAGCTATTTCGGAACTGAACAATATCATTGCCGATAAAGTAAGTATAACAAGTCTGCTGAAGACTTTGCAATAATAAATGTATTATGAATAAAAGTATTCTTTGGCTGATTGGTCTGCTGTTTGTTACTTCCCTGTCCATTGTTTCATGTAGTGAGACGGATGGGACAGAAGATCCATATGCAAACTGGGAAGAGCGTAATCAGCGGTATATTGACTCCATTGCTACAGTGGCGGAAGCCAATCAAGGCAATGGAGAAGGGCAATGGAAAATCATCCGTTCCTATAAACTTCCATCTTTGGGATTGAATGAAACAGGAAAGATCATTGATAATGTTTACTGTAAAATTCAGAAAGTGGGAGATGGTACTGAGAGTCCTATTGCTACGGATACGGTAGCGGTGAATTATCGTGGTCAATTGATTAACGGTACGGTTTTTGACCAAAGTTATCAGGGTGAGCTTGATCCGGAAACTGCCACTCCTAGAAAATTTCTGGTAGGTGCGGTGATAGCAGGGTGGAGTACGGCCTTGATGAAAGGATTTGGTGGTATGAAAGCCGGTGACCAATGGAAGCTTTATATTCCTTATCCATTGGCTTACGGAAAAGATGGTACAGAAGGTATTCCCGGATATTCAACGTTGATATTTGATGTGAATTTGGTTGATATATTCCCGTTGAAGGGTACGGGAAAAAGCATTGATGATACCTTGGATGCTAAAAAATAGCTATCATAGAATATTGGAAAGAAGAGAGTATTGCAGTTTGTTGCAATGCTCTTTTTTTTATGGTGTTTTGATTCATGTCGGTTGGACGAGACGGGGGGGCCTGTCAGGTGAATTGTTTGGGGATTTGCTGAAATGTTTTTGGGAGGTATGGCGTTTTCCTTGGTATGATTAATGGTTCTTTTATGCGCTTGCTACGCGTTCCATTGTCTGTAAGGAATGGTTTAAAGGTTGGGGTAAAACGGCTTAATTATATTATATTAAGAAGAACTCTTGACGGAAACAAGAAGATTGTTTTATCGGGGATATAAATAAAACACTTCGTTTTTTCGGTATCCGCCGAAGTGTTTTTCCTTTCAGCATAATGTTGTGGGATAGTTTGACGGGCGAATAACTGTAAGAAACAATATAATCTTTATCTTGGTCAATTCATTAAACCAATGATTGACGCAAAGATAAAGATTATGACAAATTATTTAATAAATTATTTCACGTTTCCTACTTTGATCAAGTATTCGGCAATCTGAACAGCGTTCAATGCCGCACCTTTCTTAATCTGATCGCCTACAATCCAGAAAGTCAGTCCGTTTTCGTTTGCCAGATCTTTGCGGATACGACCTACGTAAACCGGATCTTTACCTGCCAGGAACAAAGGCATCGGATATTCTTTCTTTTCGGGATTGTCCATCAGTACCAGGCCTTCCCCTTTGGCAAAGGCTTTACGGGCTTCTTCAGGAGAAATGGGGCGTTCAGTTTCTACCCAGATACTTTCCGAGTGAGAACGGAGGGCGGGAACACGTACACACATGGCGCTAACCTGAATGTCGGAGTGCATAATCTTGCGTGTTTCGTTGAACATCTTCATTTCTTCTTTGGTATATCCATTGTCGGTAAATACATCAATCTGGGGAATCAGGTTGAATGCCAACTGGTAAGCGAATTTCTCTACGGTCACGGGCTCGTTAGCCAATACCTGACGATATTGTTCATACAATTCATCCATAGCTGCTGCACCTGCACCGCTGGCAGCTTGATAAGTAGCCACATGCACACGTTTTATGTGTGAAAGATTTTCGATGGCTTTCAGCGCAACTACCATCTGGATAGTTGTACAGTTGGGGTTAGCTATCACGTTACGGGGACGATTCAAAGCATCTTCCGGATTCACTTCGGGCACTACCAAAGGCACGTCGGCATCCATACGGTAAGCGCTGGAGTTGTCAATCAGTACGGCACCATGTTTGGTAATGGTTTCACAAAACTCTTTTGTGGTACCTGCGCCGGCTGATGTGAAAGCGATATCTACACCTTTAAAGTCATCGTTGTGCTGAAGGAGTTTCACTTCAATCTGTTTACCGCGGAATGTGTATTTTCGTCCTGCACTGCGTGAAGAACCGAATAACACTAACTCATCCAACGGGAAGTTCCTTTCATCGAGCACACGCAGGAACTCTTGTCCTACAGCTCCGCTCGCACCAACAATTGCTACTTTCATTTTGTTTTTTGTTTTATAAGATAAAATTTAGTAATACTTTAGAACTATCTCTCAGCATGTAAGTACGTTCTGCGTGCAAAATTAGAACATTTTAGAATATAAATCAGTAAAAAAGAAAGTTTTTTCGTAATTTTGTCGATATTATGGTATAAAACTTAAAAAAAGATGGAACTATTCGACCTTAACATACATTTTCCGGTCACAGATCCTACCTGGATATTCTTCCTGGTACTCATTATCATTCTGTTTGCCCCTATGATTTTGGGGCGTTTACGCATTCCGCATATTATTGGTATGATACTTGCCGGGGTAGTGGTAGGCAAGTATGGCTTTAACATTCTGGAGCGTGACAGCAGTTTTGAATTGTTTGGAAAGGTAGGACTTTACTACATTATGTTTTTGGCCGGTCTTGAGATGGATATGGACGATTTCAAGAAAAACAGGACAAAAGGATTGGTCTTTGGTATGTTTACTTTCCTCATCCCGATGGGGCTGGGCATATGGAGTAGCATGAGTATGCTGAACTATGGATTCCTGACTTCTGTGCTGCTGGCCAGTATGTATGCCAGCCACACCTTGATTGCTTATCCTATTATCAGCCGGTATGGCTTGTCGCGGCAACGGACGGTCAGTATCACTATTGGTGGTACGGCGGTGACTGTGGTGCTGGCTTTGATGGTGCTGGCTGTTATTGGTGGTATGTATAAAGGTGAGGACGTAGGCGGACTGTTTTGGGTGCTGTTGGTTGCCAAGGTGGTTTTGCTGTTCGGACTTATCATATTTTTAATGCCTCGCATCAGCCGGTGGTTTTTCCGTACATATGAGGATGCGGTGATGCAATTTATATTTGTGCTGGCTATGGTGTTCCTGGGCGGAGGCTTGATGGAACTGGTGGGGATGGAAGGTATTTTGGGAGCTTTCCTTGCCGGGCTGGTATTGAATCGTTTTGTTCCTCATGTTTCTCCTTTGATGAACCGGCTGGAGTTTGTGGGTAATGCGCTGTTTATTCCCTATTTCTTGATTGGGGTGGGAATGATTATTGATGTACGTTGCCTTTTTACGGAAGGTGAAGCGCTGAAAGTGGCGGTTGTAATGACCGTAGTGGCGACATTCAGTAAGTGGCTGGCTGCATGGATAACCCAGAAGATATATGGCATGAAAAAAGTGGAGGGCAGCCTGATATTCGGATTAAGCAATGCACAGGCTGCTGCGACTTTGGCCGCTGTGTTGATAGGTCACGGTATTATTATGGAAAATGGAGAGCGGTTGTTGAATGATGATGTTTTGAATGGTACGGTGGTCATGATTTTGTTCACTTGTATTATAAGTTCTGTTGTGACAGAGCGTGCCGCACGCAAAATGGTGACCCAGGAAAATCTGATGGAGGGCAGCGAAGGTAAGGAACAGGAACGCATCTTGATTCCGGTAGCTAATCCTGAAACCATAGAAGGATTGGTAGGCATGGCTTTGATGATGAGACATCCTAAACAAAAAGAGTCATTGGTGGCACTGAGTGTGATCAATGATAATAATACTTCAGAAACCAAGGAACTCATAGGCAAGCGTAACTTGGAGCGTACGGCGATGATTGCTGCTGCTGCCGATGCGTCTGTAAAGACTGTGTTGCGTTATGATTTGAATATTGCGCAAGGTATTATTCATACGCAGAAAGAATATGCGGTAACGGATATTGTAATAGGTTTGCATCGTAAGACGAATTTGATGGATTCTTTCTTTGGTACAATGACGGAAAACTTGTTGAAGGGCACGAACCGCCAGATTATGATCGCTAAATTATTGATGCCTGTCAATACGTTGCGCCGGATTGTGGTGGCGGTTCCCGATAAGGCGGAATATGAAAAAGGTTTCTTGAAATGGATGACACAGCTCTGCCGTATGGGTAAACAATTGGGATGCCGCGTGCATTTCTTTGCAACGGAAGATACATTGAAGCATTTGCGTGCCCTGACAGAAAAACAGGAGGCGAATACTTTTACGGAGTTTTCTTTATTGGAAGAGTGGGATGATCTGCTTTTATTGACCGGACAGGTGAATTATGACCATCTGTTTGTGGTTGTGTCTTCGCGTAAAGGTTCCATCTCTTATCAGACTTCTTTTGAACGTCTGCCGTCACAAATCAGCAAGTACTTTGCCAATAACAGTTTGTTGATTGTGTATCCGGATCAGTTAGGGGACGATCCGCAAGAGATTGTTTCGTTTTCTGACCCTCGCGGGCAATCGGAAACACGAGTATATGATAATGTAGGAAAATGGTTCTACAAATGGTTTAAGAAAGGTGATGAACGAAATTAATATAGAGTGGCAGCAACGTACGGAGTTGTTGCTGGGAAAAGATAAGATGAAACGCCTGCGTCACGCTCATGTGCTGGTGGTAGGTTTAGGTGGAGTTGGGGCGTATGCTGCCGAGATGATTTGTCGTGCAGGAGTAGGCCGTATGACAATAGTGGATGCAGACATTGTGCAGCCCAGTAATATTAATCGTCAGCTTCCGGCCCTTCACTCTGCTGTGGGACGTCCCAAAGCGGAAATTTTGGCGGAACGTTTCCGTGATATTAATCCCGATTTGGAATTGACTGTATTGGTGGAGTATCTGAAAGATGAGCGTATTCCGGAATTGCTGGACAGTGCAAAATTTGATTTTGTGGTGGATGCCATTGATACGGTAGCTCCTAAATGTTACCTTATATATAATGTGCTTCAACGCCGTCTGCCCATTGTGAGTAGTATGGGGGCCGGTGCTAAATGGGATATTACTCAGGTTCGTTTTGCCGATTTATGGGATACTTACCATTGCGGATTAAGCAAAGCCGTGCGGAAGCGTTTGCAGAAAATGGGGATGAAACGAAAACTTCCGGTTGTATTTAGTACAGAGCAGGCCGATCAGGATGCGGTGATATTGGTAGATGATGAGAAAAATAAGAAATCTACTGCCGGAACCGTGAGTTATATGCCGGCAGTCTTTGGCTGTTATCTGGCGGAGTATGTGATAAGAAGAATTTGATTATGATAGAATTACAGGGAATAACGAAGAGTTTCGGGACATTGCAGGTACTGAAAGGTATTGACTTGATGATAGAAAAAGGAGAAGTGGTAAGTATTGTGGGGCCCAGCGGTGCGGGGAAAACTACATTATTGCAGATTATGGGAACGCTGGATAAGGCGGATACGGGTACTATTTTACTGAATGGTACAGAAGTGAGTTGTTTGAAGGAAAAAGAGTTGTCGGCTTTTCGTAACCGGCAGATTGGCTTTGTGTTCCAGTTCCACCAGTTACTTCCTGAGTTTACAGCTTTAGAGAATGTGATGATGCCTGCGTTGATAGCAGGTACATCTTCTTCCGAAGCTATGCGGAAAGCCAAAGAAACGCTAGCTTTTTTGGGCTTGTCCGAACGTGCTTCGCACAAACCGGCTGAATTGTCGGGAGGGGAGAAGCAACGGGTGGCGGTAGCGCGTGCATTAATAAACAACCCGGCGGTTATCCTTGCGGATGAGCCGTCGGGCAGTCTGGATACTCGCAATAAAGAGGAACTTCATCAGTTGTTCTTTGATTTACGTGATAAGTTAGGTCAAACTTTTGTTATTGTTACTCATGATGAAAATCTGGCTCGTTTGACAGACCGTACTATTCACATGGTAGATGGCAGGATCTCTTTGAAAATTTAATAGAATAAAGATCAGTTTAATGATATGTGAATACTGTCATGCTGTTCTTTCCATTTGTCTATCTGGAATTCTCCGGTATCTCCCTCTTCCAGTAGTACACCGTCCATACTCAGGTTGACTGTTGTTCTTGTCCCGGCATTAAGTTGTGTAGTTAGTTTTTGTTGGTAATGCTTTATTGTTCCGTTACTTAACTGTACAAAGATTTGAAACATAGGATTAGGCTGAGAGGGGAACACCGATACAAAATTATTGTTGAATTCTGTACGGTTAGTGCTGGGTTTCAACCCGAAGCTGATTGTTTTGAAAGTGCCTTCGGGCCGGGCTGAAAAATAATTCAGGTTGCTATGGATATTACTGATGTATATCCACATTGAATCAATGGCATCACTGAAAGCATCACCGTTTGTTTCAGACACTATGACGCTTAAGGCTGCTGAAGCATGTTTAAGATGTGCTTGCAGGTCATCTTTCCCTATATTTATATTTTGTGTTCCGTATACAAGGCTATGTATCGGGTAGTATACCGTATCTCCCGGTATTTTCCTTAATCCTAAACTGGTTGTATTCAGTTTTTTGCCTATAATTAGCGTGGGATCTGCCAGATAGGCATCACCTGCTGTACCAAAGTAATCGGGATATCCCCAATATATCACATTGTATGTACCTACAGGAAGCCTTAAAGGATATTTTTGGGATTTTCCTATTCCATTCGTGATTAAGTAATATGCTGGAAAAGGAACTTGTTTTCCCTTGGCTGTATAATTGCCTATATAAAAACTTCCATTCGTTTCACAAGGTAGTACTTCTAATGGACCATTGTAAGGATCTGTGCTACTTTGGCTCAGAGTGGCATATAGTGCCGGAGATACCAGATCTTCTGGTTGGGGAGTGACAATGTCACAATCCTCGTTTTTACCGCACGAAGCTAGCAGTGCCAGTAAAGGTAAAAATAAAAACTTTCTCATGTACATCTTTAGTTTAGGTTTGAATACTCCCTATAACAAGATATGGATGAGAAAGTTTGAATGGTATAGGAGAAAGTTATGCTTATACTTTCTCGGGAAAACTGGCTTTCAGGATCTCAAATGCCCGGACATAATCTTTTTCGAAGACTAGAACCTTTATTTCCATTCCCGGAATATAAGCCAAAACTTGGGCTGTATATTCTCCCTGCAACATGGATTCTATACCTTCATTTTTTAGAAGATCCTGTAACATGTGTGCGCGGACATCACTTTTGAAAGAAGTAAGAATAACTGTTTTCATACTCGTTCCTTCTGTATCAGTTGTTTCTTTTTTCGATTTACAGTTTTGCAGAATCCGGCGTGCCACTTCTCCCGTTACATCACCGTCCTCTCCGTATGCTGCGCCTCTCTCATTGAACCGGCGTACTATTTCTTCAATGGTATCATCGCCTATTCCTGCTTCATCCAAGCGAGTCTTAAGTCCTAAATTTCTAAAGAATTCTTCAGTTTTTTCTATGGTTAGCGATACCCGTACACTGGGAACTCCTGAAGTAACCCCCCAGATACGTTCGCCATATTGTAGTATTTTGTCACGTTTTTTATCGGCGAGTGTCCGTAGAGTTCCGGGAAATACGATTGCCAGGGTCTGGCCGTGTGTCATGCCATGTAGTGCGGTCAGCTCATGCCCTATCATGTGGGTGGCCCAGTCTTCGGATACTCCCATAGCAATAAAACCGTTCAAAGCCATAGTGGCGGACATCATAAATTCACTCATCAAGTGATAGTCCTGTTTGTTTTCTTTGATTTGCGGAGCGATTTGTACCAATGTACGAAGGATGCTTTCGCTCCAGCGGTCCATTAGATAAGATTCGTTTGTTTTGGTCATGTATTGTTCCATGACGTGTACAAAAGTGTCTGCCAGTCCGCAAGCTATCTGATAGTCGGGCAGTGAGAAAGTTACTGTCGGATCTAGGATAGAAAATACAGGATGGGAGGAGAAAAATGGATATTTTTCATGAGTTTCACGGCATGAAATTACAGCTCCGTTATTCATTTCTGAACCTGTGGCGGGAATGGTTAGCACAGTTCCTAAAGGAATCGTGTTTTGTGCACTGCCTTTTTTAACCAGTTCCCAGGCATCTCCGTTGTAGGGAATACCAGCGGAAATCAACTTGGTGCCGTCTATAACTGAGCCGCCACCTACTGCCAGCAGGAAGTCAATGTTTTTTTCTTTGCCTGATTCTATCGCCTTTTTCAAGGTAGATATATCGGGATTTGATTCTATTCCCCAAAACTCCGTGTAATCACGTCCTTCAAGGGCTTGGATTACTTGTTCATAGACTCCATTGGTTTTTACACTGCCACCTCCGAAAGTGATCATGATTCTCTTGTCGGCCGGTATCTGTTGGGACAATTGGGCAATCATGCCTTTGCCAAAGATGAGGCGTGTAGGATTGTGAAAGATAAAATTATCCATAACTAATTGGGGTTTTCTTGGTTAATACTGAGTAAAGATAATGCTTTTTTCCTATCTTTGAGAAAAAATTTAGCTAATGAACGTAAAACTGGGAAAATACAACCAGCTGGAGGTTGTAAAAGAAGTAGATTTTGGTGTTTATTTAGATGGAGGCGATGACGGAGAGATTTTATTGCCTACGCGTTATGTACCCGAAGGCTGTAAGCCTGGCGACGTGCTGAATGTCTTTCTTTATCTTGACAATGAGGAAAGGCTGATAGCTACCACTTTGCAGCCGTTGGTGCAGGTGGACGAGTTTGCCTGTTTGGAAGTGGCATGGATTAATGAGTTTGGTGCGTTTTTGAATTGGGGATTGATGAAAGACCTTTTTGTACCTTTCCGTGAACAAAAGATGAAAATGCAGAAAGGGAGAAAGTATATAATACACGCACATATAGACGAAGATAGTTACCGCATTATGGCATCTGCTAAAGTGGAGCATTATCTTTCTAAAGAACATCCCGACTATCGGCTGGGACAGGAAGTGGATATCCTGATATGGCAGAAAACAGATTTGGGATTTAAGGCTATTGTGGAAAATAAGTTCAGTGGTTTGCTTTACGATAATGAGATTTTCCAACCTTTAGAAACCGGTATGAGGCTGAAGGCTTATGTAAAGCAGGTGCGTGAGGATGGTAAGATCGATTTGGTTCTGCAAAAGTTGGGCGCAAAGAAGGTGGATGATTTTTCGGAAGTGTTATTACAATATATTAAAGATCATGAAGGCTTCACTCCATTGAATGATAAAAGTGCTGCTGAGGATATCTATGATGCTTTTGGTGTCAGTAAGAAAACTTTCAAGAAAGCGGTGGGGGATTTATATAAAAAACGCCTGGTTGTTTTGGAAGCTGAGGGGATACGCCTCACTTAGTGGAGCTTTTCCCTACCGGATATAGGAAAAGCCCTATGAACTTATGGGGAAAATCAATTGTGGGGGAAAGCGATTTCCCCTATTTTTGTGCCATAGAACTAACAAACTAAAAACGGAACAGCTATGAAAAGATGGACTACATTACTGATAGTGATTTGTATGCTAGGTATAACTATTCCCGCAATGGGGGCCATGAGTATCAGCAAAATGAGACAGAACACTCGTTTCCTTACCGACCGTATGGCATATGAACTGAAACTCACTCCGCGGCAATACAATGATGTATATGAGGTGAATTATGATTTTATCAATAATGTCCGTTATCTGATGGATGATGTGGTAAGAGGCTATGATTATGCGTTGGAACGTTACTATGATTTTCTGGATGTGCGTAATGATGATCTTCGTTGGATACTTTCCAGTGCGCAATATCGTCGTTTTATGAGGGCTGAGCATTTCTACCGTCCCATTTATGCGCATGAGAACAAATGGCATTTCCGTATTTATCTGGTATATAATAATGTGAATTTTTTCTACTATGGCAAACCGCATCATTATGCTAGTTATTGCGGAGGGCATTATCGTACTCATTTCAATAATGTCAGTTATTATAAGACCCATTATCGTGACCATTACCGCCATGATGTGTACGATGGCCATTATCGTATCCGCCATGACAGAATGACGTATGATATGCACCGTCGTCGTGATTTCAATATAGCTGTTCGTCCTCCACAAAAGGAGCATCATCGCCCGGCCACTCCTCCTCAGACTCGTCCAAACAGACCTCAAATCCATCCTGACAGGCCGTCGGGTGATCATCGTCGTCCGTCTGTTCCACAGGCAAGGCCGGACAGACCGAAGAAGGATCAGAATAACAAGCATGATGGGCGCCCTTCACGACGTGGACAGAACTCACAGGTTGATAAAGACCGTCATGAAAATAGGCGTATTACTCCATCCGGCAGGGATGTGAGAAGAGGAAATGGTAAGAAAGAGAAAGATTCGGACCGTTCAGGAGGAAGCAATAAAAGTAATTCTAAGGAAAGAACAGCAGTGCGTATGCGTACGGTATAGTATGATTTGAAAAACAACGAAAACCGACGTAAATAAGAGTCCGAAACACAATGAATTGTCCGGAATTGTAAAGGTCGTTTTTATGATGATTCACCACAGGTCAACGCAGAATCTGATTATGAATAGACTGTGAAAATCTGTGGTGAATCTTAATAATTTATTCCAAAGTAAGAGGAACTCCTTTGTAGAAATCCAGAATCTTGGTACGGAACAGATAGTCATATTTTGCTTGAAGCATATCCGAAACGGCTTTCATCCAATTGGTACGTGCCTCATTGTATTCAGTAGCGTTGGCTTTACCATTGGCATATTTTTCGCTCATCAGACGGAAGGAAGCTTCAGAAGCATCCGTAGCTGTATTACTGCTTTTGTATTTGCTTTCGGCAGCTACTGCATTATAGTATGCTTGCTGTATTTCTTTGAAAAGAGCCTTTTTGCTTTCTTCCAACTTCCATGATAAAGCAGTGCGCTGGATGCGTGCGTTCTTTACTTTATTTCGTGTGTCAAAACGGTTGAACAACGGAATGCTGAGTGAGAATTGCAGGTATTTATTAAAATTTTGATGCCACTGGCTGCTGAATGAAGCATTTTCTACTCCTGAGATATTATAGTAGTTTGTTCCTATACCTGCACTGAAGTTTAATTGCGGATACCAGGAACTTTGGGCAATACGGATATTTTTGGCCGCACCTTCCAGACGAAATTGGGCTGCTTTAATACTTGGTTTGTTCAGAACAGCTTGTGCATAGATATCTTCGGGAAGTGAAAGCAGAGTAAAATCATCCTCTACACGGGGAGATACTACTCCAAATCCGTCAGGAGTAGGAAGTTCCAACAGCTGGCTCAGTTCTAACAAGGCTAACTGATAGTTATTGTCAGCCTGTACTGCTGACATTTCGTCTTGTGCGACGCGTGCGCGGGCTTCATAGACTTCGGCTTCAGATGCTTTCCCATTTTTGAAATAGGCTTCTTTCAATTCCAGCTGTTCCCGGCTTAACTCTACTTGGTTGTGAGCTACTTTTGCCAATTCTTCATTAAAAAGAATTTGTAGATAGGCAGAGGTGACAGAAATGCTGATATCTTCTTTGGCCTTGTTCAAGTCTTCTGTAGCTGCTTTCAGGTTCAGTTTGCTGAGAGCGATGTTGTTCGGTATCCGCAATCCTGTAAATAAAGGAATACTGGTACTGAGTGAGAAGTTGGTGTTTTTGGTATTACGGTCGCCGTACGTATTGTCTGCCTGCAAGGCACGGCCGAAGTTAAATGACTGGCCCACATTACCGTTCAGATTAGGCAGCCGGCTGTATTTAGCAGTATTCAAATCCACTGCATTCTGATCTCTTGCAGCTTCCTGTTGCTTGATACTCAGGTTGTGTTCTATAGCATAATCAATGCATTTACGTAAATCCCATTTTTCTTGGGAAACGACCGGTAATGCAGTCAGGGTGGCCAAGGCTATAATGATTTGTTTTTTCATAATGATATTCTGTTATTTCTTTTCTGCTCCGCGTACTTTTTCATTGACATTCAGACCGTTCTTTATTTCAATCTGGATACCGTCACTCATACCTGTAATAACGGCACGACGGCTGAATTTCTGTGAAGGTACACTATCTGTCAATACGTATATAAAAGTAGAGTCGTTTTTAAACTCAACAGTACTTTCGGGTACTGCCAGTACCTTGCTGGCACGTGCCAGAACGATTTCCGCATTTGCGCTATATCCGGAACGGATGGTAATACTGTCGGGGACTGTGATGGCTGCTTTGATCTCAAATTGGTTGGCACCATTTTCTTCTACACCTTTAGGAGAGATATATTCTAGTTGTGCATCAAATTCCATGTTTTGTAAGGCTCCTAAAGTTATTTTTACCGGCATGCCTTCGTGTATGCGTCCTACTTCCGTTTCATCAATATTGCCTCGGAAAATCAGATCATTCATGTTGGCTACGGTGGCGATAGTGGTTCCGTCATTGAATGTGTTGCTCATTATGACGGAGTTACCGGCTTTTACGGGCACATCCAAAATCAATCCGTCAATAGTAGATCGGATAAGGGTACTACTGAATGAAGCCTTGTTTTTAGTGATACCTTCTTTGACTATTTCCAGGTTATCTTTGGCTGTTTGTAATTCTTCACGTGCCTGTTTTACGGCTACTTCACTCTTTTCGTATTCTTCACTGCTGATAAGTTTGCTTTCGAACAGTTTTTTCATACGGGCAAAGTCCGTTTCTCCTTGTCTGGCATTGATTTCTGCCAGTCTTACACGGCTTTCTGCCGAGTTTAGTTGTCCCAGTTCGGGGATCACCTTTACTTTGGCAATCACTTCTCCTTTCTTTATTTTTTGTCCGGCTTCCTTATATACCTCGTCAATGATACCTGAAATCTGCGGCTTAATCAGAATCTCGTCACGCGGTTCTATTTTTCCGGTAGCTACAGTGGTCTTTTTCAGATCGGTGATTTCTGCGTTTAATATAGTATACACGCTGGCTTTGGGTTGTGATTTTTGATAGAGAAATACAAATGTTCCGATGAATATCAGTGCAACGATGACTAATAGTGCAATTTTTACATACTTTTTCATATCTGTTTGTTTTATTATTTTTTTATTCTTGTTTGTTCTTGCATGGAAACTTTATCCGTTACGTCGGACGGCTTTATTCGTCTCTTATAGCCTCAATGGGTTTGATGGCCATAGCGCGATAAGCCGGTGCCAATCCGGCCAGCATACCTAGGACCATCAATAAGATGCAGGCCCCGACGGCCATCCAGAAGCTGATTTGGAAATGAGCCTCTGTACCCGAAGCTGCCGTTCCTATTTCCAGCCCTTGTAAGATCAAGACTCCGAAACTAATTCCCATCAACCCTGCAAAAGTTGTCAATACCATGCTTTCAGAAAGAATTTGGTTTAGAATATCTTTAGGGCGTGCGCCAATGGCTCGGCGGATGCCGATTTCGGTTGTACGTTCTTTCACGGTAACCATCATAATATTGCTTACTCCGATAGCTCCTGCCAGCAATGTTCCCAAACCTACCATCCATGCCAAAATTTTGATTCCTGTGAACAGATTGTCAATCATGCTGAACATTGCTTCTGCATTGACCATGATCACCGCTTGTTTGTCGTCCGGGTGGATATAGTGCGCTTTCTTGATTACTTGTTCTATTTTGTCGGCTATACTGGTAACGGTCACACCCGGTTTTACGGTAATACAGACTAAATCAATGCGCTTTCCAAAATTGTATGCTTTTTGCATGGTAGTAAATGGAAGAGTTACACTATCCTCTGTTCCTGCATTGATATTCATGTTACTGGTTGATAAGCTAACACCTACAATCTGATAGTAAATACCATCCACACGCAAATATTGTCCGCATGGGTTTCCTCCTTGGGGAAACAGTTCGTCGTATACTCGTTTTCCTATGGTGCATACTTTCCGGCTTTCCAGTATGTCTACGTCATTGATAAAGCGCCCCATTGTAATATTTTGAGCTTCTATCTTTTCATAATCAGGCTGTAACCCTCTGACGGCACAGGAGCTTTTCTTGTCTCCGAAAATAGCAGTAGAGCCCCATCGGCTGATATTGGGAGTGATAACTTCTACCTCCGGTACGGCTTGGCGGATACGTTCCACATCGTTAAATTCCATATCCCAATAACGTCCTTTTCTAAATCCTTTATAGGCTTCACTGGTTTTATTACTTCCGAAAAAAACGGAATTGGTGGCGAATCCTTTAAAGTTGGCCGACATCATATCTTGTAGTCCCTGGCCACCCCCCATAAGGGCAACCAGCATGAATATGCCCCAAAAAACACCAAAAGCGGTCAATAGGCTACGTGTCTTGTTTCTGGTAATGGTGATGAATATTTCTTCCCACCTGTCTAAATCTATTCTCATAATTTTAATCTGCTCTAAGTGCTTCGATTGGTCGGATCATGACGGCCTTGCGGGCAGGAAAGAAACCTGCCAGTGTACCGGCTATCACCAATGTCATGGTTGCTTGTATGGCTATACTGATATCTACTGTGGGATTGAGGAAAACTGTTTCGGTGAAAACGCCTGCGTCTACAGTTTGGTTTCCTGCCACTGTGTTCATGTATTCCGTGGCAGCAATGCCTGCCACCATTCCTATATACCCGAAAAAGGTGGTAATTGTTACGCTTTCGGCTATAATTAGCCATAAGATAGATATAGGTTTGGCACCCAACGCTTTGCGGATACCAAATTCACGGGTCCGTTCTTTTACTGTGATCAGCATGATATTACTTACACCTACGATGCCACTCAGCAAAGTGAATATGCCTATTACCCAAATGGCTATAGTCAGAATGCGCATACCTTTTTCTTGTTGCAGGAATTGGGTGAAACGGTTCCACATCCAGATAGCGCCTTTGTCATCAGCTGTAAACCGGTGGTGTACGCCGATAGCTTTGCGGTACTCCTTTTCAAAGATTTCATTTTTTTCTTCTGTATCGAGTCCTTGTGTCATAAATATCAAATTGTTCAGCTTGTCACCTTTATTATATATGAGTTGTAAGGTGGTGAATGGGATGAAGGCGTTAGGTTGGAAACTTCCCTTGTCGGTAAAAAGGCCTACCACTTGATATACTACTCCATTGGCGTTGACAAATTTTCCGATAGCTTTGTCTGCGTCTTTTTTAAAGAGCATTTCTGCGGTTTTTGTATGAAGAATGATTACTTTTCGCCGTTGACGGATATCGATGTCATTGATAAATCGCCCCCCTGCAGGTTTTACTCTTTCTACATCCTTATGATTAGGGTATACTCCTTCCAATGTGGTGGATACATAGTCTTGTCCATATGTTAAAGTCACATTACTCTGACGTACGGTAGCTCCTACACTGATGACATTTTTGGGAAAATCGGTTTCGGTTATCCGATAGTCTTTATTGTCCAGTTCAATGCGGCGTCCTTCTTTTAATCCGTCGTATGCTTTGGAAGTCCAGCCGGGAAATACTTTGATGGAATTCATAGCCATATCTGCAGATGAGCTTTCGAAAGCATGGATTAGTCCGTTGCCTGCCCCCAGCAGTACGATCAGCATGAAGATACCCCAAGCTACGGCAAAGCCGGTGAGGAACGTGCGTAATTTATTGCGCTTTATTGTTCCGAATATTTCTTGAATAAGATCAATCATGTGTGTCAGTTATTTCATGAATCCGTTCTTGCCGAAAGGAGAGGCATTATGGTCTATGTTTTCTTCAATCCGTTCAATCAGTCCGTCCTTGATATGGATGATTTTGTCCGTTTGGTTCGCTACTCCACTTTCATGAGTGACGACAACAATTGTCAGCCCCTCGTTTTTATGCAGTTCTTTCAGAATATTCATCACTTCCACGGATGTTTTGCTGTCCAGGGCTCCGGTAGGTTCATCGGCGAGGATGATTTGCGGTTTGGATATCAAGGCACGTGCTATGGCTACACGTTGTTTTTGTCCGCCGGACAATTCATTGGGCATATGATGCGCCCATTCTTTAAGACCTAGTTTGTCAAGGTATTCTAATGCCATTTGATTCCTTTTTTTTCGGCTCACTCCCTGATAGAAGAGGGGAAGAGCTACATTTTCTACCGCATTTTTAAAAGAAATCAGGTTGAAAGACTGAAAGATGAATCCTATCATCCGGTTTCTGTATTCGGCAGAGCGGGTTTCACTCAGATTCTTGATTAATACATCGTTCAAATAATATTCTCCCGAATCGTAATTGTCCAAGATGCCTAAAATATTCAATAAAGTGGACTTTCCGGAACCTGAAGCCCCCATAATGGAAACAAACTCACCTCGTTCTATGTCGAGGTTGATACCTTTCAAAACATGTAGCGGAGCTCCGTTATGATAGGTTTTGTTGATATTCTCTAAATGTATCATTACCGATGAATTTAACTTGTGTTTGTCTGGTTAGACGTGCCGAAGATACAAAAAGTTGCAATGCTATATGAAATAATTGAAAAAAAATTTGCTCTCTTTTTTCTCATTGTGTACATTTGCTCAAAATAACTAACCCTAAATAATAATATATCATGGTAACAGGCATGGAAAAACCCTACGTAGTAGGTATGGACATTGGCGGAACTAATACAGTTTTTGGCATCGTAGATTCGCGTGGTAACGTATTGGCTACCGATTCAGTTAAGACACAATCATTTTCTAAGATAGAGGATTATGTAGAGGCTGTCAGTTCAAAATTGCGTCCGTTGATTGAATCGTTCGGTGGCGTAGAAAAAATTAAAGGTATGGGTGTAGGTGCTCCTAATGGAAACTACTATAACGGAACCATTGAATTTGCTCCGAATCTTCCTTGGAAAGGGGTGATTCCCTTGGCTGCTTTGTTTGAAGAAGCAATAGGTGTTCCTACTGCCTTGACAAATGATGCTAATGCTGCCGCCATCGGTGAAATGACTTATGGTGCGGCTCGTGGCATGAAAGACTTTATTATGATTACTCTTGGAACCGGTGTTGGTAGTGGTATCGTAATAAATGGACAACTGGTTTACGGACACGATGGTTTTGCCGGAGAATTGGGACATGTGATAGTTCGTCGTGACGGACGTCAGTGTGGTTGTGGTCGTAAGGGCTGTTTGGAAACTTATTGTTCGGCTACAGGTGTGGCACGCACGGCACGTGAATTTCTGGTTGCCCGTCCCGAACCTAGTTTGTTAAGAGATATCCCGGCTGAAGATATTGTATCTAAAGATGTTTTTGACGCGGCTGTAAGAGGGGATAAATTAGCACAAGATATCTTTGAATATACAGGACGTATTTTGGGTGAGGCTTTGGCGGATTTCATTGCTTTCTCCAGCCCGGAAGCGATTATCCTGTTTGGTGGATTGGCAAAATCAGGTGATTATATCATGAAGCCGATCCGTAAAGCTATAGATGATAATATCTTGAAGATTTACGAAGGTAAGACTAAATTGTTGATTTCTGAATTGAAGGATGCTGATGCCGCCGTGTTGGGAGCTAGTGCATTAGGCTGGGAAGTAAGAGAATAATGGAAAACAAAAAGCAAGGATATAAAGTTCGGAAATATCAGGGACCGGTAAAACGTTATTGCCAGATGTTGAATCTGAAAAACGATGCGGCCTTGATAGCCGAGTATAGAAAGCGTCATTCGGAAGGCAAGGTTTGGCCGGAAACATTGGCAGCTATTCGTGAAGTCGGTATTTTGGAAATGGAAATTTATATCCTGGGAACTAATTTGTTTATGATAGTGGAAACTCCTCTCGATTTTGATTGGGATACGGCCATGGCCAGAATGGCTACGTTGCCTCGTCAGGCAGAATGGGAAGAGTATATGTCTGTCTTTCAACAGGCAGAGCCGGGAGCGTCTTCGGCTGAAAAATGGCAGTTGATGGATAGAATGTTTTATCTTTATGAATAAACTTTCATTCTAGATAATAATAAGAAAAGGATATGATAAAAATCATATCCTTTTTCTTATATTATAAAATTATAAACTTGTGTTCTTTATGGTAGAGCTCATCAGGCATTAGCCTGTTGGCTCATTAATTTCTGAAGCTTGTATTGCAAAGATTGGCAAGCAGCTCCCTTTCTCATTGCTTTGTATCTTCTTAACTGATACTGCAACATCTCGATTGTGTCATTTGTTCTTTTCATAATTACATCTTTTTTATGTTCTCCCGTTTGGAGAACTGGTTATTCCTAAAAACCTTTTGTTTTCTCTTTTACTACTGCAAAGATAACACCAAAATTCCTATTTATGTTTTAAAACATAGTATCAATCCGCTTTATTTAACTTTTAATGTGTATTTTGTCTTATGGTTTAGTATACGTTAAGAAATACAACTGTAAAAATGTCACTTATAATCTGACAGGGAAATGTTCATTAACAAATGTGGCGGATCTCCTTAAATCATGTTAGAGAACATAATTTTCTTTTTGTCGAATTTGCAAATTTCAATAATGTTCGTACCTTTGCACTGTGTTTTTCATAGTATTAGATTTAAGGTTAACAAAGGTTGGAGCAAGGCGTTGCTCCTTTTTTTATGTCTATATCTCTGCATAAAAGTTTCCTTTTTACAAATTGTTTTGTTACATTCGCACCATACTATTGATATTAAACTACTATTATGAAACACTTATTTATCACAATTCTGCTCTTATTACCATTGTGCCGCATGCTGGCACAGGAGAGAGAATACGTAATTGTTGTTCATGGAGGTGCCGGTGCTATGGAAAACCTCGAGGACGATAAGGAGAAATCAACCTTGTATTATGCGGCTTTAGATTCAGCTTTGAGCATTGGAAATGCTATTCTGTCTGCCGGAGGCGAAGGGCCTGAAGCGGTAATGGCGGTTGTCAACTACTTTGAGAATAACCCCTTGTTCAATGCAGGTAAAGGGGCTACTTGTACCAGTGCCGGTACTTTTGAGCTGGATGCTTCTATTATGGAAGGTAAGGATTTGACAGCAGGAGCTGTCGCCGGGTTGAAAACGGTGAAGAATCCGATTAATGCAGCTTATGCGGTAAAAACTAAAACACCTCACGTGATGCTGGCAGGTGAGGGTGCTGACCGGTTTGCAAAGTCACAAGGACTGGAAATTGTGGATAATATGTATTTTGCTACTCCTAAGACGTTGAAGTGGATAGAGGATTTGAAGAAGGAGAGCAAGAAGAATGGAACTGTGGGCTGTGTGGTACTGGACAAGCAAGGTAACCTGACAGCGGGAACAAGTACCGGTGGTATGTTCAAGAAGCAATGGGGCCGTGTGGGAGATTCACCGGTGATTGGTGCAGGTACTTATGCGGATAATGAAGGTTGTGCTGTGTCGTGCACCGGGCATGGGGAGTATTTTATCCGTCACGTCGTAGCTTATAATCTTTCTACTCGTGTGAAGTTGCTGCACCAGCCTGTCGGGGAGGCTGCCGATTATATTATCCATCAGGAACTGAATACCAAGGAGGGAAATGGTGGATTGATTGCAGTGGACAAGAAAGGTAATTTTGCCATGCCGTTTAATAGCGGAGGCATGTTCCGTGGCTACTTGTATAAGGAAAAAGGAACAGGCAAAATTTCTAAAGCAGTGGGCATAGGGAAGAAGATGAAAACTTTATAATTTTAGTTCCTGTTTGAAGTTTCCTCCCACCTGCAACAGAGTTTTGCAAAACAGCTACCACTACTACCATCCTCTTTCGTAAACACCCATGAACAGGGCGTTTCAAAGGTGGTGGTAGCAGCATGAAAAAACACCTGCTACCACCATTTTTTATCTGTTATCACTTCCCTTTCCTCTGATAGTTTGGGAATTCCTGTCACATTTTGTCTTAGCTTCGTTACCCCTTGGAATAGACACATCTGTTTGAAAGCTGCAGGCTGTATGTAACGATACGGACGGTTGGTATGCTTATCGGGAACCGGTACGGATGGCATCTCGACTATTCACTGACGGAAAAGTTTTGGAGCTGTAGAATGTTAGCGGGACTTTCATCCGAAAAAGGCATCTGCAAAAGACTTTGGCATCCGATTCGTCCTTAAAGGATCTTATCCGTATCCCTAACCCTTTCCTGACGTATGGTTAAGGCTTTTCTTCCTGCCTGTTTTATCTCCGCAAGCCTTTGGAGTTAACTCCATAGCCTTGGGAGATAACTCCAAAGCTTATGGAGATAACTCCAAAGGCTATGGAGATAGAACATATCCGTATAAAAAGGCTTAACCTGAAGAAAGAAAAGGCTTATGCTATAGGGTAGGGAGTGATATACATTCAATTGAGGCTTGACTACTCCTACAGTCATGATGTTTGAAGCGATGCTGGATATCCTGCCGGTTCGCTGATGCGGCTGTAACCGGAATATAATATGCGGCAGGCTGGTAATGATCAGACGCTTAGGGAACGTTTGGATACTATCCGTAAATACGCCGTTTTGCTATAAAATGCTGTCTCGCTGCGGCTTGATCGGTTGCAGGTGCACTCACTGAGCATGAGGTAAAAAACATTGGCGGAATTAATTCAGTCTTTCAAATACAGTCTGGATTAACTCCGCCAATAGGCTGCCACTATCGGATATCTTATTTATAAGTAACCGGTATCAACCTTACACTACCATTCAATCCCGATGGCAATGGTTGCCAATCAGTATAAGGTATCGGTTTGTATTGCAGATTCACCACATTGATTTCATTGAAGATACGCCATTTCTCACCCCGACGATCCATATCCGCAATGCGGTTGGCAGGCAGATTGGTCACTTCTATTTCTATCTTGTTATCTCCCGGTTTCAGCCATTTGCCTACTTTCAACTGATAAGGTACGGCCCATGCCGTTCCGGCATCTTGTCCGTTGATGCGCACACGGGCACTTTCCCGCACATCGCCCAAATCCAGTATCCAGTCATCGGCGGGAATATGGGGAACAGTGATGATATTGGTATATACTCCCGTCGCCATGGTGATCGGAGCGTTGGGATGAGCAATTTCAGTCCACGAAGACGGAGTATCGATATCAAATGAACCTTCTATCTGGGGAGTGCTTTTTGCAAAATGAAGTTTCCAGCCGTGATCAAGGCTGAGGCTGACAGGTTGTTCTTGAACGTATTTCCATTCGGCAACGTCTGTCAGGGCATGGTTGAAAGTTTGCAGGATCACGCTTTCGCCGGAATGCAGTTGGAGGCGTACTTGGGTTTTGCCTTCTTGCTTGCGGGTTTGTGCTTTCCCTTTTTCTCCCGTCATCGGATTGAACAGCATGACACTTTCTGCGGGAACGGCTAAGGTTATCCAGTCGTTTACTCCTTTTTCCTGCAATGAGGAGATGAAATAATGATGTCCATCGGCATGGGAGCGGCGGATACATTGTAAGCCATACCGCGTTTTCATCTCTTCGGGAACAACACCGCTTTTTTCCAAGGCAGATTGATAGTTGTTTCCTGTAATGATGATCCCTTTTTGATAAAGAGTTGCCACCGTCTCATTGAAAGAAGAAACTTCCGGAAGTTGCTTTTGTAATTGTGCAAAGCCTTTCCGGCGTGCTTCCAGTTTTCCATAACCGGGTACATCCTGCGGATAGTTTTCGGTAAAGATGATAGTAGCTCCGGCTTGTGCCAGCTTAAGTAAATGGCCGAGTACCTCGGACGGCATTAGTTTTACAGCAGGAATGATGATGGCCTTATAGGAAGTTCCTCCTTTGGTCAGTAATTTGCCATTTACGCAACGGGTACTTTTCACAAAGTTGTCAGAGATATAATCCATGTCATAGCCGCAATTGCTGATGGTATGGACGGTCTCTATAAACTTGGGAGCACGTTTTGCCATATCATGGATGCTGAACAGCAAAAGTCGGCCCGGTTGTTCCTGCCACATATCATATACAGGCAGGTAAACCAGAAAGTCATTGTCCGGTTTCCCCATTTGCAGGAAAGACTGGCAACGGGTGATGTATTGAAAGAATGCCGGAGCATCCTGCCAAATGTTATTGGTAGGAGACATGTCAATAGAGGCATAAAACTTCCATCCCGGCCATTTGGCTTCTTTGGGACTGTAGGGAGTTCCGTGGAAAAACATGTGGTTTACACCTGATACGAACATCAAATCCATATCCGGTTTGCACTGGGAGAGGGAGGTGCGGAAATGTTCCGTCAGCCAGGTGAATGTTTCTGAAGACGTGTAGGGCTTTCCGGCGATATGGGCGGCGGAAGAAGCATATTTCAGCATGGAAAGGTCGGAGTCATTCTTACGGGTCAGGGAATCTTGGCGCAATCCTTTAATATGGAATTGCGACAGACCGAATCCTTCGCATTCGGGAATATCCACGGAGGCATAGGTATCTATCAGATTGGCAGGGGAACCGTGTGCCTGGTTACGGGTGATGCTGCCGTGACCGTGTGCCCAGTTAGTCCATTGGGTACTGAAATTCTCAATCAATAAATCGGAGATGGTTTCGCGATAGTCACTGACTATGCGGGCGGTGGTTTCATTACGGTCCTGAGCTATAAATTCAGGGAAGTGTTCTTCCAGTTTATAGCCGCGACGGCGGGCGAATTGTTCCAGAAAATCAGGAGTCCAGTCAGCACCATATACTTCGTAAGAGTCATTGAAAAAAGTATGTGGAAAATTGGTCTTGTTTTCTTTAAAGGCTTTGTCAAAGTTGGCAAAATAGCGTTTTACGGCTCCTTTATCCAGGTGGTTCATCACATAGCCTTCTCCACCGGGAGCGGCACGTTTCACTTTTTGGAAAGTCTTGCCTATATATAAGGTGATGATATTCCAATGTCCTGCCGGAGCTTTCCATTGTAATTGTCCGTTCTTCGCTTTGGAAGTGAGGTTAAGACATTGCTTATTGTCCGCATTATAGGCCATAACCCGGCTTAAAGTGGCTACAGGGCGTTGTCTTTCTTCTTCTACTTTCAAATCTAGCGTAATTTCTTTTCCACCCTCTACTTGATAAGATTGAAAAATAGCTTTGGTAGCAGCATCTGTCATACTCACGTGAGGACCGCCGAAGGGCCATCCGGTACCGGTGTTCATATCTACTTCAATACCGATACGTTTTCCTTCAGCTTCAGTATGTTGCAACATATTCATCCATTGCGGGCTGAGGAAAGGAAGGTTATTCTTATCGTTGCCTTGAACACCATAAATAGGAGTGATTTCAACACCTCCCAGTCCGGCTTTGGCATATTCTTCCAGATTGTAGGTCAGATTGGTTGCATCGACAGCACTTCCCAGCCACCACCAGCGGGTGGCGGGGCGGGCTTCGGGTCGCACTGCCGGCCATTCTTGTGCGTAAAGGCTGCTTCCGGCCAGCAACAGGCTGAACAATAAATATTTTCTCTTCATTCTATTTTGTTTTTTATTAGTTGGCTGTATTGAACTCTTTTCCATCCACTGTGATGTTCCTGTATCTGATATCACTGGCATCATCCGTGACAAACAAGGGACGTCCGTCCGCTTTTTCGTAATGGAAATTTACATTGTCCAAGGTGATGTTGCGTGCGTGGCGGATGTAGAAACCTTTGGCGGGAATCGTTCCGAACATCCACGGTTCAGGATATACTTTCTCTTGTTCGGGAGGAGTCAGAAGTCCGTCGGCTTCTGTATATCCTCCTTGGTGATAGATATGAATATCGCTCAGTGTCACATCTTCAATAAGGGCTCCCGGTATTCCGCTGATAATGGAGGAGTAGCGCGAGTCGGCATTAAATACATTGACGTGGCTGATGAGGATGCGTTTCATTGTGCCCACAGGTGTTCCTTGCGGGCTGCGCATCCGGGCTCCTAACCGCAGGAAGATGGGGGCGTTGACAATATCGCGCATCGTGATGTTGCTGATGACGATATCTTCCAGTTTGCCACTGTCCACCGTTTCCAGGGCAAGTCCGCGACAACGCTCGAAGATGCAGTTGGTGATGGCTATGTTTTTGAAACCGCCGCTGGATTCCGTTCCTAATTTAATGCGTCCCGTTACAAATCCGTGATCCGGCGCTTGGGGCTCGTCCCTTTGCCAAGTGCAATCCAATACACTGCCACGGTCGTATCCGCTGACGAAACAATCGGAGATGGTTACATTTTCCGTATCCTTGAAATAGCCTAATCCGTAGGACGCTTTAAGCACGATAGCGTCATCCCAGGGAGCGTTGACGGTGCAATGACTGATGCGGACATTTTTGCAGCAGTCTATGTCAAAACCGTCCCGGTTGGTATCTACTTTCACGTTCAGAATGCTCAGATTATCTACTCCTGTAGCCAGCAGGCCGAAATGACCGCAATGCAACAAAGAGAAGTCTTTCAATGTCACGTTCTTGCAGAGTTTCAGGCTGATGGCTTTGTTGCCTACACCGGGCAGGCGGCTTTCCTCACGGGTGAGTCCTTTGCCATAAATCAGTCCCGGTCCGCTGATGGTGATGTCTTCCAGACCGATTCCCCAGATAAGTGAGTTCTTCCAATGGCTGTGTCCGAAATCCTGGAATTGGGTGTGTTCATTCGGTTCTGCCAGGTCATAGCCTTCCGTTGCTGATGGAAAGGCGCCGACAATCCGTGCTCCTTGTTCTATATACAGATGTATATGACTGGCCAAACGTATGGAATAGCACGCGTATTCTCCCGCGGGGAAGTAAATGGTTCCTCCCCCTTGGGAGGCAGCTTCCTCAATGGCCCGGTTTATGGCGGGGGTGTCAATGGTAGTACCGTCGGCTTTCGCTCCGTAATCTTTTACATTATAGATCTTTGCCTGTGCTGTCCATGTGCTGAGGCATAAAAGGAAGAGTATGAGTTGTTTCATGGTCTGTCTTTGCTTTTACTGAATGGGCATTAGTTTGAATTTACGTAAATAAGATGCATTGCCATACATGGTATGCTCATCGGATAAATTCCAGAATCCGTCTTTAGAGGCAGGGTGGGCATCCCAGTCAATCACCGCCCAGCATAGTCCGATTTCATTTCCTTCCTTTAATAAAGTAGGGCGAGATAGTTCGGGACCGTCGGCATCCGCATGGTCAAAGGGGGTGATATAGAATTCCAATACCAGCTTACCCGCTTCTCCCTCCTTGAAAGAGTACTGATAGGCATAATCAGCGTATGGCTTTTGTTTCAGCCATACCTGAGGACCCCATAACATACACCAGTCATTGCCGTGAGCCGGGGTGAAGATGTGATAGTTCTGGGCATGGCATCCGTGAAATTTGAACCAGGCTTGCCACACATCTTTGGGAGCTGTGGGATGAAAACGGTCGATGAACGGCCCCCCTGAACAATCGCCATCCACCACTACTTCAAAAATATCCGTGTTCAAGGAGTTCTCACTGAACCGCCAATAATTATCGTATGCTTCATATAGAAAATACAACTTCTGAGTTTCTGCACACCAACCTACTTTGACACTGACTTTCAATGTGGTAGTGTCCGGCTGTGCATGTTTTCCCTCGTCTTCCTTTAAAGCTGCTTCCGTTATCTTATAATCAGCCGGAACGCAATCCCAGTCGTGGGTATTGCCATCTATGGCAGGAACCTTATCTGCCGGAAATTGGTACACCTTGAATTCCTGTGCCTGGGCAGACAGGCATAGGAAAAGGAAGAACAGGTATGGATACAATCGTTTCATTTTGATCGGGTTTTATGTTCTTTCCCGAATAATCCGGGTAGCATGAAATAATTATAATCAGCCCGTTGGTAGAAACAGAAGTAGAGTTTTTCTTGCGGTTTCCACGGGTATAGGGCAGAGATGACGGGGGCATCTGTCTTTTTACCGGAGTTGAATAAAGCAAGCGGGGATGCTTGTTTATGTCCGTCGGACAGACGAATTTCGGAACCGATGGGAGATACCCCATGAACCGTTCTCAGTTTCATGCTTTCACCATAATAGGTGGTAAAAGCGTTTCCTTCTGTACTGAATACATTATGGAAGCAGGAGGCTGCCGGAATACTGTTGTCTGTTACGGCAGAGTCGTCTGCACCGTCGCATGCACCGAAAGCCCAGCAAAGTTTGAGCTCTTCAGGTAATCGCTCACCCGAAACCTCCATGATAAAACCATTACTATTCGTCAATGGACATACAATCAGCTTTATTTCACCTTCTTTCCATAATTTATCTTTAATGGTATAAGCCTGTCCCTTTTTCTTAACACTGCATTGGTCCAGCCAGCAACTTTCATTGCCGCAAACCACTCCCAGACGGAAAGTTCCCGCACCTTTGGATAAACGGAAGGGAAGAGTCTGGGCGTTGTTGCCAAAGACAGACAACAGCATACAGAGAAAGAACGGAAGTAGCCGCCGGCTATAATTCCATGTTGTTTTCATAGCTGATATCGATTTGTGCGTTCTTATTGTTTTTTTCTTCCACACGACTGCCGTCTTCTACTTGTAACCGGACATCTTCCAGGTGGAAGTCTTCGGTAAAGATAATGCTTCCTGCTTTATTTACCTTGGCTTTTATGCCGGAAATATGGAAATTCTGCAAAGGCAGTTCCTCATTCCAGCCGGCAGCGGTGATAAAGGTTTGCACATTAGTAGCTTTTACATCGCTGAGCCATACATTACGGAAATGCGGATACCCTTTTTCTTTAGGTGTGACAGGAGTCAGCATAACTTTCCAATGTTCGGGAATTTCCTTACCTTCATATTCAGCCGGTAAGGTAGAATAACTATAGCTGGGGTTCCAGTTCAGGTCCGCTGCCAGTACATGGCGGACATGGTCTGCTGTCACTTGGGTCATGTAGATATTTTCTACGGTTCCACCGCGGTTCATGGCAGATTTCAGACGGAGGGTGGAAGAGGTTCCGTATGCTTGGAGGTTATATCCCAATACATTCCGGATGCAGCCTGAAGTTTCGCTGCCGCAGGTAATCAGTCCCGCACCTTTACGTGCAATGCATCCACGAACAATGATATTTTCTGTGGGGCGGTTTACGCGCAGGCCGTCGGCATCCCTTCCGGCTTTCAGGCAGATATTGTCATCGTTGCAATCTACTTCGCAGTTTTCAATCAGGATATTGGTGCTGGAGTCAATGTCAATACCATCCGTACTGGGACCATGCCCCCCTACGTTATTATTGATTTTCAGTCCGTTCAAGGTACATTGGTCGGAATACAGCACCTGGCAACCCCAAAATCCGGTACGCATCAAGGTAAAGTCTTTCAGTGTTATCTGGCGGCTGTTCGAGATGAGCATACCTCTTACGCGTTTGCAGTCGTAGTCCACAATCCACCGCAGTTTGCGTTTCTCGTAATCCTTCCGCATGGTCCAATATTTATCCCAGAATATTTTTCCACGGCAATCCAACGTACCTGCTCCGCTGATAGCTGCGTTTTCCGCATCCAGAATATTGATGACTGCCGAGGGCCATACCATTTCGATACCTGCCACGCGGGAGCGCATTTCGGGGTATAAATCTATATCCTCGCTGGCTATCAGCGTCGTACCTTGGTTGAGGTGGAGGTTTACATTACTTTTCAGGTAGATGGCACCAATCCGGTAGTATCCCGGGGCTACTTCCACTGTTCCCCCTCCGGAACGGTGGCATTCGTCAATGGCTTTCTGCAGGGCGGCAGTGCTTAACCGGGTGCTGTCATTTTTCAATCCGTAATCGGCTGCTTGGAATATTTTTCCCTTCGGATAGGTTTTGGCTCCTACTTGGGCAGTCCACGAAAGGTCAGGAGTTCCCATCCCTTCTCCCCATTGGAATCCGGGGAGGGATTGGGCATTGGTAAAGAGGGTACCTAAGGTAAATGATAGGGTTAATAATAATGTTTTGTTGTTCATTTGTTCCTACTTTTAAATTAATTGCCGTCCGGCTTTTCAATTTCTGTAAACGGGCTGTCATTCCATTTGAAACTGTCCAAAGCATCCGGATGTGCAGGGTTGTAACCGGAATAGTCGCTGCGCAAATAGTTAGAGATAGGTAATCCCGCTTTCTTTATTCCTTCAATGATACATTTGGAGATTTGATAAGCTCCGTAAGGATTGAAGTGGGTATTATCTGCCAATACCCTGTTTTGTCCCGGATAGGTTCCGGCAGGATAATGTACGAATGCCTTTTTGGAAGGTTCCACCCCCATTGCTTCATAGAGGGTACGGGTCATTTCGTTGAGATCGATCAAAGGAACGTTTTCTTTGGCAGCCAACCAGCGCATTGCTTCGGGATAATCTTCGTGAGTATCTCTGATTTTCCCGTTTTCATCGAAACTGCGGCGTTGTGTCGGAGTTACCAGTACAGGATAGGCTCCTCGTGCCCTTGCCTCATCAATGAATGTTTTCAAGCTAGTCATAAATGAATAATAAGCTCCTTTACCGGGACCTTTTTGCTTTTGGTCGTTGTGACCGAATTCCATAAAAATATAATCTCCGGGTTTCATTTGTGTCAATGCCTTTTTCAGTCGTCCTGCACCGATAAAAGTATTGGCGCTTTCGCCGGATTCTGCATAATTGGCAAAACAAATGCTGTCATTGAAGAAGCGGGGAATCATTTGTCCCCAGCTTGCCCAAGGTTCATTGTCCTGGTCTACTACCGTGGAGTTACCGCATAGGAATACGGTGGGTACATTATTTACTTTCTCAATAATCAGTTCGGACAATTGGGGTGCATCCCCGTTGAATTCCAAAGTAAGTTTGTCATCCCAGTTCAATTTTTGGCGTTCACGCGGTTTGATGCGCACATTTTCTTTTTCCGAAATATGTGTGTTGCGCTTGTTGATCACAAATGTACAAGGTTTTAACTCCCCTTTTTTTGTCTTCACATTTTCGAAGAAAAGGCGGCGTGATTCTCCTCGCACTGTTGTTTCTCCGGCAGCGCGTTTGTTTCCTATCACGGCTGTGACATGGTAGTTTCCATCGGGAACCGTAACAGAGAAAAAGAATGGGGCTGTACTTTTACCTTCCGGAGAGGGCTGTCTGTCATATCCGTATCCCTTTTCCTCCGAGTATCTGTCGGCGGGAGTTATTTTGGTATAACCGTCTTTCGTCTTTTTACCTGTGGTAAAATCGAATTTGTAAGTTTGTGCTTCGACTCCTAATGTCGCTAAAAGTCCAAGAGCTAATAGGGCTATCTGTTTCATGATTGATATAGATTGTTATTAATTGATTTTCGGTTTTAGTTCATCCGGAGAGTCATTGGTATAAGATTTTATGTCACCGGCTGTTTTTGTGAACAACTCACTGATTTGTTGAGGCGTTACAGTAAATTGCGGACGGAACTGGTCCGAATTCATATAATCCAAAATGGCTTTATGCATCTGACGGGCTACAATGCGTTTCTCTGGCTGGGAGGTAATGTCCATGCTTGTCATGAGCACTTTCCCATTTAATACATTGGCTTCGAATAACATACCTATCTTGCGGCTTATAAACCAAGTGTCGATGCTTTGAACCGTAGGTTGGAAAGCGGGTGGAAAGTGGGTGAATTGCATCACTTGAGCACGATTCAGCAGTTCCCACCATTGCAGATTGCTGTGATATTCTGTCGGAAACTGACGGAATAACGGGTGTTTGGGGTTCACTAAGATACCTGTGGTATGAGGAGGACGCATTTTGAACCAGGAGGTGTTCCAGAATACAGGAGTGAATTGCTGGACCACTTCTTTACCATAACTCACTTTGCCCGCAGCTGTAATAAGCACATTTCCACCATTCTGAAGAATTTCCAGGGCTTTCGAATCCAAGGTGTCGGTAGTGTATACTTTTCCTTCGGCTATTGTCACTTGGGCGGGATAAACCCAGAAATTCCAGTCATTTACAGCTTCTGTTCCCGTAATGCGTATTTCCAGATTCAGCTTTTTAGCCTCTTGGATATCAGTAAGCGGAAACTCAAGGCTACCTGTGCGATTTAAATTTCCGACAGGAATGTCTTGTGTTGCCAATGTGCCTTGCGCATATACTTTGCCATATTCGTCTTTTAACGTATATACAATTTCTGCTTGTTTTAATGCCTCGGCACCAAAATGAGCGATTTCAATATCCGCCTTTAAAATTTCCTTGTTATTATATACAAATTTATCTGTACGCATCAGTGGAACTGTAGGTGAGCAGAAACGTCTCCATTCTGCAGAGTTGATATATCCTTTTTCTTCAAAGAAAACATCGAGAACACCTACCAGTGCAGTTCCCTGACCCGAATAATCGTTCAGTGCCAATAATTGGAAACCGGCATAATCGGGCGTGCGGAGTGTCTTTTCTATTTCATATTTGTAACAAAGGGCTTGCAACTTTCCGCTGGCCATCATAAATAGATGGGCTTGGTCGCTCATGTGGTTGTCAGCCAGAATGTCTTTGAAAATCTCGAAGTTCTTGGCTTTATTGACGCCTGTATATTTACGTATTTCATTGAAATTGGGGAAAGCGCACCATTGACCTGTTTCATGGGATACGTAGGGCTGTCTCACGGTGTCAAGATGATTTTGGAAACGATAGTCGTCTTGGGTGGACGGTTGTTTCTTGGACCAGGTCAGGCCACGTGCCCCAGCCTTTACATGATATTGGTTGCGAGGTTGCCATTGCCATCCGTTGCCTACCGATGCTCCGGTATATACATGTCTGGGATCCTTCTTTTCCCAATATTCTACGAACTTGGTCACCCATTCTACCCAGCGTCCGCTAGGTTCGTTTCCGCATGCCAACATGCAATAAGAAGCATAGTTGCCATATTCTTTGGTTAATGCGATGGTTTCGTCCATCAGATATTTGTCAATAGGTTGTCCCAAACCTAATTTGGGACCATGATTGGGCCAGCTCGGACCTTCGGGTTGCAGATAGAATCCTACCCGGTCGGCAGCCATAAAAGCGGCTTCGGGAGGACAGAATGAATGGAAACGCATGTGATTCAGTCCATAACTGCGACAGATACGGAATACCCGTTCCCAACTTTCTACATCCATCGGGGCGTAACCGGTCAACGGGAAGTCACAGTTTTCAACTGTTCCGCGAAGCTGGGTTTTGCGCCCGTTTACATAAAACCATTTACCTTTGATTTCAAATCGGCGCATACCGAATTGTATTTCTTTTATCTCAGTTTTTTTCCCATTGGTGACTTCTGCTTTCAGTTTGTACAGGGCCGGATGAAATTCATCCCATAGCAGCATATCATTCCCCATAGGTAATACCATTTCTGTTTCCGTCACTCCTTTGTTGAGTTTGATTTCTTGTTGTATGGCGGGAACTATATGCTTTTTATCCGTATTGAAGCTCTCTGCTGATAATTTTACTTTTGCAGTGCCTGTACCTTTGATGACGACTTTGACACGTGCCAGTTTTTGTTCCGGTTCCGGATATATTTGAATATCATCGAAATATGTTTTCGGAGTCGTTTGCAGACAGATGCGTCCTACAATGCCGTTCCAGTTTCCTTGGGTCTGGTCGGTTATGCTGTGCGAATCCGGTCCGACATTGATTTCTTTGATACGATTATCCACCCGGATAGTGATAGTACATTTTCCGGGACGGACATAATGGGTTATATCATATTGATGGGGAACACAAAGACTATTCTGCATTCCTGTCTTTTGTCCGTTCACCCATACGGTTGTTTCTATATGGGGACGTTCCAGGAACAACAAAATACGTTCACCTTTCCAGTCGGCAGGTATATTCACCTCTTTCTGATACCAAGCAGCTCCTACATAATGTTTGTCGGGAGTCAGAAAGAATGGAAATTTAATATTACCTTCTTTACGGTATTTTTCCATGTATGGATTATAATAGTAGGAACTGTCATAGAGACTGCCTGTCCATTGGGTCTTTGCGGTAACCTCATCACCTTTCAGTTTCTCGGGCATGGAACCGGGCAGGTTGATGAAGTCATTCAAAGTGTGGCTGAACCATTTTTCCTTTTCTCCATTATCCTGACGGTCTATACTGAATGACCATTTCCCGGATAAGTCAATAATTTTTTGTGCGCTTAACGAGAAGCACATCCATACTAGGCAGATTGTCAATAACGTTTTTTTCATAGTATCTTTTTACTTTGAATTTGATGTTGCTAAATTAAGGTCTTTTCATCTGCATGTAAATAGAAAGAAGTACATATAGATGGAAATTCGTATAAAATAGGGGTAATGTGCGATATATTTGTACGATTTTACATGGATATGCCTTGTATGTGCAGAAAAAAGTCCAAATCTCTTTTTATCTTTGTATACTCACAATTAAATCATTGTATACATGAAAAAACGATTATTCAGTTTGCTCTGCTTGTTAGGAACGGTTGCCGGATTATTTGCCGGTGATACGGCTTATTTGTTCTCTTATTTCATTAATGACAGTCGGGACGGTCTTCATTTGGCTTATAGTTTGGATGGGCTGACATGGACTCCTCTGAATCATGGAAAATCTTTCTTGATACCTACGGTCGGGAAGGATCGTCTGATGCGTGACCCTAGTATTTGTCAAGCGCCGGACGGAACCTTTCACATGGTGTGGACTTCCAGTTGGACAGACCGGATTATAGGTTACGCCTCTTCTCCCGATTTAATCCATTGGAGTGAGCAGCGTTCTATTCCGGTAATGATGCATGAGCCTGCTGCACATAATTGCTGGGCACCTGAATTGTTTTATGATGAACCTTCGCAAACTTATTATATTTTTTGGGCAACGACCATTCCCGGACGTCACAAGGAAGTGCCGGTCATTGAGAGTGAGAAAGGGCTGAACCATCGTATTTACTATGTTACGACGAAGGATTTTAATACATTTTCTGAAACCAAACTGTTCTTTAATCCCGATTTCAGTGTGATTGATGCAGCTATTGTACGCGATCCGGTGATGAAAGACTTGATTATGGTGGTGAAGAATGAAAACTCGTTGCCGGCAGAGAAGAATTTGAGAATAACACGGACAACACGGATAGAGGATGGATTTCCTACTACCGTTTCTCCTTCCATTACAGGAAATTATTGGTGTGAGGGACCTGCGCCACTTTTTGTAGATGATGCTCTTTATGTCTATTTTGATAAATACCGTAATCATCAATATGGAGCTGTTTGCAGTCGTGATCATGGAAAGACATGGGAAGATGTGTCCGACCGTGTATCTTTTCCTCGGGGAACCCGTCACGGAACTGCTTTTACCGTAGAGAAGGCTGTACTTGATAAATTGCTTCGTATCCATCACTTCAATCCTCTTATTCCGGATAATATCGCTGATCCTTCTTTATCCAAATTTGGTGATACTTATTATCTTTATGGTACTACTGATATTGATAAAGGATTGTCACAAGCAGGGACTCCTGTGGTATGGAAATCTAAAGATTTTGTAAACTGGAGTTTTGACGGATCACATATTGTGGGATTCGATTGGCATAAAGGACATGAATATGTCAATGCCAAAGGAGAGAAAAAGACGGGATATTTTCGTTATTGGGCACCCGGCAGAGTAGTGGAGAAGAATGGTGAATATTATCTTTATACCACTTTTGTAAAACCGGATGAGAATGCACGTACCTATGTGCTGAAGTCCGACCGTCCCGAAGGTCCTTTCCTTTTAGCCGGACGTAATTCTATGTCTTCTCATTCTTTGGATGGGTTTGATCAATCTTGTATTGCTCCGGATATAGATGGGGAACCTTTTGTGGATGATGATGGAACTGCTTATTTATTCTGGCGCCGCCGGATGGCTGCCCGTATGACTGACGATTGGCAGCATTTAACCGGTGATACTGTTGTGATGAGTACGGCTCGTCAAGGGTATTCGGAAGGGCCGGTTATGTTTAAACGTAAAGGTATTTATTATTACATCTATACTTTGAGAGGGAATCAGAATTATGTAAATGCTTACATGATGAGCCGGCAGTCCCCTTTGTCGGGCTTTGAAAAGCCCGAAGGCAATGATATTTTTCTTTTTTCATCCATTGCCGATAATGTTTGGGGGCCGGGACATGGGAATGTATTTTATAATGAAGAAACAGACGATTATATTTTCGTATATCTGGAGTACGGTGACGGAGGAACTACCCGCCAAGTATATGCTAATCGGATGGAATTTAATGAGGATGGCACTATAAAGACACTTGTTCCTGATGAAAAGGGAGTTGGTTACTTGGCTGTCAGCCAGGAACAGCGCGAAAATAAGGCGCTGAAAGCTTCTTTCAGTGCATCCAGCGTACGTTCTCCCCGTACTTCTAAGGTTGAAATAGAAACTCAGCCTAATCGTCCTTTGGCTGATAAAACTTCGCTTGTCAAGGTGGAACGCACACATATATATCACCCTGGAAATGCAGGCGACCGGTCTAATGGAACACGCTGGATGGCAGAAACAAATGATGATCATCCTTGGCTGATGGTGGATTTGGGTGAAGCCATGCAGGTAACGGAGTGTCAATTTGCCTTTGTACACCCTGCTGAAGGCCATGCCTGGCATCTCGAAAAATCCAATGATGGTACTAATTGGCAACCTTGTGCCGGAGTAAAAGAGGTGAAGGCATGTTCACCTCATGTGGTGACGGTGGGAGATAAAGTACGTTATTTGCGTTTGCACATAGATAAAGGTGCAGCCGGATTATGGGAATGGAAAATCTATTAAATTACTATTTTATCATGAAAAAACGATTTGTGACCGTTCTTTTGGCTTGTTCTTTGGCCGGAGGACTTTTTGCACAACAGCCTTGGTTTAAAGACAAGGATTTGACCTTGACCGGTGCTTATTATTATCCTGAGCATTGGGATGAGAGTCAATGGGAGAGAGATTTTAAACAGATGCACGATTTGGGTTTTGAATTCACCCATTTCGCGGAATTTGCTTGGGCGCAATTGGAACCGGAAGAGGGAAAATATGATTTTGCCTGGTTGGATAAAGCGGTGGCTTTGGCTGCCAAATATGATTTGAAAGTCATTATGTGTACTTCTACGGCAACTCCACCGGTATGGCTGAGCCGTAAATACCCTGAAATTTTGATTAAAAATGAAAATGGTACCGTGCTTGATCACGGAGCACGTCAACATGCTTCTTTTGCTTCTCCCGTTTATAGAGAACTGGCTTATAAAATGATAGAGAAGTTAGCTCAGCATTATGGAAATGATTCCAGAATAATCGGCTGGCAGCTCGATAATGAGCCGGCCGTACAATTTGATTATAATCCGAAAGCCGAACTGGCTTTCCGGGATTTTTTACGTGAAAAATATCATCATGACATTAAAGCATTGAATGATGCCTGGGGAACGGCTTTTTGGAGTGAGGTTTATTCTTCTTTTGATGAAATAACTCTTCCTAAAACTGCCCAGATGTTTATGAATCATCATCAGATTTTGGATTACCGCCGTTTTGCTGCCAGTCAGACAAACGACTTTTTGAATGAACAATGTTTGTTGATAAAAAAATATGCAAAGAACCAATGGGTGACTACTAACTATATTCCTAATTATGAGGAAGGACATATAGGTGGCAGCCCTGCACTTGATTTTCAAAGTTATACTCGCTATATGGTGTATGGAGACAATGAAGGGATCGGCCGTCGCGGATATCGAGTGGGAAATCCGTTGCGTATTGCTTTTGCCAATGACTTTTTCAGACCCATACAAGGTACTTATGGAGTAATGGAACTTCAGCCAGGGCAGGTGAATTGGGGGAGTATCAATCCTCAACCGCTGCCCGGAGCTGTCCGTTTATGGATGTGGAGCGTATTTGCCGGTGGAGGCGACTTTATCTGTACTTATCGTTATCGCCAGCCTCTGTATGGCACGGAACAATATCACTACGGCATTGTAGGTACAGACGGAACAACGGTGACTCCCGGTGGACGTGAATATGAGCAGTTCATGAAAGAAATCAGACAGCTGCGGGGACAGGTTGCTGCTCGTGAGGTGAAACCGGACGATTATTTGGCGCGTCGTACTGCCATTCTTTTTAATCATGAAAATTCATGGAGCATTGAGCGCCAGAAGCAAAATCGTACATGGAATACATTAGGGCATATTGAGAAATATTATCGCACGTTGAAATCTTTTGGCGCGCCCGTAGATTTTATCAATGAAAGCAAGGAGTTCTCCTCTTATCCTGTGATCATAGCTCCGGCTTATCAATTGGCTGACAAGGCATTGGTAGACAGATGGACTGATTATGTAAAGAAGGGTGGTAATTTGGTCTTAACTTGCCGTACAGCCCAAAAAGACCGCCATGGACGTTTACCCGAAGCTCCTTTCGGTTCCATGATAAATGAACTGACCGGTAATGAAATGGAGTTTTATGATTTATTACTTCCTGAAGAACCGGGCAAATTACGGATGGATGGAAAAGAATATACGTGGAATACTTGGGGAGAGATATTGAAACCGGGTAAGGATTCACAAGTATGGGCTACTTATACACAGGAATTTTATGAAGGAAAACCGGCAGTCACTACTCGTAAGTTGGGAAAAGGTACTGTTACTTACGTGGGAGTGGATAGTACGGACGGATTATTGGAGAAAGATATTTTGAAGAAACTATATGCGCAATTGAATATTCCTGTGATGGATTTACCATACGGTGTTACTTTAGAGTACCGCAATGGTATGGGGATTGTACTGAATTATACAGATAAACCTTATAAGTTCGTACTTCCTTCGGGAGCCAAAGTGCTGATAGGAGAGCCGGTAATTCCTACAGCAGGAGTATTGGTATTTTCTATTACTGATTGAAAACGTATGATTGATAGAACAAAAAGGAGCGGCTTCACAGTCGCTCCTTTTTACTTAACCTAAATCTAACCTTTAAATCATAGTCTATGAAAAATCGATTCACTAACCAATCATATTATTAATTTAATTTGTAAACCTCACTTCCGGCGAGCAGGAAACACCCTACTCCAAAATCTTCAAAATCGGGTACTTTATCGTATGTGACAGGTTGACTGTCTTTCGGTTCTTTTCCGGTTCCTTGTACAAGTCCTAGGAAGCCGTTAGGGTGAACGGCATCCTTCACCATAGCATTCCATGCTTTCAACAAGACTGGCAGGTATTCTTTTCTGTCCAACAGTCCGTTACGTACCCCCCATGCCATGCCATATACAAATAAAGCGGTGCCACTGGTTTCTTTACCTCCGAAGTTTGATTCGTCATGCATACTTACATTCCAAAAACCATCAGTACGTTGGCAATTTTTGATAGCTTTACTCATGGTCAGGAAGTCATTGATATAGTCGGCGCGATGTTTTTCATCAGTAGGAATTTCATCCAATACACGTACCAGTGCTGCATATACCCATCCATTACCACGACTCCAATAGCAATTCTTACCGTTAGGTTCTTTGTAAGGGGGATCAAAGTCTTGGTCTCTCCACCACAAACCTTCTTTTTGGTTGTACATGCCATTCTCACCATGTTTGTTACGGGTATATTCATACATATCCCACATTTTGTCGAAATATTTTTGTTCTCCGGTCAATTTTCCCAGTTTGGCAAATACAGGCATTCCCATTTGGATGGCGTCAATCCACCACCAATCATTTACTTGAGGAGTGTTGACCAGCATATCTATATTGGCTTTGACCTTACGGATTCTTTCCGGATCAGGACAAATGTTATATAAATCAATGTAAGTCTGGCTGGCACAGTAATCATCAGCATTGCGAGTGGTGGTACCGTTGCGGAATCCCCATTCGTGGTAATTTGACCAATCGACAGCGTATTTATAATAGTCATCGCGTGGATAGACGGAGTAAAGAGCCATTAATCCTTCATAATATACTCCGCGTGTCCAGATATTACTGGGACGGGTTACATTTTTTACAAAAGAAGGAGTACGATAATCGGCATACTTCTTCATGAAGTAATCATTGACTTTTGTAACAGTCTTCAACGTTTCTTTTTTGTCCGGCAAGTCTTGTGCTTTTACAACTCCAAAACCTAATGCAACAAAAAAGAATGATAGTATTAATTTTTTCTTCATCATGTTGTTTTAGTGTTTTAATGGTCGCAAAAATAGGATGGTCTGGGATTTCCTACAATGGAAATGTGTACATCTTCCTTGAATATTATGCATGTGTACGCATTTCGAGTGTATTTTTTATTTATCAGTGTTCTTATTGGGTTATTTGTCTTTATTTGCAGACCGTTCATAAATCTTTTCTCCTTCTTTTATCTCTAGTTCCAAACCTTTAAAATTAACATTGGCCACATTTGAGATGCTTAATCCTTTTTGAGCTTTGATATGGCAATTCTCAAAAAAGAATGTATCATTTCCGAATGGAGTCTCTTTAAAACCATACATGGTTCCTGCTGATTGTGCTTCTCCATTTATATTCTTGAAATGGATATTGCGCAAACAGGTCAGCGGATAATGTGCAGGTGAAAGCGGAGGAACCATACGCCATTCCATATTGATATCAAAGATACTGCGCGCTCCTTTGATGGTAATATCTTCAAAAGTGATATTTTCCACAGTTCCGCCGCGGCTGGGCTGACTTTTAAAACGTAAGGGGCTCCAGTTTTCGTTATCCATCAGGCAGGAACGTATGGTCACATTGCGTATGCCGCCTGATATTTCACTGCCCATAGCCACTCCACCATGACCGTATGCAAAATGACAGTTTTCTATCAGAATGTTTTCACTGGGACGTCCTACTCTGCGTCCGTCCTCGTCTCGTCCGGATTTGATGGAGATGCAATCATCATGTGCCTCAATGCGGGTGGAAGTAATCAGTATATCATTGGACGAATCAATATCTATGCCATCGGAACTGGGTATATATTCCAATGCACGGATATCGATTCCATCTATAGTGAAGCCATTTGTGTAAAGTACATGAAGACACCATGAGGCCTGATTTATCATTTTTAAACCGGAAATCTTACCTCCCGGGCAATCTGTGAAACATAACAGTCTGGGACGTCCGGAGTTTCCGAATGGAATTTTTTTCCATTCTACTCCTTTACCATCGATAACTCCTTCACCATAAACTTTAACTCCGTCTGAATGGTCGAAATTCAAGAAAGCACATCGCCACCTTTTTTCTATACCTTCAAAACGGGTAGGGATGACAGGAAATTCATTGGGGTCGACAGTGCTGATTAGTTTGGCGTTTTTTTCTATACGTAAATCTACACCACGTGGGAAGAATAGAGCGCCGCTTAGATACTCCCCGGCAGGAATAACTATCGTTCCGCCTCCATTGTGAGCTGCTTCATTAATGATACGTTGTAAAGTGGCTGTTTCCGAATAGCCATTCCCTTTTACACCATATTCTTTAATGTTATATTCTCTGTTGCTTTTTCCGATGGATATGAGTTTGCTTTCCCATGCTTCCAGTTTAAAAGTCAGCCGGGTACGGTTATTGACAATTGTTGCATTTATCGGTTGGAGTGTGCCATCTGTTGCATTCCATTCTTTTGCAACTCCTACATTATCAAAGTCTGCTGTAAATTCTGTGGCTTTATTCCCTTCATTGAATATGAAGTAGAGGTCGCCATCGGGCATTACTCTGCGTGTGTAGCGGATAGAATCATTGTCAGGTGAAATGATTTTCATTTCCGGTTCCGGAAGGGAAGAGCTTACACGTGCTGTCCATCTGGTGGATGGCTCAATCCTGCTATTGGTTAAATCTGATAGGGAACCGGGAGCAGTGAAACTTTTGTCAATGAAAGAAGCAGGCTTCCTTCCCCAAAACAGGACCTTTCCTCCACGTGAGGAAAATGTTTCTATCACTTTCCAGGCTGATGCGGAAAGAACATCCGATGATGGGATAACCAATGTTTCATATCTTTGACCGCTTTTATTTTCCAGATAGCCGGGACCTATGGTCAGTGCTTCCGTAAAAGCATCATCGTTTATGTAGTCAAAATCTCGTTGATGAGTTAACAGCTGTTGAGTAAGAGTGACGATATCCTTATAAACTTCATTGTTACCCAGCCACATAGTAGATGTGGGGTAATACATGGCAATCCGTGCTCCCGGCTTCCCCTGACTCATCAGGTAAGTGGTGCGATTCGTATATTCATTCAGGCCTTTCATACCGGGATCACTCATCCAATTGCGATGTTTGGACCCTGCCGGCCAGAACATGAATTCAAAGAAGTTAATCCCACGGGCAATCTGATGATCTACAACAAATTTGGCTTGGGGAATGGTAGGGGAGATGTGGTAAGCTGCAAAACTTTCGCTGAATGCTCTAGGTTTTCCATAAACATGAGCTACAGATGAGGCCAGTTTGGGGAAATCATTAAGGGTACCGGGCCATATTTGGTTCCAGATTGCATCTACTCCGGGTATTTGAACTTTACTTAAATTCCGGAAATAGTCTCCTTCAGCTTTAACACATGCGGGCATTTCATGTTCTTTGTTAAGATGGGTAATGTGGGCTACTCCATTAGCCGCACACCAATCGGCCTGTAATTTGAAAAAATGGGTGGCGAACAAGCTGGACCAGACATCCCAATAATCGGCTTTTACCCTTTGTTCCTGTATGGTGGGCGAAGTGGTAAAAAAGGAGGCCAGATAGGGAGTCGGATCATACCCTTTTGTATCTTTGAATGTTTGGACAATGGAAGGAGTCCAGGGTAAATGTGCATAATCGGGTTCGTCTCCCCGGAAACCAAGTACAGTGGTACCCAGCTCTTTACCAAGGTATTTTTTATACTGTTCATGTGTCCAATCAATGAATTGTTGTACGGCAACAGGATTCAGATAATCACACAGAGAATTAGTGGCATCTTTGCCGCCGTTGGGATTATTAACGGCTCGGGTTACGGCCGTTCGAAAGTCGCTTTTGACCAATAGGATCTTCCAGTCATCCAGTCCGGCGTTGAAACTTATTTCACCATTATTAATTGCTACAGTTCTGTTAGGAGCACCGGATGTACTGACGGCTACCGCACTGATGATTTCTGGTGCTATTTTATGGTTTGTCATTACTTCTCCCCGTTTTACCTGTATGGTATCACCTATCACAAGAGCTTGCATTCTCAAATCGGGACGTTCCTGTGAGAATTTTCCTCCTGCAAATCCGCTGGGATATTTTCCTTCATCAATAATCCAGACTTTCATACCTCGCTTTTTGGCTTCAAGTACTCCGGTACGAATCGCTTTAAACCATTCTTCGGAAAGATATTTGAAAGGTAGTTTGTAACCTGCTTCAAATATTACGGCACGGAATCCTTTCTTCTTGATAGAATCCAAGTCATTGCAAATAGTCTTTTTATCCATTTTCCCTTCCCAACCCCATATTACATGGTTGGCAAATTCCACAGGAGGGTCTGCAAATTGTTGTTCTAGACGGGAAAGGGGTGTTTCATGAATGCCTTGCCAGGATTTTATTTCATTTTTTGCGAATAAGGAGTTGAAATAAAAAAGGGAAGCAATAAATAATAGTATCTTTTGCATGATGTTTATGGTTAGGGTTGAGTTTTATATGCATAAGGGCGCATCAAAGCGCCCCTACAGCAAAAGGATATCCGTTACAGTTTTTAGAGGAATCCTTCATGCTAATCTTAATATTATTCTCCTAAATAATAGGAGGGGACAGGAGCTTGTGGATATCCCATGGAACGATGAGTTACATAACTTCTATATATTCCGTCTTGCATCAATGTGGTACGACGGTCTTTTGCCGGAAGATTGGTTGTGTAGATACGTATTTCACCGGGCAATGCGGTGATTATTTCTTCACGCCAGTCTCCATATAAGTCTGCGATCATTAAGATATCACCTTCAATTCCTTGTGTCAGTGTTTCTCCTTTCCATTTTACAATACTTAGTGAACGACCGTTTGAAGAGGAACTTGCCCCCCATCGGTTATCGTCCCCTTTGAATGTTTCGCGCAATAAGTCACCGTCCCACCAGGCCCAATTACGGCAGGAGGGCACTTCTTCATTTTTACCTAAAGGTTTACCGTCAGCTGAAAGTAGATATTTGTCTGTGCTGCCTCCTTTACGGTCTTCGCTGGCAAAACATTCCAGACCTTTGTGGACCGGATCAAAATCAGCAACCATCCCATCGCCTACATGGAATGTCTTATGACCGATATTCCATACCGGTTGTCCTGTTCTGGCATCCACAACACAAACGCCACGGCCGTTCTCGTGCCAAGGTTCCAGACAAAGGAATACTTCCATACCCGGACGATCCGGGTCGATATCAGTCAGATAGATTTTATCAGGGTGTCCTAGTCCGGTAGACCATAGTAAAGTCCCGTTATCATCAAGCATGCATGAGCCTAACAGAATTTCATCTTTTCCATCTTCATCCACATCACCACATACCATATTATGGGAACCCATGCTTCTTACTACGGGATTTTCTTCATCGCCGTCCCATCGCCATGCACGTTCCAGTTTGTTATCTTTCAGCTGCCATGCATCTACAGTCATCAGTTTGTAAGTGCCACGACATGCCAATATATAAGGGGTTTTGCCGTCCAGATAGGCCATCCCTATTTGGTTACGGTTCTGCCGGACCAGATTTCCATACCTGTCATTCCGTTCAGGCCAGTCCACGCGGGCAATTTCTTTTCCGGTCATTCCATCCCATACACTTAGATACTCCTCACCGGAATCTACCCGTCCTTTTTCATTTCGTTTGGTTGTTTCCGGAGCTGTTTTTAAGGCAATTTCTGCTTTGCCATCTCCATTGAAGTCGTATGCGATGAAAGGGGAGTACCAAACACCGGGCTCGATACCTTGTCCTAAATCTTTAGACCATAAAAAAGTGCCGTCACTTAAATAAGCCTCAATTTGATAAGTTGAACCATCCAAAGTACCGGGCATTCCGGGATCCACATTTTTTTCCGGGGTGCGGATGATATAATCGTAAATGCCATCCCCGTTCAAATCAGCAACGGCTATTTTGCCTGCTTTTATATTACGGTTCAATTTAATGGACTGATAGTTTCTCAATAAAGAACAGTCCACATCCAATTTGGAAGATGTGTCAATTACTTTTTTCTTTTTATCTAATGCACAGATCCAATAGGTTGCTTTTCCAGAAACGGGAGTCTGGTCAACAAAGTCACAGGTGTTTTTAATTGGATTTTTTGATAAACGCTGTGTCTTGCCGTTTGCAGAACGGTAGAGGTGGAAGGAAGTGTCAGTTCCATCTTGTTCCAATAGTCTCCAACTGAGGTAGATACCTTTCCCGTCTGCAGATGGGGTGGCTGTTAACCCTCTGTCTAAGTTTTCTTTTATTCTTTCAGTTGCAAAACCTTTGATTTCCGGTTTGGGCTCATGGCGTGGTTCTAGTATTTCGTAATAATATGTACGTTCACGCAAGTCTTGGGCTGTCATGTTTGTTGATATGCTAAGCAACAGGGGTACTGAGCATAATCCTATAAGTAGGTTCTTGTTTTTCATCATTGATTTATATATTAATTATTTGTTTTTAAAATATTTGTCAGCAAAGCGAAGGAATTGTTCCCAATCGTATGGAAGAACAGCGTGAGGTCCTTTGCGATTGTGGTATGCGATAGGGCCATTCATGTAAGGTGTATCTACGGGAGGCATTTCTTCACAACCTATTCCGCCCAAACCATAGAGGGCATATACAGGTTCAGCTCCTTTACCTCCTAGAAATTCACCTTTTTGGTCGGACCAGTTGTCTTCTTCTGCACTGGCTATATATATAGGTCTTGGAGCAATTAGGGCAACAAGTTCGTGCTGGTCGAAAGGTAAGTATTTTTCCCTGTCATTAAATTGTTTGTAATTACCACAGAACCAATGAGGAAAACGTACATTCATAGCTTCTACAGTCTCACCGAAACAACGACGTGAGATGGCAACTCCACAACATCCCGAATTCCCGGATATGACTAAAGCAAAACGCGGATCGGAGGCTCCGGCCCAGACAGCGGTTTTGCCAAGACGAGAATGACCTATCACGGCAACTTTTTTAGCATCCACTTTTTTGTCTGTTTCCAGATAATCCATGGCACGGCTCATGCCCCATGCCCAAGCTGCAATGGAACCCCATTGATCCGGATCTGGGAAATTCTGCCCTTTCTCGTAATAATAAGGATGCACACCATTTTGGAAGTCATCGTCAAAATCGGGATCCACATCATTATAACAGAAAGTGGCCAGACCATATCCGTGTTCCAAAATTTTATCAAGCTGCCAGGATTTGTCCATTGATCCCCTGAAAGATCTTTTCTTCATTTTTTCATCTGTTATTTCGGGGACAGATAAATCGGGATCATCATATATCGTGTAATTGGGCATGAAGCTGATGCCTAGAAAAACCGGAATTTTTCCTGATACATGATTAGGAAGATACAGTTGCAAGTCGATGTGGGGCCCCTGTGGATCGTCTGTTAATTGGATGGTTATTTCTTTCCGGGTGGCACGTCCGTTCAGAGCTTTTTCATTGATCCGACTGACTGTACAAGGCAGTTTGTGTTTTAATACAGGTGCTTTGCCAAACATATAAGTCGTGAACAGGTTTAAAATTTCGGGGCGGCGTTTTTGCTCCCATTGTTCCTTGGTCTGAACCATTTCTCCGTCGTGGCACATTAATACGGAAGGTAAGGTATATTGCGGAACCTTACTTTCATCATAATTAGCTAATTTGGCATAGTCTTTTCTAGGAGATTTTCCATTTTGGGCGTCAGTATAAGTTATACTCAAGAGGAGCATAATCCATATCATTATGTTTTTCATAAGATCCAGTTTTTATAGAAGTTTGATAACGATTTTTTATAATTAAATTTGTCTTACACCTTTCGGAAGTTTTACTTTGGTTGCGATTTTACCATCGGCTTTCTTCTCGTGGCTGACTTCTATCACGCCCCAAGGGGTGGGATAAGTACCTTTGGCCCATTCTAATTTACCCAAGTGTGGCTCAATACTGATCTGCTTGCGTTCCACGTCCACGATTTTTATACCTAATACATGATCTGACAGCCATGTAGTAGGTCCTGAAGACCACCCATGGCAAAGGCTGTGACGGAATCCGGGATAGCAATAGGCGCCGAAATCGCCATGTATGTCTTTTTTCCCGGCTGGAACAGGTTCGTCTATAGGAGCGGCATTAGGAATCCAGTCCAGATTGAAATCTTCCCAAAACGTGGTTGCTCCCAAATCCAGCATGGCTCCCCAGAAAGTATTAATGATATCTATTGCTTTCTCATACTCACCTGCTTTGGCTAATGCTTCCAGCATATAATACCCGTAAAAAGTGGAAAAGCCTTTTCCACCGCCTACAGAGATAACTTCATCGCAAGCCTGTTGGGGATCCATCAATCCGGTGATGGCCATTAATGAAGCTGCCTGTTTCAGATTGTTGTGAGGTAATATCTTTTTTTTCATCCGGTTGATAATATCCAGACATAATTGAGCATCAGAGGTGTTGCCAAGTTTTAAAGACAATTGATGCGCATCTTGCATAGCCCATACGATCAGTGCGCGATATCCTGCCTCAACTCCGGCTTTATTTCCGCTGGATGGCCAGTCCAAAAAGCGGGCAGGCGCTAACGTTTCATTTCCCGCATCATCCACTTTCCCGTTTATCAGATGGATTAACCCGCTGATATAATCGGAATGTTTCTTTAAAAAATCAATATCGCCGGTCTGGTGATACCATTCATATTGGTTGATCAGATACCATAGGCTGTATGCACTCATGCCATTCATCCAATTGGGTAAAGGAAATTGTTTGCAAGCCAAGTCCAAACTGTTGGGGATCACCTCATTGTATCCGAAAACACGGCTGATGGTCATTAATTCAGGATGCATATCGCCCAGCCAGACTATTCGGTCACGTTTGATGCCATCCCATAAAAACTCCTGCATGTTCAAGTGGACAGTATAGGCTCCGGTAATCCATATTTTGTTTAAACGTTGGTCGTTGCATTCGAAAGATCCCAGATAGGGAATATCACGGTAGCGCAGGATAGCTGAAATTTCTTTTAAAGAGATAGTGGCGTTGTTTTGCAGCAAGTCGAGGCGGACAAAGCGGAAACCGGTATTGCCTATTTCAATCATGCCGTCACGGGGAATTTCCATGATGATATCACGTTTGGCATGATCGTCTGTTGAAAATCCCACTTTCCATTCGGAATTTGAAGTGCTACTGTTAGCTTCTCCAACAGATTCTCCGAAACGTATCCTTACCAAAGAAGGCTCCCTACGGCTGGAACTGCCCATGACGAGTTTTAATCCTCCATGCAGTTCACTGCCGAAATCCAGTAATAAGGATGCCTTTTCTGTTTCAGTAGAGGTCATTATGCAACATCTTTTTCTGTTCATTTCCGATTGGCCGTTTCCACGCTCTAATAAATAGTGTTCGTCTTTTATTAGATTATTCTTACATCCTGCGTATTTGGTAACAATACGTTTGGGGGTGATGTAAGCACGGTTCATGATATCTTTGGTCATTCTTTGTGAGGCATCGCTTTGTAGGGTGGGAGGGATACCTGCATATAGAAGTGCGGGTAGCAGAACGAATGCAATTATGCTTTTTCTGATTGTTGGTAATAGTTCCATAGTATCTTTGATTTTTGATTTATGCAAATATAGACGAAGAAGGTGTCTTACCTATGGAATTTTATTCATTTACATGGAATATTGTTCATCTTCTTTCTGTTCTTTTTCCATATACGGATAATAATCTAGTTATTGATTTTTTGGGGGGGCTGACAGATAGATTCTTTATATGAAAAGAAATAGTTGAAAGATAGTAAGTGTTCTTTTGAAGGAAAGAAGCCTTGAATGCCTCTGTGTTATTGATTTTGGTACCATTGGCATCTTTGCATTTACCTAAAGTGCTTAGTGCGGTTGAATTATCTTCGTCACCACCTGCGCTTTTCAAGAAAGCCATAGAACCATCGGTGTAGTATTCGCGATCTTCACCATTTTTCCATTCGGCACGTGCACGGAACTGGTTGATGGTAGAGATAGCATCCTGGAAGTTACCGGAACGTACTTGCGCTTCCGCTTTTATCAGATAAGTTTCGCCTGTACGGGCCATAATGACATCACGATGTGCGTCCCCTTTTTCTGCTGTACGCGAGCCGTCATCAGTTTTATTGATACCACAGAAGACATTGGACTGTGCTGGATTTCCGCTAACACCATAGGTGTTCAATACATATTGACCACCGGCATATACAGGGAACACATTCGGCACCCATTTATTTGTTTCGGGGTTTACAAAGGAGTGGGCTATACCACCACGACCTACTGTTCCATAATCGGAGTTTGTAGCGTCTTTAAAACGGTTGTCACTTTTTTTATTAAGAATAAAGATGATGCCTTGGTCGCCTAGTGTTGGAACCTGATCGGCTGTAATACCGTTTGTAGCCACTACATCATCTGCTTTCGATGCAATATTATTCAATCCGTAGACAGTTTTGAATGTTTTCCACATACGTGAGTCATTCACATTGTCAAAGATAGCATAAGCGTATTCTGTAGGACGGCAACGTTGGAAGTCCATACCACCAATATATTGGCCACGTTGTGTCCAACCACCGGAGAAGTTGGAGAATTGTGGGTTGAAGTAACTATAAGTACGGTTTCCGAAACGTCCGGTTGCCGAAGAAGTGTGTTGGCATGACATTAATATTTCATTAGACTCCTCGGCTTTGCAGTCTATACCGGTCCATTTGGCGTAAAGGTTATTATAATCACTTTCTAACGGACATTTTGAGATGAAAGGCCTTACGGAAAGTACGCTGGATGGATATTTCAAGAAAACGGTAGAACTGCTCAAACTTCTGTATGAAGAACTCAAACAGGAAGTCTTTTCTTGTGACTATAACAGGCAGACGAAAGCACTGTTCCAGTCATTAATAGGGAAAAGCATTGGGGACCGATAAGGAATACTTGTCGATAGTAAGGTCAGTCATGGAGAAACTGGTAATCTTCCATTACGACAAGGGATCGCAGAGCGGAACGGTTATCGAATCCCTGACAGACCAATATCACTTTAAGGGATAGTTTCAATGCGAAGGTTTTGCAGACTATGAGGTAGCCTTCAAGACTACCCCCGATGTGTAGTTGCTCAATTGCTTGGTGCATATCTACCATCATTTTGAACAGGCTTTGGATGCTTACCCTATACCGATGGGACAATATAATGAAATGTTTGGAAGACGGACATCTGCTTGGAAATAATATTTTGGTAGAAAATGTTATCAGATCGATAACTATGGAATAGAAAAAATTATCTCTTTAATGGAAACCATGAAGCAACAGTTAATATATCGGTTGTATGTTCTCTGCTGGCTATCTGTAAGGTACAGTATACGATGTAACGCCAAGGAAGTATCTGAATGATGTTGTCATCCGAATGTCCTATCACAAAACAGGTAACTTATGAAGAATTGTTGAATATACTTCCGTACAATTGGAAATTGCAATACCTGGAATGTGTATTGACAAAACAAAATAGGGAAGCTGACAATTAGTGCTGATTTCAACATATAGGTTCATAGTGACAGTTTCTATTGTTATATATAAAGGTTTAAGACCTGTTGTTTATCGAATGCTTACTGACTTAAAAAATACTGATATATGGATTTCTCAAATAGCTTTCAATTGAAAAATCCATATATCAGTATTTCATTTCTCAAGTTTTGTATAATATTTTTCTTGACTAACTAATCCCCTACCGTTTTCATCGGTAAAACTTCCGCAAATTCAATGAAGAATCCAATGTTTTAGGGAAGCATAAAATCTTTCAAAGCCATTTTACAATGTATTTGTTCTTGTCCGGAAACGGTTTCTGAATTCAAATATACATCGATAAGATCGTCATCATTCATACCTTTATCTTGAAATTTATAATAAATTTCTCCAGGCATTTCAAGACTTATAAACGAAGAAATTGAGTTATTACTACTTTGTATACTATTATTAAAATACAAATTTAAATTTAACTTATTATTAGAAGTATCTATATCCTTTTCGCCATCATAGTATAATAAAAAGAAAACCGGCTTATATAAATCATACTCAAAAGTTGGAACAATATTCATATAACCATTTTTTATATAGAATGCTCCGGCCGTTTTATCTAATGAATAAATACTCTTATTTTTTAGTTGGATAGAGTCTTGACCGAATATTTGATACTCTTCACTTAAAGTGTCAACATGAACTGTAAAAGTAGGAATCTGTTGGTTCATTCCATTCGTACTGTTTAATATAACATCATAAGTTTTTCCGTCCTCCAATTGAGTTGTATTTTCATTTTCATCCAATAAGTTAAAACTAACTATGGCACGTTGCACTTCTTTTAACCAAGGTATACGATTAAGACTTTCTTCTGTTGGAACTAAAATTGCACCAAAATCCGTGTATAACTTGTAGCCACGAATATTGTCTCCACCAACCGTAACATATACACCATTAAATTTAGACCATTGCGCATCATCGTCATTACTGAGACAAGAGCAAAATAGCCCGATACAAACTACAAAGAAAAAGAGGATATAAAATCTAGATTGTTTCATGACATTTCTATAAATTATAATTTAAAGGTAAAAGAGGATGCTTTATACATATTGATGCATCCTCTTATTGTACGTTTATTCTATTACCATCCTGCGTTTTGAGACAAATTAGGGTTTTTCATACGTTCCGATTGTGGAATTGGGAAAAGATACATTTTATCATCCCAAACACGATTGACAACATTTCGTTTATAAGTGATAGTACCATTCTCATTTTTTGTAAGTTTCATTTCTATGATGCTCTTTAATTTATCACCATCTTTCCATCTTCTCAGATCATAAAAACGATGTCCCTCAAAAGCCAATTCTACCATGCGCTCATTCTGATATTTATTCCAAAAGGCATCTGCCGACAAACCTGTTGGAAATTCCGGCATTTTAACATCAGTACGATTACGTATGATATTTACCGCTTCACAAGCTGTCATTCCGAATTCACCAGCATTATCAGCAGAACCCGTATATTGGAATATGGCTTCTGCATAGTTTAAGTAAAATTCTCCTAAACGATAAGTGATCCATGAATGGCGGCTGGTTTTTGTTGTACTATTAGCACTCAGATCAATGGCTGAATCCAAATATTTTTTCAAATAATATCCGGTAGGGGTTGCACCTGAAAGAGGTTCAGCATTTAAACCTCCATAAAAAGTTTCAATAGGATTGGCATTCTTTGACGGCCATTTTGTATCTCCATTCTTTACAATAGTCATATCGAAACGTGGATCACGTCCGGCATATGGATTAGAAGCGTCATAACCACTTCCTGTTTCATTCCACATTTTTCCAGTAGCTTTCATTTCATAGGCGTCAACCATATTTTGTGTTGGGCAATTACCGGAGTTTCCACCTGGCACTCCCATCGGAAAATTATATTCTTCCAATGTGCTGATGTTACCATTATATCGACGAACAAAAATCATTTCATTATTTGACCAGTTGTTAGGTCCCCACAATTCTGAATATTTACTTAATTTAAAACCATTAGCTGTACAAGTTTCAATTACCTCTTTATTAGCTTCAGCCGCTCTACGCCACAAATCTTTGTTATTTTCCGGATTAAATAATGGACTGGCAGCATATAAAGCAGCACGTGCTTTTAATGCCAAAGCTGCATAACAAGTAACACGACCGTTCTCTGCTGGGGCAATTCCGTCCAATCCAAGTTTTGTATAGTCTGCAGGTAATTCTGTAGATAATTTGTCACATTCTGCTATAATGGCGTTAAAAATTTCCTGTGCAGGGGTGCGTGTCAGACTGTTTACTTGATCTGTAGTTACCATTTCTGTAAAATATGGAACATCTCCATAAGCACGTACTAAATTAAAATAAAAATATGCACGCAAAAAACGAGCTTCCTTGAAACTGTTGGTATAACGGAACATTTGTACACGATAGTCATCATTCAATTTTAGCTCATCAAATGTCAATCCTTGAAATTCAGCCAGATACTGATTACATATCTGAATTGCTTTATAGCTACTAGACCAGATGTTAGACATTGGATTAGCCGGGCTCCAAGATCCGTTTACAAAATCACATATATCATTGTTTGTATAAGCATATTCAGCTTCATCACAAGCAGATGCCAGCATTCCACCTTTATATGTTTGGCCAAAGTCATAGTCTAATATGGAATAAACATTGGTAATCATACCAATTACATTTTCATAACTTTCATCTATATAGTCTTTTCCGTAATTGGCATATTCGTGATAATCCAGATTACATGCAGCCAAAGTTACCATACATGCTATTCCGCTCACTATTTTTTTGATTTTCATAATCATGTTTTTAATTTAAGTTCAACAATTAAAAGCCGATAGTTAATCCAGCCACTACACTACGAGTTAAAGGATAAGTCGCTCCATAAACTTCGGGATCGGCAATATTAATCTTATCAAAGCACAAAAGATCAACACCTCTCACATAAATCTTTGCATTGCTCAATATCTTGCTTTTCTTTACCCATATTTGTGGAAACTTGTAATACAACTCTATTGAACGAAGTTTCAAAAATGAGCGGTCTGCCAACCACAAAGTATTAGTTTGATAATTGTTCTCATTACTTTGAGAACTCAAACGAGGATATTTAGCATCTTGATTTTCTGGAGTCCACCGGTTATCATAATATTCCTGTGAAATCGTTGTATTATTTATTAACGGCCAGTATAAACTCTTCGTATTTAATACAGCAGAATATCTTCCTGTCCCTTGGAACATAGCATCAAAGCCTAACCCTTTCCATTCTGCTCCCAAATTGAATGAATAGTAAATTTCAGGAGCAGTAGTACTATGTCCTATAGCAACTTTATCATTCGCATCAATAATATTGTCACCATTAACATCTTTATATTTTATATCACCAGGTTTTACATCACCAAATGACTGTTTAGGACTATTCTCAATGTCAGCTTGATCCTTAAAATATCCGATAACTTCCATACCATAAGTTTGCTTCAGAGGCTTACCTGTAGTTATAAGATTATCATACATACGCGGTTCTTCCATTTGCTCGATAATCTCATTTTTGGCTAAAGCAAAATTGGCTCCTATATTTAAAGTAATGTCAGCAATTTTTTTACGATAATTAGCACCAATTTCAACTCCCCAACTATCGACAATACCACCATTCTCATAAGGAGCAGTAAATCCTAAGACACTTGAATAATGACCGCTTGAAGACACCCAAATATCTGAACGTCTTTCATAATAAGCATCAAAAGATACGTCCAACCCATTGAACATACTGGCATCTAAACCCAAATTATATTTATATGCTTTTTCATGAGTAGAATTCAAAGAAGCCAAACGACCTAATGACCAACTTTGCGTTCCTACAGAATAATTTGTATCAAATGGATAATAACCACCGCCACCATATGTTTGTTCCCAATAGTTAGTAACCTCACTGTCATCATCCAACGGAAGACGGTCGGTATTAATGACACCAAACGAAGCCCTCAGTTTCATAAAATTAATCCAAGAAAGATCTTTCATGAAATTTTCTTTTGACATGACCCAAGCTAAGCCAACAGTGGGAGATATAGACCATTGGTGTCCTGGTGCCAATTTATTAGACGCTGAAGCAACTACACTCAAATCAGCAAAATATTTATCTTTGTATCCATAATGAGTATAGAAAGAGGCATTCTGACGATACCAGGTCTGATCGGTCCCTTTGGTATTACGGTATTCATAGTCCCATTTTAATTGACTATAAATTTTATTGTCCTTATTTATCTGTTTGTCATAAAATAAAGTTGCTGCAAAATTGAATACCCGTGTAAATGCAATACATTTAGCATCACTACTCATCGAACTTTCTTTACCATCAGTATAATAAGTCGTACTTGAAGGTACACCATTTTCCCATGCAGTTACCGAATTACTACCATAAACAAAAGTTTTAGAATGATTTTCCCAATATTGGGCATAGTTATCATAAGATAACATACCGCTTGCTCCTAGTCCTGGAGTTATAGATGATAAATCCTGGGTCAGCGTCATATCAGCGAACAATGTACGTTCGTGGAACTTTGTGTAAGCCGCTGCTTGTGATACAGCTAAAGGATTTTTGGTCCCAGCCCAAGTCGCACTACCTCCCCATGTACCATTTTCCAAACGAGCGGGAAAAGCAGCGGAAGGTAAAGTATAAATCATATCCCATAAATTAGCACCTCCCTGACCATTCGCTCCCGGAGTTCTAGTTTCTGACAGGATACCTAATACATTTAATTTCAATTTTGTTTTTTCTGTCAGATCAATATCCAAATTAGTACGTAAATTGGCTCTGGAGTATTGGTCCTGTGTAGAATATCCATCATTCATATAAGGATTGGCAATAAACCCTTTATTAGTAGTCAAGTTAGCCATAGCATAATAACGGAATTTGCTTGCCCCACCTCGGAAACTTATATTATATATATTGGTAGCATCCATATCGCGATAAGTTTCTCCAAGCCAATCCACATTAGCATACAGATATGGATATTGACCACTACGAAATGCGTTCAATTCATCTTGTGTATAACGCGCTGTTAACCCGTCATTTGCCAATGCTTCATTCATGGCATTTGCATAAGAATAACTGTCTACAAACTTGGGCTTGCGTGCTTGCCAACCGAAACCATGATCATAAGTAAACTTGATTTCACGTGTATTATAAATACCACGTTTGGTAGTAATATTTACTACACCATTTATACCTTTATGCCCGTAAATTGCTACTGCAGCAGCATCTTTCAATATAGTGACAGTTTCTACCTCTTCAGGAGTGACATCTGTAATATCACGTTCAATACCGTCTACCAATATTAACGGATTATTAGTGGATAAACTTTGTAGACCACGAATAAAAAATGTAGGTTCGGCATCTGCATATCGTCCGCTACCTTGCAAAGTAGTCAACCCTGTACCATATCCAAAAAGCGAATTAGCTATATTTTTAGCACTACGCTTATTGAAATCTTCATTATATACGGTAGAAATTGATGAGGTAGATTCTTCCAGACATTGAGCTTTATGATATCCGATTTCTACAACTTCATCGGAATATTTTGCCGGCTTACCGGAAGTTATGCTATCATTGAGTTCCTGTGCATACCCTTGCATACTCAAAAAAGCAAGGAGTGCCGGAATAATTAATCTATTTTTTCTCATAATAATTAATTCAAATTGTAATTGAAGTATTCATTAGTTATTACCATCCGGGATTTTGAACAAGCCCGTATCCTTTATTAACTTCTGTTGACGGGAATGGAGAAAGATACCATTTAGGGTCAAATCCATTTGTCCACCAATAACGAGTTGGGTTATTCAATTCAAATTTTTCATATTCAAAATGGGTCGGATAAGCCATCTTCCCTTCATCGTTTCCACGCCAAGGCAAATCTCTTCGTACTCCGTTGTCATCCAAACGATAAATGAAAAGTCCATGCAATTGTTTTTCAAATATATCTGCTCGTTTATAGCGAATCAAGTCAAAGAAGCGTGCATCTTCCATACCTAACTCACAAGCACGTTCACGAAGAAGTTCTTCGATAAAAGCATCCTTGTTACTTTGTAAATTTTTATCCGGATTACATTCTGCCAATCCTTTCATTCCTACACGTGCACGTACAATATCTACTTGAGCTATAGCTTTATCCATACTGCCTCGTGAACTTTGACACAATGCTTCCGCATAAATTAAATGCAGTTCAGCTATACGGATACAAGGCCAATGTACATATCTACGCAGCATATCGTTTCCCATTAAGAATTTGATAGGTGCATATCCCGTAGCAAATGAACCTGTTTGACTGGTAGGACCATTGCCGGCACTCTTTCCCCCCAACCACGATTCAAAACAATAACCTGACATATTTCCTGTGGTCCAATCCAAAGATTCTTGCTGACCGTTTACAATGATTTCTTCATACATACGCGGGTCACGGGTCAATTCTATATTTATCAGTCCGTCACTGGTTGTGCCCGTTCCTTTCAAAAACATTTCATCCAGTTTTCCTTCACTTTTGGCCTTATCCCAATCAAACGGCGTACCATCTTTCCAAGGGAACATTTCCATATATTCTTGTGTAGGACTGTAACCACGATGAATGCTCATAAGAGGATCTCCCCATTGGTGCCAATTATAATGACTTGATTTGAATGCATCAATATCAATTACACGTGTGTTTATCAATACTTCCGGGCTATCCAAATTAGCATAGCCTGCACGATATGCCAAACGATAATCTTCTGGACGAGTACCTTTCGCCTGCTGTAAACTATATCCACCTTTAGAAGCCAGTTCATTAAAGAATTGTTCACACGCTTCCAGACAGCGATCCCATAGTTCCGGTTTATAACCACCATACCAAATAGCAGGATTGCCTGTCGCTCCCGGGTAATAAGGCTGGTCGGAATTAAATAAAGGTGAGGCTGCAAATTGAAGAATACGACATTTATAAGCTAAAGCTGCCGCTCTAGTCCAACGTCCGGATTCAGATGCAGGTGTTTCTACAGTCCAAGGAAGTACAGCAGCAGCTTCATCCAGCAATTGTACCATATAATTCACTGTTTCTTCCACACTGTTACGAGGCATTTCATAGCTTGTATCCGTTCCACTGAATGTACCTTTAATTAAAGGAATGCCACCATAATGACGAAATACATCAAAATAACGGGAAGCAAGAATACATTTCGCCTGTGCCACCATAGAAGCTTTTTCATCTTCCCCTAGCCCCGGTACATTATCAATATTCTCAATCAACATCCATACTCCACGTACAGCTTCCCAGACATTATTTCTTAAATAATCAAATTTATCAGAACGTTTACCATAATTGGCAGTGTGAGTACCTTTATAATATGGTCCTGAGATTCCACATGACGGATAAGTGAAAACATACAAATCTGTTAAAGCTTCAGGCTTGCCTACATATTGATTGGAACTTTCCTGATTAGCCACATTCTTATATGGAAGCCCATAATATTGCATGCCATAAAGATTAGTCAGAAATTGTCGGGTATATTCAGCATTATTAAATACTGTATCTTTTGTAACCGAACCTCCCGGAGCCTTTTCCAAAAAAGAGTTGCCAAACTTAATCTCATCGACACATGAAGTAGCGATGACAGATGTCAGAGCCAGTCCTGAAGCAACATTAAAAATCCATTTATTATATTTTTTCATTTGATTGCATTATTAAGATTAAAAACCAAGTTTCAAACTCAATGAATATGTTTTTGTCAGCGGATAAGAGGGAGAATTACTAGCCTTTGATTCCGGATCACTCCAAAAATATGGAGTAAAGGTCAATAAATTATATCCACTTAACGCTAACTGCATAGTATTCAGTTTCAGTTTTTTCATAAACGGAAGATTGAAATTATAAGCAATTTGCAGATTTTTCAAACGAAGATACTTAGCATCTTTCTCCCACAAAGTTGATTCCGCATAGTTATTGGTATCGTTGATAAATGTCGCACGCGGATATTCCGCATTTGGATTCGGATTCTCTGGAGTCCATGTATGATTTAACATATATTCCAACAAACCTCCTTGATCTGAGTTTGTACGGTCTGTAAAAGGTTGGCGGAATACACTTGATATACTACGGCTTACATTCCATGCGGCAGTCCATTGCATTGAAACATCAAATCCCTTCCAACTGAATCCCATATTAAGACCGGCCATGTATTCCGGATCATCTGTGAAACCAAATTGACGTGACATATCGTTAGAATCTATTTTACCATCGTTATTTAAATCGACATATACACAATCACCATTTTTTAAATCACTGACTAATTGTTCTGGCATATCCGTACCATATACTTCTTTGTAATGAGCAGGGGTTGTTTCCGAATTATAATATTCAAAGAATTTATATTGACTGCGTGAACCAAGACGACGTCCTTTTTGATACATATACTCTTCATTTTGCGGAGCTTCTTTTCTCTCTACCACCCGATTTTGATTGTACATCAAATTCAATCCTACGTTATACCTGAAATTGTCACCTATTTGATCATTCCATTTTAAAGTGATTTCCCAACCCCAGCTTCTCATTTCCCCAAGATTAGCCAATGGAGGAGTAAATCCTAATACAGAAGGAGCCGTACCGTCACTCAACATAATGTCTGTACGTTTTTCATGATAATAATCAAATGAAGTGCGTAAACGATCATTAAGGAAATTAGCATCTACACCCAAATTGGTTTTCAACGCTTTTTCCCATGTAATATCTTGGTTATTCTTTCCATTTTCATAAGCAGCAGGACTTACTGTGGAATTATTGATACCAAACAAAAAACCATGACCATCACGGTTAATTAAAGAAGAATTATTAACTACATAAGGATCAGACATATAGAGGAAACGTTGCTTGTTTCCGTCAAAACTATCATTACCAACTAGACCGATTGTATAACGAAATTTCAAGAAACTTACTACTGATTTTATAGGTTTCCAGAATTTTTCCTCACTAACAATCCAACCAAAAGAACCGGCCGGAAAAGTACCAAAGCGTTTGCCGGGTGCATAATTCTCGGAACCATTATATCCAATATTGAATTCTGCCATATAGCGGTTTTTCCAATCATAAGTTGCACGTCCCACTATACCAACCATACCACGAGGAATATCAGAATATGCACTAGGATAATATATCTTAGACTGATTGTATAACAATAATGCTGAAACATGATGGTTACCGAATTCCCGGGCATAGTTTAAGGCTGCCTCCATATACCAATCACGTGATTTAGCCGGATCCTTATCTTCATATTTCAACTGAGAATTTTGTCCATATTTCTTATAAGCAATCGTACCATCTTCTTGTAATACAGGAGTATAAGTTGCAACACTAGTACTAGCCTGTGTATAAGATGTAAAACCACTATTGTATGATCCTTTAATATGGAATGACAATCCTTTAGTTATAAAATCCAGTTTTTGTTTTAATTGGACATCAGCATTTAAGGTGTTATTACTGGTTCGCATAAAACCTCCACCATAGTATCCCATGCCGCTACCACCAGTAAAAGGCATTCTCAAATCCGGATAGTCCGTACTTGCATTAACCAGTTTGCCATCGACAAGTCCCGGGCTAGAAAACGGAGTGGAATAATACATGTTTATTAACATCCCGGCACTACCCTGTCCAGTATAAGGTTTAGAAGCATTATTCACATTACCAGCAATATTCATTGATAATGTTGTCGTTTTGGTTACGTCAATATCTAGATTTGAACGGTAATTGAAACGATTATATTGATAAGACAGATTATAAGGCAAGTCAAATTCTTTAAATAAACCGCCTTGTGTATAAGCTCCTGCTGAAATAAAATAACGTACACGGTCTGTACCACCTGATATATTAACATTATGCTGTGTTTGAAGGGTCATATCTTTTAAGCAATAGTCTACCCAATCCACACTTGGAAAACGAACGGGATCTGAACCATCTTTAAATTTCTGAATTATTTCATCCGAAAACGTAGGATTCAAACCATCACCAGTATTTATTTGGTTATAAAAAGTAGCATATTGATAAGAATTAGCCATTTTAATACTTTCGGTCGGGGCAATAATACTTGAGGAAGTCGTAAATGAAATCTTAGCCTTTCCTTCCTTACCTCTTTTAGTCGTAATTAAAACAACGCCATTTGCACCTCGTACACCAAAAACAGCCGTAGCAGAAGCATCTTTTAATATAGAAATACTTTCTATTTCATTAGGATCAATATCATTCATACTACGTTCCACACCGTCTACTTGAATAAGAGGAGCAGATTGATTCCATGTAGCTTGACCACGGACAAAAATATTCGCTGCATCACTCCCCGGTTCACCGGAATACTGTACGGTAGTCAAACCTGCCATTTGCCCTGATAACATATTAGAAATGGAGCCTGTTGGAGTTTTTGTCAATTCTTCACCTTTTACACTGGAAATAGCTCCAGTTACAGAAACCTTTTTCTGAACGCCATAAGCTACAACCTCTACTTCTCCTAACATTTGAGAATCATCATCCAAAACTATTTCAATGTTAGATTGTTTTACTTCTACAGTTTTGGAACTATATCCAATGAATGAAATCAATAACTTAGCTCCTTTAGGAACATCCAGCTTAAAAACTCCATCAATGTCGGTTATAGTACCTACTGTCTGACCTTGCACAACAACATTGGCACCAATAATAGGCTCTCCTAAATTATCTACGACCTTACCGGTCACTGATATTTTTTGTTGCTGAATAATATTGTTTGCAGCTACTGCCGACTGTCCTCCAAAGGAAAGGGGCAGAGGACCTGCAAACAGACTAAAGAGAAAAAGCCACCGAAATTTTAATCGATGTCCCAACAGACTTGAATTCTTTCTGTCTTTCATACTTTAATTATTAAGTTAAACAAAAGTTAGTTTTCTATTCTCTCAGGAGAAATAGGTCTCCTACCTGTGAAAAAGTGTTGCAAATATATGCGCGAATATTAAAAAAGCCAATGTAGGATTGTACAAAAGCATGGAATTTTCCGTCTTTTCAACTGAAAAATAGTACAAACTTCTGTGAACAATCTCAAAATGGATAGTTTCAAGAGCATTTTTGTTATACAAGAGTGCTTTTATTTCTGATTGTTACTTTAATATTGTATTGTAAAACGTATAAACTAAAATTTGAATATGGCTAATCTTTCAATAGTAATTGTACCTGCTAAAAAATTATCTAACGGTAGACATAGAGTCAGGATCGCAGTGGCTCATCGTTCACAAACGAGATATATTTCAACCCAATTCATTTTGGATTCTGCAAATCAAATGAAAAATGGACGAGTAGTAAAACATGAAAATGCAGCTAATATAAATGCTTGTTTGCGCAAGTTGATTAATGAATACGAAGAGATTCTTTCGTCTATTCATTATCAGTCGAATATTTCATGCACTGAATTGATACATGTTATAACTCGGGAACAACAAAAAAAAGGAATAACCTTTAATACGGTAGTGAAAGAATATCTTTCAATGATGGAAGCAGACGATCGTAAAAAATCACATAAATTATATAATATAGCTTGTGCAAAGTTCCTTAAACATATGAAAGGTGATTTTCCTTTGGTACAACTCAGTCCGACACATATACAAAGTTTCGCTGATGTAATGAAGGCTGAAGGATTAAAAGAAACTTCTATCAGAATTTACCTCACTTTAATAAAAGTAATATTGAACTATGCCAGGAAAATGAATTATGTAACTTATTTAGTTCATCCTTTTGTTTTATTTAAAATGCCAGTTAGTAATATCAGAGAACTAGATCTGTCCGTTGATGAATTAAAAAAAATACGTGATGTGAAATTATTCAAGTCTGTGCATATCATGGCTCGAGATATATTTATGTTAACTTATTATTTAGGTGGTATTAATCTAAGAGACCTAATGGAGTATGATTTCACTAAAGGGAACTGTATGAGATATATAAGACATAAAACCCGTAATAGCAAAAAAAATGAAAATGAAATAGCTTTCACTATCCAGCCAGAAGCACAGACAATTATTGAACGATATATTTCTGAAAATGGGAAATTAGTTTTTGGCAAATATGAATCTTATGAAAAAGTATATAGTTTGGTCTTTAGACATATAGGGAAGGTGACTGATCTGGCAGGCATAAATAGAAAGGTTTCATATTATTCTGCAAGAAAAACATTTGCACAACATGGTTATGATATAGGTATCGAAATAGAAAAAATAGAATATTGTATTGGTCATAGTATGAAAAACAATCGTCCTATATTTAATTATATACGAATAATGCAAGAGCACGCCGATAAAGTTTTTAGAGAAATCTTCGATCAATTGCTTAAATAGTCAATGTTATTATATATGCATAAATGTCTTTCATATCATGTAAATGTTATTATTGTATTACCTTAAAAAGTAAGTGTGGTTCATAAATCAAGCAAATGCACTTAGACAGCTGATAAAGTACACTTACTTTTTGGAGATATTTTTTAAGTTCAAGTCAGGATATAAACTACTCCATATAAATTTGAGAGCAAAGTAAAATATTTCATAAATACTAACTAAAAGAGTTTTTTTTCCAACAGCAATAAGAGCACTTTATATTCTCTATTATTGTATCATCTATATTATAAAATTCGATGAAATGGGCTTTTTTTGATACTTTCAACTTTATATATCAAGTTAACTTTTGTTTAACTTAATAATTAAAGTATGAAAGACAGAAAGAATTCAAGTCTGTTACGTCGTTTGGAGAAGTTCCAGCGGCTTTTCTTCGTTGCTTTGTTATCCGTATTGGCTGTAGGGGCCTTTGCACAGAGCAAAACCGTTTCGGGTACTGTCCTTGACAAAACAGGTGAGTCTGTAATCGGTGCCAGTGTGGTGGTGAAAGGTACTACCAATGGTACAATTACCGACTTTGATGGTAAGTTCACACTTCAGAATGTTCCTGATAATGGAACGATCCAAGTAAGTTTTGTGGGGTACAAGACCGTAGATATCCAAGTGAAAGGACAATCTACCGTTAAAATAATCTTGGAGGAGGATACCGAAACACTGGATGAAGTGGTAGTGGTTGGTTATGGTGTTCAGAAAAAAAGTGATGTGACTGGTGCTATGGCACGTGTTACGAGTAAGGTTATAGAGGATCGTCCTGTTCAAAATGCTTTGCAGGCTATGCAAGGACGTGTGACAGGTGTGGATATTACGTCTAATAATCGTCCTGGTGAGTTGGGCGATATTCGTATTCGTGGTAATCGTTCTTTAACTGCGGATAATAATCCTTTATATGTTATTGACGGAATACCTATGTCAGCAGGTTCGATTGCTGATGTTAATCCGAGTGATATTGAATCTATGGAAATTTTGAAAGATGCTTCTGCTACCGCTATTTATGGCTCTCGTGGTGCTAATGGTGTTATCTTGGTGACAACCAAAAAAGGTAAAACGGGTAGAACTACTATTAATTATGATGGCTCATTTAGTTTTGGTTTCTTGGATTCAACAACTGATTATATGAATTCTGGTCAATTGTTGGATTATAATCGTCAGTCAGCTATTACGGGTGGTACTTATAATGGTAGATATGGTGACAACCCTGATCCTGAGCGTGATAAAGCTTTATGGCTGAATCCCAACAATATGTCATATATGGATAAACGATTGGAAAAAGTATATCAGCAAAATGCTGATGGAACTTATTCTTATGATCCTTCACAATTAGAAACAACTGATTGGGGCGAATTGGTGACACGTACAGCATTTACTCATAATCATCAGATTTCTCTTTCAGCAGGAACGGAAACTTCCAAATTGTATGTATCATTGGGATATTTGGATCAGAAAGTACCTATGAAAGACCAAGATTTCAAACGTTATACAGCCAATATAAACGGTGAAATTATTCCGACTAAATGGTTGAAAGTGGGAATGGGATTGAATGCTACTCATTCTATTAAAAATTATGGTATTGTAAGTAATACAAGTAATACAGGAGCAAAAGACTCTTATGGTTTGGCTATGGATATGATGCCATGGGTACCGGCTTATAATGAAGATGGTTCTATACTGGAGGTTGCAAGTGCCGATGATCAGGCTTATCATAATCCTTTGAGAAATATAGATGATGCTTGGAATGAAACACGTTATTATGGCGTGAACTTCTCTTCTTATGCAGAATTGGATTTTGGACAATTTTGGGAACCTTTGAAAGGTGTAAAATGGCGTACGAATTTAGGCGCTCAATATCGTAACTCCCGTGTGGGTAGTTATTATGGTGAGGGATATACTAATCCTTTTAAAAATCCTGCAATGGCTCCTAATGTAGCCAATAATGAGCACAGTCAGAAGTTGTCATGGACATTGGAAAACTTGCTGTATATCAATAAAACAATAAAAGATATTCATTCGGTAAATATTACTTTGTTGCAATCAGCTGAACGTTATCGTACTGAAGGGTTGAACATGCGTGGATATGAAATCACATTTCCTTCTTCTTTGTGGTATAATATTGGTGCATCGAATAATGCAAAATATGCTCCAGGCTCCAATTTTTCTACTTGGTCAAGAGCTTCTTATATGGCACGTGTGAATTATGGATTGATGGATAAATATTTGTTGACTGTTACCGGACGATTTGATGGCGCTTCTATGTTGGCTGCTGGAAACAAATGGGATTTCTTTCCTTCTGCTGCATTGGCATGGCGTATGGAACAAGAGAAATGGATACAGCAAATTAATTGGATTAACCAATTAAAACTTCGTGTAGGATATGGTGTTACAGGTAATTCTGCTGTTAATCCTTATCAAACAGCAGGTTCTGTTACTTCTACCTATGCTAGCATCCCATTTGGAGTGGGCAATGTTTCGTCGAATACTATTGGTACAAAGACTAATATTATGCCTAACTATTCTTTAGGTTGGGAAAAAACTTCATCTTTAAATGTTGGTGTTGATTTTGGAGTCTTGGAGAATCGTATTAGTGGTAGTGTTGAATATTATATTGCTAAGACTTCTGATTTGCTGATGAATCAGTCTATTCCGGTAATTACCGGTTATGCACAAATTTTGAATAATGTAGGTAAGACAGAAAATAGAGGTTTTGAAGTTTCGTTGTCAACTGTAAATGTTAAAACAAAAGACTTCACATGGCAAACGGATTGGACTTTCTCTTTGAATAATGAAAAAATTAAAGAATTGGCCGGTGGTGCTACGTATGATTCAACAGGTCCTTGGATGGTGGGTGAGCCTTTGAATAGTTTTTATGATTTCCAGTATGACCGCATTTGGCAAAATACTCAGGAGGATAATCATTTGATGGATGTTTATCGTTCTTTGGGATTGACTTTCCTTCCTGGACAATATAAGATTGTGGATCAACCATTAGTTGAAGTTCCACAAGGTACAGAAGGATCAAAGACTGTAGAAATAAAAGATGCTGCAGGTAATAAAACAGGTGAAGTTGTTTCCTATATGGATAATGGATTTGGTAAATTTGATGATAATGATAAGAAAATTTATAATAAATCTCCTAAATGGACAGGCGGTATCAATAATTCATTTACCTATAAGAACTGGAATTTGAGCTTCTTTACTTATTTTCGATTTGGTAATACTTATTATGGTCTGACCCAGACTATTGGTCGTCGAATTGAAAAAGATACATGGTCACCAACTAATACAGATGCAAAGTTTGCTCAGCCTACTACTGCAACTCGTGAAACTAAATATGACTATGTAAGAAATTATACAAAAGGAAATATGGTTCTTATAAAGAATATAGCTTTGTCTTATACAGTTCCTCAAAGTTGGTTGAAGAAGTGTGGTGCAAGCAGTGCACAGGTATATGCTCAGGTATTGAATCCGTTCCTTTTTGGTGGAGAATTGGTTAAAGCTGGTATTAATCCGGATGATTTGACTGGTTGGGATGCAGGTAATCATATTGGTGGACAAACTAATAATACTTGTATTACTCGCAGTCTTGTTTTGGGAGTAAGATTGGGCTTCTAATTGATAGTATTGATTTTATAATATGAAGAAAATGAAAAAATATATATTAGCTGGTACATTTGCACTTGCATTGGCAAGTTGTTCTGATAGTTTCTTGGAAGAAAAAATGGTATCTTCCATAACACAGGACTATTTGAATACTGAAATAGGTTTGGATCAATTGATTGTGAGTTCATATAATTCGGTTCGTTTTCCTTTGTTGTACACTGAAGGTCTGCATATGTTGGAAACAGGTCATGATTGTGCTATGAAAAGTGGTGCGACGTCATTGAATAAGTTTGCAATATCTGAGTGGTCTCCTTCGGGGCTCATAGGAAATCAGGCTAATCAGTTTATGGGATTTCAGTCAAAGCAGCAGGCTGGATTTTTGATCAATGGCTATCCGATTATCGATAATTGTAATAAGGCTATTACTGCTATTCGTTCAGGGGATGCTTTAGGAAAATATGCTTCTGACCCTTCTTTTGCAGCAGCACGTTTGTCTGAGGTGTTATTTAATCGTGCTTACGTGTATTATTTGCTGAATACAGTTTTTGGTGATGTCTATTTTTCAACGGAAAGTAGTACTTCTTTGCCTTCAAATTATCAATATACGCGTACTCCTGCATCTGTCATGTTCAAGGAACTGATTGGTGATTTGCGTTATGCGGTGGAGCATTTGCCAGAGCAATATAGTGAAGCTGAATATGGACGTGCAACAAAATATGCAGCGGCTCATTTATTGGCTAAGATTTATTTGAATCGTTATCAAGGTAAAGAGTATGGTACTCCTGAATATGGTCGTAGAGCTGATGGAACGATAGATAATAGCAATGAAAAGTCATATTTGGGTATGCTTTATAAAGGTGAGGGGGCTGCGGATTTGGATTCTTGTATTTATTATGCTAATATGGTGATTAATGCTCATCCGTTGGTAGATGATTATCATGAATTGTTCCGCCATGACCTAGGTGATTTCTCGAATGAAAAGACAACAGAGAATGTTTTGAACGCAGTATTTTCAGAAAGTGGTGATAACTATCGTTACGGTGTACGTGCTTTGACTTTCTTTGTCGGTGATTATGCAGGTGACAAGTATGGTATTCCTAGTCGTTTGTGGGAATATGGCGGTAAGTCAAATCAAGGTTTTTGTAATGATGATTTTGGTATAGATGTATTTACAGATAAACTAAATGACTCTCGTTATCAAAAAACTTTCCGTTTGGAATATGTGACAGGCATAAACACTTCGGGGGCTTCTACTCCCAGTGCAAATGGAGATTATTATGCTTACAATGATGAAAGAAATAAAACGTATGTTTGGAATGAGGAACAAGCAGCTTATTTCAATGAACATATTTTGCCTACTTATAATCGTCCTTCTTGGGGAGGTCGTAAAGCTGTGGCGGGAGAACATAAAATGGGAACAGGAGATATCTCACGTGCTATGATTGAGAATACAAAAGAAACCGCTATTGATGTGGAGGTTATCAATGCTCAGCCATATCCTGTATTTGCCAGATGGGTGAAAGATGGCAATAAGTATTATTATCGCCCACAAATTGTTGGTAATGATGATTATTCGTTTGCCGATAGTAAAATTTTCTATGGATTGGAGAATACTTCTAAAACAGGTAAGGTTACAAATATGAAGTATGATGATCCTAATCGTGGTGCTTTGGATAGTGAAAGTGGAGGTCGGGATATTCCGGTTATGCGTTCTGCTGAAATGTACTTGGTGCGTGCTGAGGCTTATGGACGTAAGGGAGAATACGGTAAAGCAATTGAAGATATTAATGTATTACGCAGACGTGCAGCCTTTAAACCTGGTGAAACTCGTAATGAAGTACTTGCACGTTTATATCCTGGACATGAAAATTTAAGTAACGAGTCACAACAATGGCCGTATGAAGTAGATAATAATAGTTATGATGCAATAAAGGTCGATGCTTCATATTGGGATGGAACTTCCGAAAAATCAAAATTAGAAAATTATACTCCTGTTGCTGATACTCCGGAAAAACGTTTTCTGGAATTTATATATAATGAATATGCGAGAGAGTTCAATGAAGAATTTATCTACTATGGAGTGATTCACCATGCAGGTGTTCAAGCTCAGCGTATTCAGTGGCATAACCAAATGGGAGCAAATTCGGCTAATAACACTTATCCGGTAGGTTCATGGGATGTTTCTGATAATGTGAATGGTGGTAATGGTCAAACAGGAAATGCTAAAGGCAATTTCCAGAATTATATGACATTGAAACCATTCTCTAGAACTTTTATAGAGTTGCTGACAGATGAAAATGGTGTGTTGTTGGATGAAGCTGCAAAAAAAGCTTATCAGAATTATGGATATTAATTAAATTGATAATATCAATATGTTCTTGGAAATGAGGTTAATTAGGAAATTTGATTAACTCGTTAAAAAAGTAAGGTGGCATTGTCGGTGTTACCTTACTTTTTTATGAGTTAACTAAAAAGTGAACAATTAACCATATAAATGGATAAAATTCTATTTGATATAATTTCTCTCATGCATAAATTTGTCGTATCAGATAAAAAATGACATGCTATGAGAAAGACATTTTTAGCTATTACATTATTTTTAGCTTTTAGTAAAGCCGCATTGGCTCAGTTTGGAAACTGCACTGCATCGGAAATGCGGACTTATGTAGATAGTGCGACCGGCAATACTATCACTATGTTGACCGACACGATGAAGAATGACCGTTTTCTTTATCAGACTGATCCCATGTGGACGGCTGATGGCAAATACTTATTGTTCAGGTCTTCCAGCCGTGGAAATGACAAAGAGGTGGAAAGTACGCTTCCTAACGGAGAAAAACGTAAATGGACTCCTACACAGATTTACTTTATTGAAATGGCCACCGGTAAGATTATTCAAGCTACGGAAGGACCGAACTTGGGCAGTGCTTTTTTGGCTAATAAAACGAATCGTATGTTTGTCAGCCGGAAAGAAAAAGAAAACTGGAACATGTATGTAATGGACTTGAATAAATTCTTTGCCGATGTAAAACAAGGAAAAGTAGGTAAACCATCCGCTTATGAAACTTTCATAGGCACTTTCCCCACTGAGATGGGACGTCCGGGAGGATATGCTGTGGATTGTAATGATGATTATGCCTACATAACTGTTGAGCGTGAGGGTACGGAAGAGGAAAAGGAACGTATGATGAAAAACGCTTTCCTGCCTGAAAATAACCAGCCGGTAAAGATAAAGCCAACTCTTTGCGGAATTCGTAAAATGAATCTCAGTACAGGAGAAGTAACTAAGGTTATTGATACGGAATTTAAAACAGGACATATACAAGCCAGCCGTTTTACTCCGGGTGAAATTGTTTTTTGTAACGAAACCGGTGGCGATGCCCATCAGCGTATGTGGTTTTGCACGGCAGATGGAACAGTCTTTAAACCTTTATATAAAGAAACTCCGCTAGATTGGGTGACTCATGAAACTTTTGCAACCAAAGATTTTGTATATTTCAATATCTTAGGATTTCAGCCGCGCCTTCGCAAACAGGCGAGTGGTATTGTGCGTATCAATTTGCGTACGGATGATGTAGAGTTGATAGGGCAGGTGGAATTAGAAAAAGACCGCCAAGCGATTGACGGCCAATTGGTAGGAAGAGGTTTCTGGCATTGTAATGCCAGCCGTGATAATAAATGGGCTGCCGGAGATACTTTTGGAGGAAATGTATGGTTGGTTAATGTACAGACCGGGGAGCGTCATTGGTTGGCGTCGGATACCAAGATGAAACCGGATCATGCACATCCCAGCTTTAGTCCGGATGGTACGAAAGTTCTTTTCCAATCCGGACATTTTACAAATGGAAAAAGATTGAATTTAATGATGGTGGATATTTCATCCTTTAAATAAAGTAAGGTTGGATATGAAAAATACACGTAAGATATTATTTTCCGCAGCTTTGTTGTCTTCAGGGCTTACGATGGCCCAGACTACAACGGCAGAGAAATCGCCCAATGTTATTTATATTATGGCGGATGATTTGGGAATAGGTGATTTGGGATGCTATGGTCAGCGTCAGATTAAGACACCGAATATTGATGGGATAGCTCAGAACGGGATGAAGTTTATGCAGCATTATTCCGGTTCTACGGTCAGTGCTCCGTCCCGTTGTGCTCTGATTACAGGAAAGCACATGGGACATGCCGCAATCAGAGGAAATGCAAAAGTGGCAGGTTCGGATGGATTGTTATATGAAACTCCGCTTCCTGCCGGTGAAGTTACCGTAGCCGATATTTTTAAAACAAAGAATTATGTTACCGGATGTGTAGGCAAATGGGGAATGGGAGGACCGGGTACGGAAGGTGTGCCCGGCAAACATGGTTTTGATTATTTCTACGGTTATCTGGGGCAACGTTTTGCTCATAGTTATTACCCTGAGTTCTTGCATGAGAATGAGCAGAAGATTATGCTGGATGGGAAATATTATTCGCATGACTTGATGTTGGAAAAGGCTTTGAATTTTATTGATGAAAATGCGCAGAAACCTTTCTTCCTTTATTTTTCACCGACCATACCCCATGCGGATCTTGATATAATGGGGGAAGCGATGACGGAATATGAGGGGGAATTTTGTGAAACTCCTTTTGGAGGAAGCAGAGACGGTTATAAATCGCAGCAAAATCCGCGTGCGGCGTATGCGGCGATGGTTACTTATTTGGATAAAAGTGTGGGCTTGATTATTAAAGAGTTGAAAGAGAAAGGTTTGTATGATCATACGATCATTGTTTTTACTTCCGATAATGGAGTCCATTCGGAGGGAGGGCACGATCCATCTTATTTTGACAGTAATGGTCCGTTCAGAGGTCAGAAAAGAGATTTATATGAAGGAGGTATCCGTACTCCGTTCGTCATTCAATGGCCGGGAGTTATTCCACAAGGAGTAGTTACCAATCATATTTCTGCATTTTGGGATTTTTTGCCTACTATAGGTGAATTGGTGCAGGCGGATATTCCTCAAAATATTGATGGTATATCTTATTTGCCTACTCTTACGGGAAAAGGTACTCAGAAGGAGCATGATTGTATTTATTATGAGTTCTTTGAATTTGGAGGAAAGCAATCTATTATGACACCTGATGGCTGGAAGTTGGTAAGACTGGAAGTTAGTGATCCGTCTAAAACCTACGAAGAATTGTATAATATTTATACAGATCCGGCGGAAACTTCCAATGTGATAAAACAATATCCTGATGTGGCAAAAAAATTAAAGAATATGATAGGTGGTCAACGTGTTGAAAATGCCCGTTTCCATTTTTAAACAAGTAAGATTTATGAAGCAATCCTTATTTTTAAAGAAATGCAGTAAGTTCTGTTATGTACTTTTTGCAGTTTGTGGCTGTTTGGCTTGTACACAGAATCAGAAGATTGAATGGCCGCAAGTGACTAACGAGACCAAGCCTTGGACGCGATGGTGGTGGGAAGGCAATGCGGTCAGGACTACTGACTTGGATACGGTTATGCGTAAGTACCAGGAGGCAAATCTGGGTGGATTGGAGATCACTCCTATTTATGGAATACATGGTTATGAGGATCGCTTTAAAGATTTTCTTTCTCCGGAATGGGTTGATTTGTTTCTGTATACTTTGCAGGAAGCGAAGCAGTTGGGGTTAGGAATTGATTTGGCTAATGCTTCGGGATGGCCGTTTGGAGGACCTTGGGTCACTCCCGAAGATGCGTGCAAGACGGTGGCTTATAAAACTTATCAATTGAAAGAAGGCGAACAACTAAGTGAACCTGTCCGGTATAAGGAAGAAGGCTTTGTCAGATTGGCAGGGCATACTCCGGTAAAACTGGCGGATTTGAAAGAACCGGTCAGTGCGAATGCTGATTTACAGACATTGGCATTGGATCAGGTACGATATAAAAAGGAACTGCCTTTGATTATAGTGACCGCTAATAGTGATAAAGGTGAATGTCTTGACTTGACTTCAAAAATAAAGCCGGATGGTACATTGGACTGGACGGCTCCTCAAGGTGACTGGACTATTTGCGCTCTGTTCCAAGGTCATCATGGAAAAATGGTAGAACGTGCAGGACCTGGTGGTGAAGGTGATGTGATAGATCATTTTTCAGCTTCGGCCATTGATCATTATCTCAGTAAATTCGATGAGGCTTTTAAAGGAAAGGATATCAGTTATCTGAGGTATTATTTTAATGACTCTTATGAAGTGGACGATGCAAGAGGCGAGTCAAATTGGACTCCTGCTTTTTTTGACGAATTCCAAAAATATAGGGGATATGACTTGCGTCAGCACTTACCTGCATTGTTAGGTATGGATACACCGGACAAGAATGCAAGGGTGTTGTATGATTATAGACAAACCATAAACGATTTATTGATAAATCATTATTCCATTCGTTGGCAACATTGGGCGGCAAAACAAGGAAAGGGTATAAGGAATCAGGCTCATGGTTCTCCTGCCAATATTCTGGATTTGTATGCAGTGAGTGATGTGCCCGAAATAGAAGGGCGTGATTTGGTCAGTATAAAAGCGGCTCCGTCTGTAGCCCATACGGAAGGAAAGAAACTCTCATCTTCGGAAAGTGCGACTTGGCTGGATGAACATTTCCAATCGAATCTGGGAGATGTAAAGAAAGCACTTGATCTTTTCTTTCTGGGTGGGGTGAATCATATTTTTTATCATGGCACTTGTTTCAGTCCGCAGGAGGCTCCTTGGCCGGGATGGTTATTTTATGCGGCAGTCCATTTTCATCCGAATAATCCGTTTTGGGAGGATTTTAAATATTTGAATCAGTATGTTACTCGTGTACAGTCATTTTTACAGGATGGCACTCCTGATAATGATGTTCTTTTATACTATAACATAGCCGATGTGATGTCTGAGCAAGGGAACAGAAGTCTTCAACACTTTAGCGGATTGGATCGTAATATGTTGGAATCTTCAGTCAGAGAAAGTGCGGTAACTTTAACAGAGAATGGTTATGCGTGGGATATGATTTCTGACAAGCAACTTCTTAAAACTAATATTGAGAAAGAAATGATTGTAACGCCCGGTGCCGCATATAAAACCGTTCTTGTTTCGGCGGCGCAATATATTCCTTATGAAACAATGGAAAAACTGATGGCTTTGGCTGATGAAGGTGCTACCGTTGTGTTTTATAAGGGAATTCCTCAAGATATGGCCGGAATGATTCTTTCGGAAGAGAAACAGGCTCATTTTAAAGAAATGCTGGATGCTCTGGACTTTCATGCTGAAGGTGCTGTTAAATGTGCTCGTGTAGGTAAGGGGAAGATTTGTTTGTCAGATGATATTAATGCTCTGATGAATGAGGCGAATGTGGGTGCCGAGAAAATGTATCAAGCAGGTCTGCAATGTATCCGAAGAAATAGTGCGACGGGAAAATATTACTTTATAGAAAATAGTAGCGACCGTAAAATAGAGGATTGGATTCCACTTCGTACAGAAGCTCGGAGTGCGGCGATTTTCAATCCAATGACTGGTGCCAGTGGTTTGGCTGCTATGAAACGCAATGACGGGCAAACAGATGTTTACCTGGAATTGAATCCGGGTGAAACTGTCATTGTATCAACTTCCAGTCAGAATTTTACAGGAGATGCCTATGCTTATTATCAAAATGCAGGTGAGCCCAATCCTGTTTCCGGCAGTTGGACTGTTTCTTTTGTTCAAGGAGGTCCTCAACTTCCTGCTTCTATAACGGTTGACAGTTTGGGCTCATGGACTGATTTTGTAGGGGATGAATATAAAGCTTTTTCTGGAACAGCCGTTTATACGACTACTATAAATAAGGTGCCTGTAGCGGATGTGATCAAATTGGATCTTGGCTCTGTAGCGGAAAATGCATCTGTCTATTTGAATGGAGATTATATCGGTACAGTGATTGACTCTCCTTATCAATTGTATATCCCTGCTGAAAAATTCAAAGGACAGGATGAGTTAGTTGTCAGAGTAGCCAACTCTATGGCGAATCGAATTGCTTATATGGATAAGAAGGGAGTGGACTGGAAGATTTTCTATAATGTAAATATGTCTGCAAGAAAAAAGGAAAATGTGAAAAATGGTATCTTTGATGCTTCTGATTGGGAACCAAAATTTTCAGGGCTATTGGGACCTGTAACGTTGACTCCGGCTATGGTGAAGCAATGAATTATATAGTCCTGATGTTGCAACCTATAGAATAAATGTTTCAGGGTATTTGTGTAATATGTTGATTGTTAATGTGATATGTGAATATGTGCAACATGAATACCCTGAAATTTCGTTTTGAACGAATTTCTATATAAATGTATCTTATTCTATGGTAAGAGAGGGAACTTTATGCTAGTTTTGCAACAAACAATTTGAGATAGCTATGAGAAACAAAATTCTTTTATTTTTATTGACTTTTATAGGAATAAGTCAGATTGCGGCAGCATCAGCTGTTCGTGATAAATACAATTTTAATTCTGAATGGTTACTTTATGTTGGCGATATACCGGAAGCCAAAGAGGTACGTTTTCAGGATACGGATTGGAAGAAAGTAACATTACCCCGTCCTTTTAATGAAGATGAAGCTTTTCGTTTAAGTATAGAACAACTGACGGATACTGTGATGTGGTATCGTAAACATTTCCGTCTGCCTGCCGGCAGCAAGAACAAAAAAGTCTTTGTTGAATTTGAAGGGGTCCGTCAAGGAGCTGATTTTTATATCAATGGTGAATATATCGGCTTGCATGAAAATGGTGCGATGGCTGTAGGTTTCGATTTGACTCCTTATATTAAATATGGACAAGAGAATGTAATGGCGGTCCGCATTGATAACAATTGGAATTATAAGGAACGTGCCACTGATACTAAGTATCAATGGAGTGACCGTAATTTCAACGCCAATTATGGAGGTATACCTAAGAATGTATGGCTTCATGTAACCGATAAGGTTTATCAGACACTTCCCTTGTATAGTAATTTAAAAACGACCGGTGTCTATATCTATGCGGAAGATATCCGTGTGAAGTCTCGTAAGGCTGTGGTTCATGCAGAGTCTGAAATAAAAAATGAATATAATCGGGATAAGAAAGTCGCTTATAAGGTTGAAGTGTTTGATCGTGACGGGAAAAGCATAAAAAGTTTTGAGGGTACTCAGACGGTAGTAAAACCGGGTGAAACTGCGACTTTGGAAGCTTCAGCAGAAATAGACGGACTTCATTTCTGGAGTTGGGGATACGGATATTTGTACACAGTAAAAACCAGTTTATGGGTGGATGGCAGAAAAGTAGATGAAGTGGCTACCCGTACCGGTTTCCGTAAAACTCGTTTCGGCAGAGGAATGATTTGGTTGAATGACCGGGTGATTCAGATGAAAGGTTTTGCACAGCGTACCAGTAATGAATGGCCGGGAGTCGGTATGAGTGTTCCTGCATGGTTGAGTGATTATAGTAATGGTCTGATGGTGGAAGATAATGCCAACTTGGTTCGTTGGATGCATATCACCCCTTGGAAGCAGGATATTGAATCGTGTGACCGTGTCGGATTGATTCAGGCAATGCAGGCCGGTGATGCAGAAAAGGACCGTGAAGGCCGTCAATGGGAACAACGTACAGAATTGATGCGTGATGCCATTATTTACAACCGTAATAATCCGAGTATTTTATTCTATGAATGTGGAAACGAATCAATCAGTCGTGAACACATGATAGAAATGAAAGCGATTCGTGATAAGTATGACCCTCATGGAGGCCGTGCCATCGGTTCTCGTGAAATGCTTGATATTCGTGAAGCCGAATATGGTGGCGAGATGCTTTATATCAATAAGAGCAAACATCATCCGATGTGGGCCATGGAATACTGCCGTGATGAAGGTCTGCGCAAATATTGGGATGAATATTCTTATCCTTATCATAAAAATGGGGAAGGAAATAATTCATTCCGTTCTGCAATGACTAATAAGGTCCAGAAAAAGGTGGATGCCCGTGCTTATAATCACAATCAGGATTCCTTTACTATTGAGAATGTGATTCGTTGGTTTGATTATTGGCGTGAACGTCCGGGTACTGGTGACCGTGTCAACTCGGGAGGTGTGAAAATCATCTTCTCGGATACGAATACACATTATCGCGGTGTGGAGAATTATCGTCGTAGTGGTGTGACAGATGCCATGCGTATCCCTAAAGATCCTTTCTATGCACATCAGGTGATGTGGGACGGATGGGTGGATATAGAGAATCCCCGTATTCATATCGTTGGTCATTGGAACTATAAAGAAGATGTGGTAAAACCTGTTTATGTGGTATCCAGTGCAGAAAAAGTGGAATTGTTCCTGAATGGTAAATCTTTAGGAAACGGTCAAAGAGATTATCATTTCTTGTATACTTTCAAAGATGTGGCATTTGTTCCGGGCAAGTTGGAAGCTGTAGGGTATGATAAGAATGGAAAAGAATGTTGTCGCGCTGAATTGCAGACTGCCGGCAAGCCGGAACAGATTAAACTTAGTGTGATTCAAAGTCCTAAAGGCTGGAAAGCGGATGGAGCTGATATGGTATTGCTTCAAGTGGAAGTGATGGATAAAGATGGCAGACGTTGCCCGCTGGCTAATGATCTGATACATTTTGACGTAGAGGGACCGGCTGAATGGCGTGGTGGAATAGCACAGGGCAAAGATAATTATATTCTTTCAAAAGATTTGCCTGTAGAATGTGGAATCAACCGGGCTTTGATACGCTCTCTTACGACTCCGGGAACAGTTCGTATAACAGCCAAGGCTGATGGATTGCAATCTGCCGAAATCAGTCTTTCTTCCGCACCGGTTGAAGTGAAGAATGGCTTGAGCAATTATATTCCGGGAGATGAACTGGAGGGCAGGCTGACCCGTGGAGAAACTCCGTTGACTCCTTCTTACAAGGATACGAAAGTCGATGTGAATATCTTATCGGCGGTTGCCGGAGCCAACCAGGATGAAGCGATAAAAAGTTTCGATGATAATGAATTGAGTGAATGGAAGAATGATGGCAGACTGAACAGTGCATGGATAACTTATAGTTTGGAACGTGCGGCCCGTGTGGATGAAATTTGCATGAAACTTACCGGTTGGCGTTTGCGTAGCTATCCTTTGGAAATATATGCAGGTGATGAACTGATTTGGAGTGGTGAAACTGAAAAGAGTTTGGGATATATCCACCTGAATGTAAAACCTGTATTGACAAATGAGATAACCATTCGTTTGAAAGGTGCCAGCAAGGAAGGTGACGGTTTCGGACAAATTGTAGAAGTTGCTGCCCCTGCTGCGGGTGAGTTGGATTTGTTTAAGGCAAAAAATGGCGATAAAACCAATCACGAGTTACGCATTGTTGAAATTGAGTTTAAAGAGAATTTGTGGCAATAGAGATGTGGATATTTTTTAGAGGTAAAGATTGATAGACAGGAGTTTCTTTTTTAAGTAGATAGGCGGGGAAACTCCCCGCTTGTATTAAGGTTTTATAAATTGTTAGATGAAACATTGGGTTATGATGAATATGCTTCTGCTTGTCGGAAGCATATTCGCTTTCTCCCAACCTTATAGTGGAGAAAAGCTTTCAAGAGGATTGATTGGAATTCCTACAGAGGAAGGAATGTATTTTAGCTGGCGCATGACCTTGGAGGATGCAGCCGGATTACAATTTGATTTATACCGTAGTTCCGGTGGAGGTGCGGAGGTAAAATTAAATAAAGAACCGATAGATCGGACTTCCGATTTTTTAGACCGTACGGTTGATTATACGGTGGATAATCGTTGGACTTTAAAAGCAACTACCGGGGAAGTCGCTACCTGGACCCGTTTGAAGGGAGAGAAACGGAATCCTTATTTAAGTATTCCTGTTTGTAAACCGGAGGACGGAGAAATAGCAGGTGAATCATTCACTTATACAGCTAATGATTGTAGTGTAGGTGATCTGGATGGTGATGGAGAGTATGAGATTATTTTAAAATGGTCTTCTTCTAATTCAAAGCGACCGCCACAACGTGGCTTTACCGGTAATACCTATTTGGACGCATATAAAATGGATGGAAGAAGATTGTGGCGTATTGATTTGGGACCGAATGTACGTTCCGGAGCAGCCACTACTAATTTCTTGGTTTTTGATTTTGATGGAGATGGATGTGCGGAAATCTGTTGTAAGACAGGAGATGGTACTGTCGATGGGCTGGGACATCGGATAGGAGATGCCCAAGCCGACTGGAGGACATGGGATAAAAAAAGTCCTACGTATGGTAAGATAGTAAATGGCCCGGAATACCTCACGGTTTTTGAGGGACGTACCGGAAAAGAACTGGATTCGAAAGAATATATTCCAACCCGTTATCCCTTGGATGGTTGGGGAGGTGTCGGTGGCAATTGTGGTAATGATAATACTGGTGGTCGTTCAGACCGTTTTACAGCTGGAGTAGCTTTTCTGGATGGAAAAACGCCTTCACCTATCATGGTAAGAGGATGGTACGGACGGACGGTGGTGGCTGCATGGACTTTTACAAACGGGGCATTGAAACATACATGGACTTTTGATAGTGCGGCACCGGGGTGGGAGGCCTATTCGGGCATGGGAAATCATAGTGTGACCGTAGCGGATTTTGATGGTGATGGTTGTGATGAAATCTGTGTGGGGGCTATGACTGTAGACCATGATGGTAAAGGACTGTTTACTACGGGCTTGCGTCACGGGGATGCTTTACATGCCGGACGTTTTATTCCTTCCCGTCAAGGTATGCAGGTTTTTGGCGTGCATGAAAATGAAGGCGATAATGAAATTGTAAAGTGTACTCCTGCCGTAGCTATGTTTGATGGAGCGACCGGAGAAATTATCTGGCAGGATGGTTTGGGACAAGATGCCGGTCGTGGAGTAGCTGCTGATATTGATCCGCGTTATGATGGAGCAGAGTGTTGGTGCAATATAGGAGGTTTGAGAAGAGGGGATACCGGAGAAATAATCAGTAATAGAAAGCCTGACTCCTGTAATTTTACCATTTATTGGGACGCTGATCCCTTAGCGGAATTACTGGATCATGTTTCCATCAGTAAATGGAATTGGAATGCGGAAAGTACAGATTTATTATTGAAAGCCGAGGGAGTTGTTTCCAATAATGGAACAAAAGGTAATCCGTGTTTGTCGGGTGATATTTTAGGAGATTGGCGAGAAGAGGTCATTTGGCCTTCCGAAGACCAGACGGAATTACGTATTTATTCTACTACCATACCGGCTGTGGACAGACGTGCCACATGGATGAATGACCGTCAGTACAGGTTGGCGATAGCTTGGCAGAATGTAGCGTATAACCAACCGCCGCACTCTAGTTTCTAGCCTTGTCGCTACTCTGATTAGGATATATGTACTATTGGTTGAACGAATAAACAGGAAAATGAATGAATTTCTATTCTCCGGTTTGTTCGTTCATCTTATTTTTGTGAGAAATTTGAAATGCAATAAAAGAAAAACACTATAAATGTCATGAAAGGAAACAAACTTTGTTTATGCTTTTTGTTAGCTGCCGGAGTAGGATTGGGAGCACATGCTCAAAATAAAATAGCTGCTCCGATGAAGGATGTGAATCAAGTCGTTGATAATACACTTGATAGTTTGAATGTGGCGCGTTCCGCCCGTCCTGTTTCAGGTTCCAGCCGGAAAGGGGATAATCCGGTGTTGTTCCTTGTTGGAAATTCAACGATGCGTACCGGTACGTTGGGCAATGGAAATAACGGTCAATGGGGATGGGGATATTTTGAACACGAGTATTTTGATGAAAATAAGATAACCGTTGAAAATCACGCATTGGGAGGAACCAGTAGCCGTACTTTTTATAACCGGTTATGGCCTGATGTGTTGAAAGGAGTTCGTAAAGGTGACTGGGTTATCATAGAATTGGGACATAATGACAATGGTCCGTACGATAGTGGCCGTGCCCGTGCCTCTATTCCGGGAATTGGCAAAGACAGTCTGAATGTGACTATTAAAGAGACAGGAGCAAAAGAGACCGTATATACGTATGGGGAATATATGCGTCGTTTTATTCATGATGTGAAGAAAAAAGGCGCTCATCCTATTTTGATGTCCCTGACTCCTCGCAACGCTTGGGAAGATGCAGACAGCACTATTATTACCCGGGTAAATCAGACATTTGGATTATGGGCGAAGCAGGTAGCTAAAAAAGCGAGAGTTCCTTTTATAGATCTGAATGATATCTCGGCGCGCAAATTTGAGAAATTCGGCAAAGAAAAAGTAAAGTATATGTTCTATCTGGACCGCATTCACACAAGTGCTTTTGGCGCACGTGTCAATGCAGAATCAGCAGCCGAAGGAATCCGTAATTATAAAGGGTTGGAACTGGCTCGTTATTTGAAACCGGTAGAAAAAGATACGGTTACGGGGGCTACCCGTAAAAAGGGGAATCCTGTATTGTTTACGGTGGGAGACAGTACTGTGAAGAATGCCGATAAAGATGAAAAGGGTATGTGGGGATGGGGAAGTGTGATTCACGAACTGTTTGACACGGAAAGGATCTCTGTAGAGAATCATGCGAAAGCGGGCCGCAGTGCGCGTACTTATTTAGATGAAGGGCGTTGGGATAAAATCTATCATGCACTTCAGCCGGGAGATTTTGTTTTGATACAATTCGGACATAATGATGCAGGTGACATAAACACAGGGAAAGCGCGTGCGGAATTACCCGGTTCAGGAAATGAAAGCAAGGTCTTCAAAATGAAGAAAACCGGCAGCTATCAAGTGGTTTATTCTTTCGGCTGGTATTTGCGTAAGTTTATTATGGATGTAAAAGAAAAGGGAGCTGTTCCTATTGTCCTGAGTCATACACCCCGCAATAAGTTTGATAATGGTGAGATAGAGCGCAATACCAGTTCTTTTGGTAAATGGACGCGTGAAGCGGCAGAAGCGGCCGGGGCTTATTTTATAGATTTGAATAAAATATCAGGAGACAAGCTCCAGGATATGGGATACAATCAAGGTTTGCGTGTAGTAGGAACATATTTCAATCATGACCATACCCATACCTCTTTGAAAGGTGCCCGTATGAATGCCCGGAGTATTGCTGACGGGCTGAAAGCTACGGACTGTCCGTTAAAAGACTTTTTAAAGTAAATGAAAACAAAACAACATCGTATGAAAAATCTGTTTCTGTTTTTATTTCTATTAGTTGTCTTTACGTCAAAGGCACAGGATAATAGGGTTTCCGGTTTAAATTCCCGTCAGTTTACTAAATACTGGAAGGTTGAATCGGAATCGCCTGATTATAAAGTGACGTTTCAGGGAGATACCGCTGAAATAGTATCTCCCAAGGGATTGACTCTTTGGAGAAAAGAGAAGATGAGTGGAAAAGTAACCATTGAATATGATGCATGTGTGGTGGTGGAGTCGGATGGAGATCGTCTGAGTGATTTGAACTGCTTCTGGATGGCATCAGACCCTCAATATCCCGATAATTTATGGAAGCGAGAAAAATGGCGTAGCGGTATATTCCTGAATTGTTATTCTTTACAGCTTTACTATTTGGGATATGGTGGCAATCATAACTCTACTACACGTTTCCGTCGTTATGATGGGGATGAGTCGGGTATTACAAATCCTAAAGCCCGTCCTGCTATTCTAAAGGAATATACGGATGCCGGACATTTGCTGAAACCGAATCATTGGTATCACATCAAGATTACCAACGAGAACAATAGGGTCAGTTATTACATAGACGGTGAGCGCTTGGTGGACTTCAGGGATGCTGAACCGTTACGGGAAGGCTGGTTTGGTTTTCGTACCACCTTGTCGCGTACTCGTATTACAAATTTCAGTTATGAATGCTCATCGCAAGAGGCGACTGCTGTTCCTTTGCAATGGATTGGTGAGACTCCCCGGCAGGATAAGGCCGTAAGTTTCGGAGTGCCTTTTGATAAAGGGGAAGTTTTTCCGGAAAACAAGTTACGGCTATCTGCAGAGAGTGGTGAGGATATTCCTATTGATACCTGGACTTTGGCTTATTGGCCGGATGGTTCTGTAAAGTGGGGAGGAATAGCTGGAGTTATTCCTGCCGGAACAGAAAAACTGACTCTGGAAAAGGCGGTAAAGAAATCTAAAGCGAAATCCAAACTGCCGGATACAGATAAAAAGAAGTCCGTTTCTGTGGCAGAAACATCACAGGGTATTCATATCTCTACCGGAGTCATTTCAGCATATATACCTCGTCAAGGCGAATTTTTGATAGATAGTCTGTTATATAAAGGTGTGAAAGTAGGAGAAAAGGCTAGGCTTATCTGCCATACGCAAAGCGAACCGGTACTTGAAAGTACTTCTCAAGTTTCTTTCACTAATTATATAGGAGAACTGAAATCTGTGACTGTAGAGCGCGCCGGTTCTGTGCGTGCGCTTGTTAAATTGGAAGGGGTACACAAAAGTCCGAATGGTCGTGAGTGGTTGCCCTTTGTGGTACGGCTTTATTTTTATGGTGGCAGTGAGCAAGTGAAAATGGTGCATAGCTTTGTATATGACGGAGATCAGAACAAAGATTTCATTCGCGCCTTGGGAGTTCGTTTTGACGTTCCTATGCGTGAGGCTTTATACAATCGCCATGTAGCTTTCTCTTGTGCCGATGGTGGAGTCTGGAGCGAGCCCGTTCAGCCTTTGGTGGGACGACGCATACTTACATTGGGTAAAACCGGAAATGGAGAATCTTCGTTACAGCAACAGCAGATGGAAGGAAAACGCATTCCTTCTTATGAAGCTTTTGACGAAAAGAACCGTGCTTTGCTTGATCATTGGGCTTCTTGGGACAGTTATCGTCTGTCCCAACTGACAGCGGATGCATTTTCAATCCGTAAACGTGCCAATGACAATAATCCTTGGATAGGTACTTTCTCCGGTACACGTAGTGAGGGTTATGCCTTTGCCGGAGATATAACCGGAGGCATGGGGCTTGAGTTGCATGATTTCTGGCAGTCTTATCCGTCTTCTATTGAAATCTCGGATGCAAAAACTCCGGTGGCTGCTCTTACCGCATGGATATGGAGTCCGGATGCTGAACCGATGGACTTGCGCCATTATGATAATGTGGCCCATGACTTGAATGCCAGTTACGAAGATGTGCAAGAAGGAATGAGCACCCCTTACGGGATTGCCCGTACAACGACTCTTACCTTGATACCTCAGGGTGGTTATAGCGGAAAGAAAGCTTTTGCAGAACAAGCTAAACAACTTGCCGGACCGGGAGTGCTGATGCCTGTACCTGACTATTTGCATGCCAAGCAGGCATTTGGTGTTTGGAGCCTTCCCGATCGTAGTACTCCTTTCCGTGCCCGGGTGGAAGACAGGCTGGATGCTTATATCAGCTTCTATCAAAAAGCGATAGAACAAAACAAATGGTATGGTTTCTGGAATTATGGGGATGTGATGCATGCATACGATCCTGTCCGCCATACCTGGCGTTATGACATCGGAGGTTTTGCATGGGATAACACGGAACTGGCTTCTAATATGTGGCTATGGTATAATTTCCTGCGTACCGGACGTGCTGATATCTGGAGCATGGCAGAAGCCATGACCCGTCATACGGCGGAAGTGGATGTGTATCATATCGGTCCGAATGCAGGATTGGGTAGCCGGCACAACGTCAGTCATTGGGGATGTGGAGCCAAAGAAGCACGGATCAGTCAGGCTGCCTGGAATCGTTTCTACTATTATCTTACTACGGACGACCGATGCGGTGATTTAATGACCGAAGTAAAAGATGCCGATCAGAAATTGTACACGCTGGACCCCATGCGTCTGGCGCAACCTCGCAGTCAGTATCCTTGTACGGCACCTGCACGTCTCCGCATCGGTCCCGACTGGTTGGCATACGCCGGAAACTGGATGACTGAATGGGAACGTACCGGCAATACGGTTTACCGTGACAAAATTATAGCCGGGATGAAAAGTATTGTGGCACTGCCCAACCGTATCTTTACAGGTCCGTTGGCTTTAGGTTATGATCCGGCTACAGGGATTATTACCAGCGAATGTGATCCCAAGTTAGAAAGTACAAATCATTTGATGACCATCATGGGAGGTTTTGAAGTCATGAATGAAATGATCCGTATGGTTGATTATCCCGAATGGAATGAGGCATGGCTTGATCTTGCCGCCCGTTATAAGCAGAAAGCATGGGAGTTAAGGAAAAATCGTTTCCGTATATCCCGTTTGTTGGGATATGCAGCCTATCATACCCGTAATGCAAAAATGGCGGAAGAGGCTTGGACTGATTTGTTTTCCCGCTTGGAACATACTCCGGCTCCACCTTTCCGTATAGAAACTGTTCTTCCGCCGGAAGTTCCCGCTCCTTTGGATGAATGTACAAGTATCAGTACCAATGATGCCGCCCTTTGGAGTCTGGATGCCATTTATATGCAGGAAGTGATTCCGGTGGATGGTATGAGATAGGATATTTTCGTATCTGTTTGATGATATCATTGTATAGCTTATCATCCTGAACATGAGTGAAGAATCTGTTTACAACAACTCTTTTATTGTTTACAGATTCTTCACTAATATTCAAAATAATAGAAATGACAGAATCATTATTCAACCATCCATTTTTCAATATTCCGTGTTTCAGCACTGAAGTTCACTCCTATTTTAAACAGTCTTCGTCCGTCTGTTTCAAAAGGAAGTGCGTAATGCTTGTCGTTAATCTGCTGTAAGGCTTCTTCCGCTGTTCCGTTCAGTTTAAACTCCATTATATAGATAAACTTGTCTGTCTGCAAAACGAGGTCTATGCGGCCCCTGCTGGTGTGATACTCCACTTTGACATAGAAACCTACCAGCTTAAAGATGATGAAAAGTACATTCTCGTAATGCAGTTCCTGTTCACGGATAATCTCGTATGTAGTGTCTGCAAAGAAGCTTTGCAGGCGTTGGAAGAAAGAATTGTAGTCGCCGGAACGTATTTCACGGACAAACTTTTGTATCTCAAATGGAGATTCAACGTTGTTCATGCTGGTATAATAAGGTACAAGAAACTGTATGAACCCTTCTTCTACTTCTTTGTTTGGAAAGCCCAAATGATAGATACCGAACTCTTCATCATATCCTTTTATAGTAAGATATCCACTTTGATAGATAACAGGAATGGGACTGGTTGACTCCGAATCAATGCTGTTCAACACTTGGGCATTGGTCTCTTCGTGTGCCATCCGTTCCAGATTGTAATGATGTCTTTTTAGCAGTTCCACCAAGTAAGTAGGAGTCCCCGTCTCGAACCAGTAACTGCCAAATTCCTTGCGCTTGAAAGCATTGAGCAGACTGAACGGATTATACATGCCGATGGAGTTGTGGGTGAAGTGATAGCCATCATAATATTGTCTTAGTTTTTCGCAGAAGCTGTCATAGGTCATCTTTTGTACATCTGCAAATTCATGAAGTTCGGTTTCCAAATTCTTATGAATTTCTTTTTCGCTGATGCCACATAATTCTATATATTCATTCCACATCGAAATATCATCCAGGTTATTCAGATCACTGAATACACTTACTTTTCCAAACTTAGTTACTCCTGTCAGCATGGCGAATTTGATGCAGCCATCCTTGCTTTTCAATGCTCCGTAGAATGCTTTAAGTGTTTCGCGAAAACTATTTTGCAATTCTTTATTGCCGATGGCTTGCAACATGGGCTTGTCATATTCGTCTACCAGAATCACTACACGTTGGCCTGTTTGTTCATAAGCGCGCTGAATGGTGCCTTCAAAACGCATGGACAAGGAATCTTCGGCAGGCTCGCTTCCATATAGCTTTTCCCAGGTTACCAATGTACGGTTCAGTTTGCTTTCCAAACTTTGCGGACTATCATATTTCTGTGTATTCAGGTCAATGTGCAGTATGGGATATTTTGTCCAGTCCTTTTCCAGTTTTTCCATAGCCAGTCCTTGAAAAAGTTCCTTTTTCCCTTGGAAATAAGCTTCCAGAGTGGAGATAAGCAGGCTTTTTCCGAAGCGGCGTGGGCGGCTCAGGAAATAATAGCGTCCGGATTTCACCAATTGATAAATCAATGCTGTTTTATCAATATAGAAATAGCCATCCAGGCGGAGACTTTCAAAATTCTGTATACCGATAGGATAAATCTTATTGCCCATACTTTTTTGTTTTTAAATGATAACATACAAAGTTACTGATTTCCTTTTTATTTCCTGTATTTTCAGCGAATTCTTTTGGAATAATGTTTTGTTTTTAAGTAGGTATGTCACAGAGGGGAATACAGAAACTTTTCATCTTTTGTTCTCTCCTAAAAGGATTTTATGATCTTTTGTTTCTTAATTTATGTCGATGGTTGATGTGGATAAAGTATAATTTATGAGATACCTTATTAGAAATAATCAGTAACAGGCAAAAATGGGTTCATCTGAAGAAATTTATTGGAACATGGCAAAAAACAATAGAAAGTTGGACGCGAAAATGCCCTCATTTTTTGCCATAACTTATTTATAATGAACTGCTTATTAGTGGTGGTAGCATCGGTGTTAGTGAGGGCATTGCCCTCACTAACACCGATGCTTAAAAATAAATTATTCAGACTTTATCGCATGATACAAAGTACTTTTATTGCTGGCTTTTGGGGGAATGCTCAGCTTGCAGAGAATGCGTCTGGAATAATTTATATTGTTGATTTATAGTTCTTTTTATGCGTATGTCCTTTCGGGTAATTGAAAATCTTCATGAGCGGTCTCCCTTCTTCCTTCTTCTCTGAAGTAGCAGAAGAAAAGTGATATTTGAAAAACTGCTCCAAAGGCAAAATTTGCTCAAATTCGGTGTTGTTTTGCCACAATACCCTACTCTTTTTCATCATTCACCCCCTAACGTTCGTTCTTATAAAGCAGCTGCATGGCTTGTGAATCGAGTTGGTGGTAGTCTATGTGTGCATATTTCCCTGTCTCTTATTTCTTTTCTTTCTTTTCTTTTCTTTTCCTACTTTTTATATGTTTGTAATTGCTTATCTACCTAGGTGGTTAAGTCTAACCACAAGAGTGGTTAAAGTTAATCACAAAGGTGACTAGACTTAATCACGTCCGTGGTTATGGCGGATGCATTATGTTTTTTTACTATATTATTCCTTGTTATTTATTTGTTATATTATTGATTATTAATGTGTTATTATTTGATTGTGTCGATTATTTTTCTTATCTTTATAAGATATATTAAAACATAAACTAACATGAAAATTGGTATAATTGACCTTTGTAAACAAATAGAAGATCCTAGTATGAACCGCAAGAAAGTCCATAAAATGGAAACTAGTATCTATATATTCATTGCTGCTGTAATCTGTGAGGTCCAGTCCTGGAATGAAATTGAGGAATTTGGCAATTCGAAAATGACTTTTTTCAAGAGTCGCATACCCGGCCTGGAGTTCATCCCCAGTCATGATACTTTTAACAGATTCTTCAGTATGATAAAGCCCGATTATTTTGAGTCGATCTTCCGTAATTGGGTAAAACGAGTCTGTCTGGAGGTGAAAGGCGTTGTAGCTATAGATGGCAAGCTCATGCGTGGTCCAAGCCAATGTGATGGAGAACATACTAGGGGAAAAGAAGGATT
>NZ_JAVHZY010000017.1:0-103362 GCF_031119655.1 Phocaeicola sp. GP0067
TAGAATATGCTGGTAATTAAAGATTTACACTCGGATATTTCTGATTAGTTTTGGTTGTTCTATGGTTATAAATACATTGATAGTCTTCGGCTTCCTTTATGGTGTATTCTATCCGGGTGTCAGGTAAAGGGAAGTTCACAACCATTTCTTTCAGTGCTTCCTCGTCAAAGAGAGTTTGCTGGATATAGGCCTGTATTCCCCCTTCACATTCTACAAAACTTTCAAATCCTATTTCTCCGGCCAATGCGGACACTACATCATTCACTGTCTCATTACAGGGATGTGTTGTAAAGGTTACTTCTAAATATTTCATATCTTTTCGTTTATTCTATCACTTTACGGAGCAATGCCTCCATCTCATTTTTGAAGATGCCCGCTTCATGCACTTTCACCCCGTCCACATAGAACGTGGGAACGTAATAATAGTCGTATTGGTCGGCTATATCAGGATGTTGGGTTTCTTCTATCATTTCTATTTCTATAGGTTGGAATTCAGGATATTCTGCTTTCAGTTCTTCAATATAGCGCAGTGCTTTTTTGCAGAACGGGCATCTTTCCTGATAAAATAATTTCACTGGTTTCATACGATTGTTGGTTTAAGGATGATGACAAAGATAATTTCTTTTCATTACTTTCACAAACAAACCTTCCGTCTTTTTGTTTCAGACTTGTGCTCTCATTGCAAAGTTAGATGCAATTATGCCCTCATGCCCTCATTCGTGAGGTAATTTGTTTATAATGAACAGGTTATTTGTGATGGTAGCATAGAAGAGTATGAGGGCATTGCCCTCATACTTTCCTATGGTAAAATAAATTATTTCAACTTTGTTACATGATATAGGGTACCTCTGGTACTGGTCTTTTTAGGAATGTTCAGTTTGCGGAGAATACGTCCAAACCAATTTATTTTATTGATAGACAGTTTGTCGCGTGTGTTCTCTTGAAGATAATTAAAAATATCCATGGCAGTCATCCATTCTCCCTCCTTTTCGTTGGTTGCAGAAGAAAAGTTACAATGGAATAAATGCTCCAAAGGTGATATTTGCTCAAATTCGCTGTTGCTTTGTCGTAAAACGGCCTCATCTTCGTCATTCAGCCAATAACGTTCGTTCTTATAAAGTAAATGCATGGCTTGCGCATAGAGTTGGCGGTAGTCTATGGTGACATTGGTATCAATGGGATCGGTCACTTCGATACAGATAAAGCGACGGCTTCCCGTGGGGTCGGTGAGCAAATCCTTCTGATTGCTGGTGCCGATGAATGAGGCATAGCGGCGTAATTCGCGCACGCTGGTTCCGTAAGGCTTGCGCAGATTGGCTGTCGGTTTTTGTAACAGATGTTTCAGAAAGCCTTGTTGATTTACGGTAATCTGGTCGAATTCGTCCAGGTTGATAAGGAAAAATCGTCCCAAGGCACGCTCCGCTTCCTGTTTGCTGCTGAAGTCCAGGCTGTCGGCATAGCCGAAACGGAGTTCGGGTGGCAGCAAGATACGGCAATAAGTGGATTTCCGGAATCCTTGCGAACCTACAAGTAAAGGTGAAGTGCTGTTTCCATGCTGGCGGTCCATCCCCCTCCAATGCGCCACCATGCCTAGAAACCAACGGTAAAAGAGTTCTTCCCAATGCGGATTGCCGCAAGGAACGAGCCGGGCAAGTGCGCGGATGCGGTCAGTACCGTCCCATCGGGGAAGGTCACACAAGTATTCTTCTACAGGATTGTAAAGCGGAACGAAATCGGAGGTGAGAAAGCGGTCTATATCCCGGTCCCACACTTGCAGCCCTTCTTTTAAGGCGCAGAGGGAGATGCTGTTGCGGGTACGTTTATCTAAAGGCTTGAAATAGAAATGAACGGAGTCCCGTTGACGGTATTCCACCTCGTCCAGCACGGTGTTGAAGCGGAATTCATACCGTCTTTTCAAGAATTCCTCCAGCCGGAAGGTGGCTTCCTGCTCTTTACTGAAACCGCTTTTCTTACCGAAACCTTTCATTTCCCGGTATCCGTTGCCAAAAGCTGTACGGATGGTTTCTGTGTCCGTTGCGTGAAAATAGTGCATCAGCGTGCGCTGTACGGCTTCCTCTTCGGGGATGCCTGTTTTGAAGCATTGTTCTACCAGATGGGGCAGTAAAGGTTCCAGCCCGTCATCACGTTTCCAGTTTTCCATCTCGGCCAATGCTCTTTTCCGTGCCGACTGGTACATCAGGGCAAAAATCTGCATACTTTCGCAGCCGGGTGTCATTCGTTCCGGTGCGCTTTCGCTGTTTTGTTTCCGTTGCCGGAAAGTTTCCTCATCGGGCAGGGTAAGCGGTTGCTCTATGCAGAAAGGGGCGGACGAAGGGTTATAGTAAGGTTGTTCATCCACGGTCATGCGACAGCTTTGCATCAGGTCCGGTTCCTTCAGTGTGATGCCGAAAGGAAGCATGGGCTGGTAGCATGTCACCGCCAGCCGATAGGCGTGGGCATGAAACAGGAGGACTTCTTGTGTGGCAGTGGGCAAGCTGCCGTCAGTGCGTGCGAAGCGTACCCATATCTTTACGCTCCGTCCGCTTGAACCGCAGAAAGCGGCAAAGGTTTGTGGCAGTTGCTCTACTTGGCGTTTCACATATTCCACCTCATACAGGTCGGCGAGCCGGTTCACTTCCAGCTGCACCAGTCCGTTGTAATGTTTCATACGTTTCTCACCCTTTTGTTTGCGGGTATATTCTACGGCAGGATAGACACGTGGCAGTTTGTCGATGTGGACGTAGCGGGCGGACGATCCTGCCAGCCGGGGTAGTATTTCACGCAGTTCCGATATATGCCCTGCTTTGTTCTCTGTCTTTACTTTCTCGAAGAATGCGTCCGTATCGCATAGTGACAAGGCTTCTGTCCCCTGTTCTTCATCTTTTCTGATGAGTGTAATTTTCATATTTGTCTTTCGTTTGAATGTTTTTTGGTTTTATGTACCTCCCATGGAAAAGATGATGTTCTGTCGTGTGGAGAAGACTGCGTATTGCGAGTGTCTATGTGTGCATATTTTTAGTAAAGATAAGGTTTCTTTCCGGATTCTGCAAATGCTTTCCGGATTAAATGCCGTCTTTTTCTTTTTCCTTTCTTTTCTGTGTTTTTATTCTTAGTCTCAGTGCATATTCCCCTGTCTCTTATTTGTTTTCTACCTTTTCTTTTCTTATTTTTGTATGTTTGTAATTAGTTATTCACCCTTGTGATTAAGTCTGATCACAAAGGTGATTAAAATTAATCACAAAGGTAGTTAAGCTTAATCACGTCTGTGATTAACAGATATTGAACTTTCATCAATAAAAAAAAGAACAGTATGGCAATACTATTTGATTGGTACGAGAATCCCAAAACCTCTGAGCAACAAGGGGAAGAGAATATGTTGCATCCGCGTCTCCGGCTGAATGGGAAAGTAAGCACGGCCCAGCTCCGTGCCCGTATACAGAAATATTGTACATTGACGGAAACGGATGTAATAGCCGTGCTCGATGCGCTGTCACACGCCATGGGCGAGGAATTGGAGGAAGGCAGGCAGGTGCATCTGGACGGCATCGGCTTTTTCCGTCCCAATCTGGTGAGCACCGAGCCGGTAACCGAAAAGACGAAACGTAAAAATACAAAGGTAAGGCTTAAGGGGATTGTTTACCGCCCCGACCGATTATTGATGGATGAGGTGGGAAAGGTAAAGGTGCAGCGTACCCGGTTCTCGTTTCATTCAAGTAAACTGACCGATGAGGAAATTGACGCATTGCTGACGGAGTTCTTCACAACTCATGATTTTGTGCAGCGGAAAAGTTTCCAGCTTCTTTGCAGTATGACACAAAGTACGGCCAGCCGCCATTTACACCGCTTGTGCGAGGAAGGAAAGCTGAAAAATGTGGGACTTCCCAAACAACCGGTTTATAAGCCTGTGAATGGGCATTATGTTGTGAATGAATGATTTAAGTGAAATGTACAAGAAATTAGGAGTGAGGGCATGAGGGCAATGCTCTCACTTTTTAGCATGCCCTCACTGTGGGTAGTGGTTTAATAATGAGTAGGTTATGGCTTTTAGTGAGGGCATGAGGGTATAAGTGGGTGCAACTTATTATAAAAAGTTGTTTTACCACCAGATTTGTTTACCATCAACGTATGTGAACGGACGTTCTTCTGTTTTCCGTGTGTGTGCAGAAATAGATAAAATAGTTGAAGTCCGTTACTAAAATAGGGAAATCCCTACCAACTAATAGGGATTTTCTTTGTTATGAACTGAAACCTCTGGCTATCTTTGCACTAGAAAAAGTAGATAGAATAACAAATAAAACAGGTACGAGTATGAAAAAGATTGTATTAGCTTCGCTTATGATGGTGTGCTTGCCTTATTGGGCAATGTCACAAAGCGTTGATGACGACCTTTATTTCATCCCTAAGAAAAAAGCTGAAAAGAAAGAGGAGGTTAAGCAAGAGGTGAAAGTGGTGGTTCCGCAGAAGCAGAACACGACTACCGTTTACGCAGCCCCCGGTTCTACAGTGGTGGTGAAGGATGTGAAAGGAAAAGTGCGCGATGTGGATGAGTATAATCGTCGTTATACTTCACGAGATAATAACTTCTCGATGGAGAATGATACCTTGTATATTGAGGAGAAACCTTTGAATGAGAGAGGGGAATGGGTTAATGGTTTTGAGGGCTCTCAAGACGATTATGAATACGCGATGCGTATCGTCCGTTTCCGCAATCCCCGTTACGCCATTCCGGTAAGCAGTCCGCTCTATTGGGATGTGGTTTACGGTTTGCCTTCATGGGATTGGAATGTATATGATGACGGATTGTATGCATACGTTTTTCCCACTTACACGAACCGCTTGTGGTGGGATTGGCGTTGGAATTATCCATATGGCGCCAGCTGGGGATTCAGTTGGGGATGGAGTTCGCCGTGGTACTACAATAGCTGGTACTATCCCGGTTATTGGGGTGGCGGCTACTGGGGTGGCTATTGGGGCTACCATCATCACCACCACCATCATTATTATCCGCATTATTCCGGTCACGGTTGGGGCGGCGGCTACTGGGGAGGCGGTCATGGATGGTATGGCTCAAGCAGACGTAATCCGGGAATACATGCCGGAAGATACACCAACAGCTATGGCTCTTCACGCCCAAGCCGGAATAATTATGTGAATAGTTATGATAGGAATAGTCGTAATTCGTATGTAGGAAATTCCAGACAAAATGTCCGTAATAGTGCTAATAGCTATCGTACCGCAACACGTAACGGATCTTCATCAGGAAGAGTGGTTTCGGGATCTGACGGTGTAAATTCGGTTCGTCCTAATAGAAGCGCTATCAGAACCCGTACAGGAGCAACTCTTTCACCAAGTCAGGCTGCAGGAGTCCGTCCGGGTAATTCGTATTCACGTCCGACAGAAGGAAGGGGTTCTTCCTATACCAGACCAAGCAGTACCCGGAGAAGTGTGGGAAATGCAGCAGGATCTGCTTATCAGAGAACAGGGGCTGCAAGCCGTGGCGCCTATCGTAACAATAGTGGCGTTTCGAACTCTCGCAGCAGTTCATATTCCCGTAGCAGCAGTCCTTCCCGTAATAGTTCGTCTAACTCTTACCGTAGTAGTGGAACTTCTTCTTCCCGTAGTAGTTTTTCTAGTGGCGGTGGGGCTTCCCGTAGTTCCGGAGGCGGTGTTTCCCGTTCAAGTGGCGGTGGCAGATCGCGTACCAGATAAGTAGCAGATTAAACCAGACTGTTGTATTTAATAGAATTGATGTATGAAAAATAAAGTAATAGTAACCGCTTGTACGTTGCTGGCAATGGCAACGGCAAGCGCACAAAATGCTTATGATGCGGAAAAGTTGCTGGGGAATGACTTGAATGGAACAGCACGATTTGTTGGTATGGGTGGTGCCATGGGAGCTTTGGGAGGTGATATATCTGTCATGAGTTCCAACCCTGCGGGTATCGGCATTTTTCGTAGTAATGACGTGTCCGTTTCTTTTGGTTTTAATAATACTTCGACAAAGAGTAACTTTAGTGGCGTGTCAATGAATGAAGACAAAACGCGCGCTTCATTTGACCAGATTGGATTTGTTTATAGCAATAAGATAGGCAACAATACTTCTTTGCGTTTTGTGAATTTCGGATTCAATTACCATAAAAGTAAAAACTTCAACCGCCTTTTCTCTATGGGAGGGGCGTTGGATAATATGTCACAAAGCTTCCAGCTGGCTCAGGAAATGGAACGATATGGATTGACGGAAAGCGAGTTTAATGACATACTGGATGCGAAGAATCCTTATACCAAATATTGGAACCAGTTACCTGTTTTAGGAGTAATGGGGGTGAGAACCGGTGTGGTTGACTGGTTTAATGATCCTGAAAAAAACATTCATGCTCCATGGGGGTGGAATGGTTTTAACAATAACTTCTTTAGTAAGGAAACTGGAGGTATCAGTCAATATGATTTTAATGTTTCATTCAATATTGAAGACAGGGTCTATTTAGGAGCTACCTTGGGGGTCTATGATGTGAATTATGACCGTTATACTTCTTATACGGAAAATTTGAATGATGATAAGGGTGCGGATAATGGGGGGTATACATTGGATAATTATTATAGACTGGAAGGAACTGGTATGGATTTGAAGTTGGGGGTTATTGTACGTCCTATAGAAAGTTCTCCTTTCCGTTTGGGATTTGCCGTTCACACGCCTACATGGTATGATTTAAGAGAAAGCTATAATGCCACTTTATCTTCTGATATTTTAGCTTATGAAAAACCCTATATCCAGACATTGAGTGATTTTCTGGTAACTCCGGAGTATGATTATTTGACCTATGATTATAATCTTACTACTCCGTGGAAATTTAATGTCAGTGCGGGTACTACTTTTGCGGGTGCGGTGGCAGTAGGTGCGGAATATGAATATCAGGATTATTCTTCCAGTAAGCTGAAGGATGTGGATGGTTATGAATTGGGAGATCAGCTTAGCGTTGAGAATTATCTGAAAGGTGTCCATACTTTCCGTATAGGAATGGAAACGCGGATCATACCTGAGTTTAGCATCCGTGCAGGGTATAATTATTCTTCGGCTGCATTTTCAAAAGATGCTTATAGTGCCTTGTCTTTATATAGCACGCGTACTGATTTTAATAATACGGAGTCTAAGAATACCTTTACGTTTGGTCTTGGATACCGTGGCAGTGTAATTTATGCGGATTTGGCATATAAATATGATATGTATAAATCAAACTTTTATGCTTTTGACGATATAGATCTTCCGGCAACTAAAGTGGACAATGAACGGCATCAGCTCTTGCTGACAGTCGGCGCCCGCTTCTAAGAATTTATTGTGAGTCTAATATAATTAACCTGTGATATACCGGAAGAACTTTATAGGCTTCCGGTATATTTTTTATTTATCGCGGAATTCTTTCCTTTTCCAGAAGTTGAATCCTGCATATACACGAACGGTTCCGAATGTATTAGTGAGAGAGAAATTCCTTTTCCGATAATCGTATGTATGCATCACCAGTGAAGCACCTACAAAGTACTTGTTGGTATTATAGACCACGGCGGCACGTGTTATCAGGTCAAAATTGATATCCTTTATCCAATGATTGTCGGTGTTAGGCGTATCGTCTATTTTTGATTTTTTATAGGCAATGGCCGGTAAGAGTGAAAGATTGGAAACCCAGTTTTTTGCAAATACCCAGTTATAGCCATAACCCACGTTGATGCTGTAATCAGAATATTTCACTTTCTTGAAAAGCAGGGCATCATGCAGTTGGGCTCTCACTTCACCGGGAAGCTTTTCGTAATCAAAAGATATGTTGTGCTGGGAATAAGAAAAGCCCGCCATCAGGGAACCCGCGCTTTTACGCTGGTTGGTGGACTGGCTATAGGCTGCCGGATAAGAGAATTTTTTATAATTGAAAATCCAATAGGCGTTCAGTCCTTTGATTTTACTTTGCAATCCGTTGAAATTCAGATTTTTAATGGGAGTGTTCAGGTCAAATCCGCTGGAAGAACGTATCTTGAAATCGCTTCCTGTCTTTCTGTAATATAAATCCACACCAAATTTGGAACTATAAAGATTCAGTGCCATTTCGGTTTTCTTTGCCTTGTTCTTGTGTCCGCCGAAAATATCTTTTACATCGAAAGAATATCCTAGAAATATCCAGCGCCATCCGAAATAGACCCCCAGCTTGAAACTGGCATTGGGGGAGAATCCCAAACTTTGTTCGCCGTTGTTTCCTTTACTGCCTAACCGATAGTATTCGTACCAACTGCTGGATTCCAGCATGAAAGCCAGATTGTAGAGGTTAGGCGAGATATAGGTGGTATCGACCGCGTTGAATTCTTTTCCCACTTTCCTGATTTTTCTTCCGGTATGACGGACAGTTGTCGCTATTCCATCGGTCAATGTAATGAGAACACCCTTGTTGTCCTGTACTGTCGAGTCCTTCTGTTCCGCTTGTGCATATACACCGAGGGCGGAAAGGAAAGACAGACAAAACAGGCATAATTGACGGATGTCCATAGGCAGAAATCAGAGTTTGTCAAGTATACGGTCCATTACCCAGTTGGTGGGTGTCGCACTGATGCCGTCGCAGGTACAGACGGCTTTTCCCTGCAAGTGTTCTACTACGGCTTTTATGAGCGGAAGTTGTACATGAGGGGGATTTTCGGGAAGAAACTCCTCGCGGCCTCTTTCAGTATGCAGGGCGATGGGATCGTAAGTGAAAACAGAGAAACAGATCATTCCCTTGTCTCCGATGATTTCTATACGGTCTTCCTTGGCCGATTCATGGGCAACGAAACACCATGATCCTGATCCCGGCAGACCGGAATCAAATTTGAAGCAGGCACTTATCGTATCTTCTGCCGGATATAACCCGCCACGGTTGCTCTTGTATCCTTGGGCTTCGAGAATGCAGCCGAACATATCTTGTAGCAAATCCAGCTGGTGAGGAGCCAGATCATAGAAATAACCGCCGCCGGCAATATCAGGTTGTACACGCCAGGGAAGGTTGGTACTGTTGTAATCCAAAGCGCGGGGAGGCTGGGCGAAACGTATCTGTATGTTGATGACATTGCCTATTTCTCCGTCCTCTACCATCTGGCGTACTTTTTGGAAATAAGGAAGATAGCGTCTGTAATAAGCTACGAAACAAGGAATTCCTGTTTCCTGTGATATGCGGTTGATGCGTGCACAGTCTTCATAGCTGGCCGCCATAGGTTTCTCGATGTATACGGGCTTTCCTGCCTTCATGGACATAATGGCAAAAGTGGCATGAGAAGAGGGGGGAGTGGCTATATAAATAGCATTGACATCTTCATCTCCTATTAACTGCTGCGGATCGGAGTACCAGCGGGGAATGTTGTGTCTTTTGGCGTATGATTGAGCTTTTTCTTTGTCACGGCTCATTACGGCCACTACCTCTGAACCTTCGATCAGGGCAAAGGCTGGTCCGCTTTTCTTCTCGGTCACTTCTCCGCAACCGATGAAGCCCCATTTTACTTTGTCTAATTTAACCATGGTAATAACTTTTTTGTCATTCCGCTTAAAATAATAACAATTTATATTGCAAAGATAGGACTATTTTGCAATTTCAGCCGGATAAAAATCAGTTATTGTAATATTTCTTGCGCAACAGTTTGAATGCAGGAGTCTTGACGTAGTCATTTAACCAGGAATTCAGGCTGTCAAGCAATATTGGAGAATGTTTGCTTACTCCCCATGAATAGAATTGTGAGAAGCTGATGGCTGTTTCTATATCCAATTGTGGAAAATCATTGATGGAGGCTTTGGCAATGCTCTCGTCGCATACGGCATAGTCTATGTCACCATGTGCTACCATGGCCAGTAATTGTTCTTGTCCGTATTTCTCCACTTCTTTGATATAGATGGTATCGCCTATTTCGTTACTTAAATTATGTATGCGCAGGATGGCAGGTGAGTTTTTGACTAGATGAAGGGTCTTGCGGGCTAGTTCCAACTGGCTGTGAATGTACAGACTATCGTTTTCTTTTTCGGGTTTACGCTGTACCAGTACTTGTTTGTTCAGTATAATGGGGCGGGTAAACAACAGGGAGTCTTTGTATTCTGTGGTAACTACCGTGCTGTTGGCCAATATATCGTATGTTCCTTTTTGTACGCCTTCCAGTCTTTTGGAAAAGCTCATTTCAGGAGTGATTTCCGGTTTCAGTCCTTTGCTGTGTGCAAAAGCATGGAGCAGTTCGTAGTGGAAACCGGAAACGGTGTCGCCGTCGGCATAAAAACTGATAGAATTGTACTCGGTAACGGCACGCAGGATTCCCGATGCCGCTATTTCTGCATAATCGCGGGGCAGACTGGTTTCAGCCTCCGTTTTCTTTTTGAAGAAGATGGAGGATAGGGTTACTGCAAGGATACCCATCAGAATGTATTTCAGATATTTTCTCATATAGACCGTCAATCAAAGAAATTCCATGAAAGGCCGAACTTTATCATTCGCGGATTGATTGGGTAGTGAGGCGCCAGGAAGTAATTGGATTTTCCCGAACCGGCATTGACGTGATACATCATAATAAAGAAGCGGGTACGTTTTAAATGCAGGTTGGCATAGACGTTGACTATCGGAAAAGCTCCTATCTCGATTTTGTCATCAGGATTCTGGTTATAGAATTGTCCGATGACGGGGGAGTAGTCTGGCGCGTAATATTTACTGAAATAACGCACATCTGCTCCCATTTCTATCTGGAGTACTTTTTTGGCGAGACCGAATTTCATGTACAAGTTGCCGTAAGCCGACAATTCCGGTAAGGGCAGAATGTCTTGCTCACTTGATTTTTGATAGGCTACTTCACCGTCGAGATGAAATATTCCTACTTTCAATTTTTGTTGCAACATTGCTGTGAATATTTGTATATTGCCGGAGTGCTGTCTTACGGCTGCATTGTTCTTGAAACCGGTGACATTTCCTTCACTGTCTTTTACCGGTATGCTGGCATTGGCCAGATAAGTGTAGTTCTTTATATTTTCCACTCCGGCACGCAGTTGGGTTCCCCATCTGTTCAGACTTAGTTTTCCTTCCAGTCGGGTTCTCATTATTTTGGATAAATCGTTGTTGTCCCACCAGTAATGTTTGGATTGGAAATGCCTGAAATAGAATACGGGGTTCTGGTTCTTGATGAATGCATTTACATCCAGTCTCACCGTATCTCCGAATAAACGGAGATTCAGATCCCCTCTGCCTTCTACGCTGAATTGTCCTGCATCTTCACCGGCTATGGCCAATTCTCCTAGAATATTGTAATGTAATAGTTTTCCTTGTTTTTTGGATAGTTCGCCGCCAATGGAGAGTGAACTTTCCTTATAGTTGTTGATAATGCGCTGTCCCGGTATGTTTGTCGTGTCGGTCAAGGCGAAGTTTCGGTATTCATAACTTAAAAAGGCGGTAAGTCCGGCTTTCGCCCATTTGTTGAATCCTTCTTGTAAAGCAATGCCAATGGTATTTTTGATGGATGTGCGCTTCGTCTTGTCTATCGAGTCGGTCCCCAGATAGTTATGTTCAAAATACTTCTGATTCTGTGCGTCATCGTATGAGATGTATTTGCGATTGTTCAAGTCCACTTGTAATGTATGTATGAAGCTTGTGACAGGAACAAATACCTGCGTTATTTTTACGGAGTCCGTATCCACACTGTCCTGTTTTTCTTTATAGAACCCTAAGTTGTAACGATGTGTCAGGAAGGCATGGTAGCTGGTGTTGTGATTCCATATCTGACTCAGTCGCGTTGGGATTTCGTTGGCGGAATATTCTTTTTTGCCTTCTGCCATATCCAGTGGGTTGGTGATATACCGGTCGTCCGTGATACCTCCGTTTTCTGCCATCTTCAAGTTATCGTTGTTGAATATGAAATGCATGTCATATTTGTCTCCCCGGTAGCTGGAGAACAGGCCACCGTTGAAAAAGGCTGTGGACTGATCTTGGTAAAGCCCCCGGCCATACAGGTAATCTATGTAGAATCCAAACCCCAGTCTTTTGTTTGCATTGATGGCAAAATAGGATTTGAAGCGTTCTTCTCCGTCACGGCTGCCTCCTCCTTTGTAATAGCTCAGGTTCGTGAATGGAGAAAATGTATTGGTGAATATGACATCTTCCGGACGTTGTACGCAAAAGTCGTATGGGTCGGTGAAAAAGTATTGGCTGGGATCCCGACGGTCAAAAAAGATGCGTGAGAGGCGGGGGGAACCCAAATTTCCCAAGTAATTGTATTGTCCGGTGTAGCCGCCCATGTCATTTGAGTTCTGGAAAGCGTGCTGCAAGGTATCTACGGGGATATAAGTGACATTGCCAAAACGACTGTCCACTTTCCATGAATACAGTCCGATGGGGATAGTGTTGGCATCTACTACGGCTGTCGTGTCTATGGGGTTTCCGTTACGGTCATATTGGTTTCTGTCCAGTCCGTTTGCCGAGGAACCGAACTGATTGTTCAGGGTATTCATTGTCCGCTGTGCCATCAAGGAAGTATGGAAGCACAGGAATAATAAAAAAATAATAGAGAATATTCTTTTCATAACGGCGGCAAAGATACAATATAAAAATAAAAGGAAGAGCTTTTCCGCTATGGAAAGTTCTTCCTTTTATTATTCGTTTAGAGTTATTTTAACTTACTGAGGTTTAATAATCTCCATTCCGATTCGGATGGCTTCTTCATTCATCGGTATCAGATGATGGTGACGTTCGGGCAATGTTTTGCGTAAAGCTTTTATTACACTTTCAATGGATACTACGGGACGCAGTTTCAGCAAGCCTCCTAAGACAATCATATTGAAGGTCTTTGCCATTCCTTTTTCGTTGGCGGCATCCATTGCGTCAATACGATAGATTTGTATGTCCTTACGTGTCGGAGGCTCGATGATTCCGTATCCGTCATAAATGAGGATACCACCCGGTTTGATTTTGCCTTCAAACTTTTCCAATGAGGGTTGGTTCAGTATGATGGCTGTGTCATATTGGCTGAGAATGGGTGAAGAGATGCGTTCATCACTGACAATCACCGTTACGTTAGCGGTTCCTCCCCGTTGTTCGGGACCGTATGCCGGCATCCAGGTTACTTCCTTGTCTTCCATCAGTCCGGAATAGGCAAGTATCTTACCCATGGATAGCACACCCTGACCGCCGAATCCTGCTATAATGATTTCCTGTTTCATGGTTTCTGTCTTTTTATTCTTTATCTTTCAAATCACCCAGCGGATAGAAGGGGAACATGTGTTCCACCATCCAGTCATTGGATGCTTGCGGAGTCATTTTCCAACCGGAATTACAAGTCGATACAATTTCCACCAAATTGGATCCTTTGCCATTCATTGAGTTTTCGAATGCCTTGCGGATAGCCTTTTTTGCTTTGCGGATGGCAGGAACCGTATGTACGGCCTGGCGGGTAACGTAGGCGGTGCCTTCCAAAGTGGCGGCAATTTCTGTCATTTTCAGCGGATAGCCATGAATGGCTACATCACGACCATAGGGGCAGGTGGCTGTCTTCATGCCAACCAGCGTGGTAGGAGCCATTTGCCCACCGGTCATTCCATAAATGGCGTTGTTGATAAAGATGATAGTAATGTTTTCGCCACGATTTAAAGCATGGATGGTTTCGGCAGTGCCGATACATGCCAGATCACCATCTCCCTGGTAGGTAAATACCAGACGTCCGGGCCATAAACGCTTGATGGCGGTAGCTACGGCTGGTGCGCGTCCGTGGGCGGCTTCTTGCCAATCGATGTCTAGATAGTTGTATGCAAAAACGGCACATCCTACCGGTGACACACCGATTGTCTTATCTTCCATGCCCATTTCTTCAATAACTTCGGCTATTAACTTGTGAACCACACCGTGGCTGCATCCGGGGCAGTAATGCATCGGATTGTCATTCATCAGTGTCGGTTTCTTATAAACCAGGTTTTCGGGTTTTATGATTTCTTCTTTTGTCATAGTTTCTCCTCCTATTGCTTATAACATGAACCGCATAAAGAATTCCATCAGCTTGAGAAAAATAGCTGCTGCACAGACATAGATGAATACTTTGAAGTCACTTGCCATGAAGTAAGTGATGACAGCCGCTAGTGCCAGTGCCATGAAAAGTATGTTCAATATGTTTCTGATCAGATCGATATTCATACGGTCTTATTTTATTAGTTTCTCTTTCAGTGCAGTGATTACTTCATCCGGATCGGGAACAATACCACCCAGACGTCCGAAGTGTTCTACAGGCACTTTGCATTCTACGGCCAGACGGACATCTTCTACCATTTGTCCGGCGTTCAATTCTACAGTGAGGATACCTTTTACCTGTGCGGCGCGTGCTGCAATAGCTTTCGACGGGAACGGCCATAGGGTAATAGGACGGAGCAAACCAACTTTGATGCCTTCTTCCCGAGCCATTTCCATTGCTTTTTGGGCAATGCGGGCACAAGAACCGAAAGCTACGATCAAATATTCGGCATCTTCGCAGTGAAGTTCTTCGAAACGTACTTCGTTTTCTTCTATTTCTGCATATTTTTTCTGAAGATGGATATTACGTTTTTCCATCTCGGCAGGATCGAGTTCCAATGAGGTGATGATGTTGGGAGTACGGTGGTGGGTTCTGCCGGTAGTGGCCCACGGACAACGGGCTATGACTTCTTCATCTGTCAGGCGTGTGCGCTGTTCGGGCAATACTACTTTTTCCATCATCTGTCCGATAACGCCGTCTGCCAGAATAATGGCGGGATTGCGGTATTTGAAAGCCAGATCAAAAGCTATACCTACGAAATCTGCCATTTCCTGTACTGATGCAGGAGCCAGGGCTATGAGGCGATAGTCTCCGTGACCGCCGCCTTTCACTGTTTGGAAATAGTCGGCCTGACTAGGTTGGATGGTTCCTAATCCGGGACCTCCGCGCATGACATTGACAATCAGGCAGGGGAGTTCGGCACCGGCAATGTACGAGATGCCTTCCTGCTTTAAACTGACGCCGGGACTGGAGGATGAGGTCATTACCATTTTACCGCTCGCTGCACCGCCATATACCATGTTGATTGCTGCGACTTCACTTTCTGCCTGCAACACCACCATACCGGTAGTTTCCCAAGGTTTCTCTTCGGCCAGCGTTTCCAATATTTCCGATTGGGGAGTGATGGGATAGCCAAAGTAACCGTCTACTCCGATACGGATAGCGGCGTGGGCTATGGCTTCATTTCCCTTCATTAAAACGACTTCTTCTGCCATATTTGTTACATTTATTGTTGTTTTACTTTATACACAGTGATGCATCCGTCCGGACAGACTGTGGCACATGATGCGCAACCATTGCAGGTATCTTCTAATACCTGGTGGGCGAATGTGTATCCTTTTTTATTCACTTGTTTGGCATTGAGCGCGATTACATGCAGCGGACATGCCACTACACATAGATTGCAACCTTTGCAACGCTCTGTGTCTACTACAATAGCACCTTTAATCTTTGCCATGGGTTAGTTATTATTGATTATACATGTCTTTGTTATAGAAATTCAGAATATTCATAATCATGTCACGGGCGGAAACGGCCGGACTTTCCGGATTACGCTCGATGGCTTCCAGATAATTGTTCAAAGCTTGTTGCCAGTCTCCCATTTTGCGGTAGGCGTTACCCAGTAAGTAATAGGGTTCATCGTTGACGTGCGCATCGTTTCGGATGAAATTAGTTAGCGCATGAATGGCTCTTTCCGTATCACCCTGTTCGATAAGTGTCTTTATGTCCTGTAATTGTTCCGTCATAAGGCATGATTGTCTCATTGTTGTTTACAAAGATACTCTTTATTTGTTATGAAAGGGAAGATTGGAGCAGAAAAAACGGCTTTCTTGCTAAAAACATTTAAAAAAAGGAGAGAAAGATAGGGAAAAAATGGAAGAATGATTTCTTCTAATGGTTTGATTATTATAGAAATGGTTTCAAGTGAAACGGTTGATAGAGGAACGGTGTTATTTATTCTTAAAGGGGAGACATGTTTGAATGGTATTTGTCATGGTGCTTTTGGGGAAGTATATGGTAGATCGTTTGTATGTTTTTTAGGGGGAGTTGTCGGGTTATCTCCCCCTAAAAAAAGTTTTATGTATTATCAGAATAAACTGTCACGGTATAAATATATGGGAGAAAAGACTATTTTATTACTTCACCTACATACATATTATATGCCTTCTGACCGTCATTACTGGGGTTCATCTTTTTTGCTTCCTCACCGGTAACGGTCTGTTTCATCAGTTTCTTGCAGTTTACTATCAACCACGGCTCGCTATTACCTTGCTTATAGAACGAAATTTTATAATTATCGCTCTGATCCATCAGCATATTGCCCATTGATTTGGCTTGGTCGATTACGCAGAATGCTACTTCTTTGCCGAATAACTGGCCGAAACCTCCCCAGCATTCTTTACCGATTTCGAATTGTTCATCGTTTCCGGCAGTAATTGTCATACGTGAGGATGCCTTGATTTGGTCATCTATGCTTTGTTCTTTGCTGGGAGTTGCATTATTGGCTGCTTTTATTTCGGTATTACCCTCAGAACCACCGATGACAGCCGGTTGGGCAGGGGGAGTTACCGGAGTGGCGGTAACGATTGTTGTTGCATTTGATATCGGAGTAGCTGTCACGCCCGGAGCAGGAGCAACTGCAATTTGTGAGTTGTTCAAGACCTTGTTGCCCAATGTATCTTGGATGGATTTGAACAGTGTGTCTTTCAAGTCAATAGTCTCTCTTCTGAATTTGCCGCAGATGGGAGCCAGCTTGGTCTTCGATTTGTTTAAAGCCATATCGTCTACAATCCATTCCTCTGCACTGTATTTTTCTCCTCCGTCACGAGCTTCATCATACCAATAACGGATACGGGTCATTTCGATATCACATTTTCCGTTTTCGCAGGTGATAAACAACTGATAATAAATTCTGGTTCTGTCCAATGACAATGCAGAGGAGGAGAATACCAGATATTCTTCGCCACCTGCTGCAATGGTTCCTTCATCTTCATTGGTGTAAAGAACACGTGCATTGAACTTGCCTTCGGGCTTGAAACGTTCTGTGGCCCATTTCAGCATGGTGCCATATAGCTGGTCTTTCGTTAAAGACGGTGCCTGTATCTCTGTTTTGAAAGAAACTTTACCGTCATCCATAGTTATCGCTCCCGCCAGATATTTGGGATCTGTCTGTGCCATAGCGATGAATGGCAGACATAGGAGCATTAAAAAAAGAATCTTCTTCATAGTAATATTTTTTATTTTATATTTTAATCTAAGCAAAGATAGGAATAAAAAAAAAGAGAAGCTATAATGCCTCTCTTTTTTTACTTTTATTATTATTGCGTGAATTTTACTTTACAGGTATCTTTTCAATGCGCTTTTGGTGACGTCCGCCTTCGAAGCCGCTGTTAAAGAATTCATCCAATATTTTTTCGGCCATTTCATGGTCAATGAATCGTCCCGGCATTACCAGAACATTGGCGTCATTGTGCTGACGTGACAGATGGGCTATCTCGGGCATCCAGCATAGTGCCGCACGGATACCCTGATGTTTGTTCAATGTCATGCTGATGCCTTCACCGCTTCCGCAAATTGCCACTCCGGGTCCGCATTCTCCGGCTTCTATAGCCAGTGCAAGCGGATGGGCATAATCTGCATAGTCACAGCTTTCTGTACTGTATGTACCGAAATCTTTGCATGGGTAGCCTTTTTCAGTTAACCATGTCTTTACAAACTCTTTCAGTTCAAATCCTGCATGATCGGATGCCAGTCCTACTTTTTTCATGCCAGCATTTCTTTTACTTGGTTATACACGTTCTGTGCGGTAAAGCCCAGCTTTTCATCCAATACTTTGTAAGGAGCGGAGAATCCGAATGATTCCAGACCGAATACCTTACCGTTGGCACCTACCAAACCTTCAAGGTTTACAGGAAGACCGGCAGTCAGACCGAATACTTTAGCCCCTGTGGGAATGATACTGTTTTGGTATTCCTTGCTTTGGCTGCGGAACAATCCCTCAGAAGGAGCGGATACGATACGTATTTTTATGCCATCCTTGCGGAGAAGTTCTGCACCTGCTTCCAAAGTGGAAACTTCGGAACCTGAAGCGACTAGGATTACATCCGGATTTTCATCGGAGCCTGCAACAATATAAGCGCCTTTGGCAGCCTGTGAGTAGTCGTTTCCTGCAGGCAGATTCGCGATATTCTGGCGGGAGAAGATCAGTGCGGTGGGGGTGCTGGTATTTTCCATGGCCAATTTCCATGCCACAGTGGTTTCTTCCGCATCTGCCGGACGGAGTACCAACATAGAATTGTGTCCTTTGTGGTTTTTCAGTTTTTCCATCAGGCGGATTTGTGCTTCTTGTTCTACCGGTTCGTGAGTAGGACCGTCTTCACCTACACGGAATGCGTCGTGTGTCCAGATGAATTTGACGGGAAGTTCCATCAAGGCAGCCATACGTATGGCGGGTTTCATGTAGTCTGAGAATACGAAGAAGGTAGCGCATGCAGCAATCACACCTCCGTGAAGTGCCATACCCAGGCAGCAGCAAGCCATGGTTAATTCGGAAACACCTGCCTGCAGAAATGCACCGGTGAAGTCGTCTTTTGTGAATGCATGTGTTTTCTTCAAGAAACCGTCGGTCTTGTCTGAATTTGACAGGTCGGCAGAAGAAACGATCATGTTTTCTACTTCTGTAGCCAGTACACCGAGAACTTTGGCAGAAGCGCTGCGTGTAGCATCTCCGGCTTTTTGTTCGATAACATTCCAATTTACTTTCGGAGCTTTGCCAGAGAACCATAGTTCCAATTTAGCAGCCAGTTCGGGGTTAGCTTTAGTCCATTCAGCTTTAGCCGCATATTTTTCTGCAACAATTTTTTTCAGTTCCTCTGCACGTTTGGCATACAACTCTTTTACTTCAGGGAAGATTTGGAAAGGATTGGTTGGATCGCCGCCTAAGTTTTTGATTGTATTGATGTAAGCATCACCTCCCAAAGGAGCACCGTGGGTGGCACAGTTACGTTCATAACTGGAATCATCCGCTTTGCGTGCGCCTTTACCCATAATGGTCTTACCGATAATTAATGTGGGCTGACCGGTTACGGCTTTCGCTTCTGTCAGAGCCGTGCGGATTGCATCGGGATCATTACCGTCGATGGTAATTACTTTCCAGTGCCATGCTTCGTATTTCTTGGCAACATCTTCGCTGGTAACAGCATCGGTAGCGGTAGACAGCTGGATGTCGTTTGAATCATAAAACATGATCAAGTTGTCCAGCCCCAAATGACCTGCCAGACGGCCTGCACCCTGAGAAATCTCTTCTTGAATACCCCCATCGGATATATAGGCATAGATGGTCTGGTCCATGACATGACCCAGACGGGCTTTCAGAAATTTGGCAGCGATAGCAGCACCTACTGCAAAAGTGTGTCCTTGTCCTAACGGGCCGGAAGTATTTTCAATACCGCGCATGATGTCCACTTCAGGGTGTCCCGGAGTCGGACTGCCCCATTGGCGGAACTGTGCCAGTTCTTCCATGGTGAACTTGCCGGTCAGTGCCAAAGTGGAATACAGCATCGGTGACATGTGGCCTGGATCAAGGAAGAAACGGTCACGCCCTTCCCAACGCGGATTTTCAGGATCGTAAACTAAAAACTCAGAGAAAAGCACGTTTACAAAATCAGCGCCACCCATAGCTCCACCCGGGTGTCCTGAATTAGCTTTCTCTACCATCGAAGCAGCCAGAATACGGATGTTGTCCGCTGCACGGTTCATAAGTTTCTTTTCGTTCATATTAAAATAATATTATAATTTGAATGCTATTAGTGAGTCGGTTTATCTTTGCTATTTTATTTAATATCTGCAAAGATAACTCTTTATGTGTAAACCGCAACATGTAAAGAGGCTCTTTTTTAAGCCCGTTTGACTCACTTCTTAAATCGGGTCGCTGCTTCTTCAACAGGCAGTCCTGCCTTATAGTTTTCGATATATGTGTTGAATCCGGCTACATCTTCGGCTGTTGGCGATATTTCAATACCGGCATCACCGGCGAATACTTTGTCTTCCAGAAAATCTGCCAGGGATTGGTTCTTTTCATTGTTGACAAGGTAAGAACCTAGCAGGGCGATTCCCCATGCGCCACCTTCACCGGCAGTTTCCATTACGGAAATAGGGGAGTTTATAGCTGCTGCAAGTATTCTCTGGCCTACACCTTTCGTCTTGAATAATCCGCCGTGTCCTGTGATTCTGTCTACTTTGATTTTCTCTTCATTGAAAAGAATGTCATTACCTATCTTAAGAACTCCGACTGAAGCGTATAAATGGGTACGCATAAAGTTGGCGAGGTTGAATTTGTCGTTTGCAGAACGTACAAACAATGGCCTTCCGTCGGCAAGTCCTGTCACGGGTTCACCTGAAATATAATTATACGAAATAAGACCACCGCAATCTGCATCGCCTGCGAGCGCATGATTGTAAAGTTTTCCATATAATTCATTCATATCTACGGGTATACCCAGCAGTTCTTGGTATTCTTTGAACAGATTGATCCAGGCATTGAGGTCGGAGGTGCAGTTGTTGCAATGTACCATAGCTACAAGGCTTCCGTCGGGAGTGGTAACCATGTCAATCATTTCGTATGGCTTGGACAACTCTTTTTCCAATACAATCATGGAAAATGAGGAAGTGCCTGCTGATACATTCCCGGTGCGTTGCTTGACAGCGTTGGTTGCTACCATGCCGGTTCCGGCATCTCCTTCCGGAGGGCAGACAGGTACACCTGCTTTCAAGCGGCCCGACACGTCCAGCCTCTTGGCACCTTCCGGGGTAAGGAACCCTGCATTCTCGCCGGCGGGTAAGACTTTGGGCAGGATATCTGTCAGTTTCCAAGGGTATCCTTTAGGAGCTACCAACTTGTCGAACTTGGCTATCATTTCGGCAGAATAATTCTTGGTAGCCGGGTCTATGGGAAGCATTCCTGATGCATCACCTATGCCCAGAACTTTCTGACCTGTAATTTGCCAATGAATGAAACCTGCAAGGGTGGTCAGATAGTCAATGTTACTTACGTGTTCTTCATTGTCTAAAATAGCTTGGTATAAATGAGAAATGCTCCATCTCAGAGGAATGTTATATACGAATAATTCAGATAAGGCGGCGGCTGCCGGACCGGTATTGGTATTTCTCCATGTACGGAAAGGTACAAGGATTTCTTCTTCTTTATTGAATGCCATATAACCATGCATCATGGCACTGACACCGATTGCCGCCAAGGTTTCTATTTCTGTGTCATATAGTTTTTTTACGTTGGAACGGAGATCTGCATAGCAGTCTTGCAGGCCATGCCAGATAGCTTCCACACTGTAAGTCCACAGTCCGTCTACCAGTTGGTTTTCCCAGCTGTGGCTTCCCTGGGCAATGGGCTTGTTTTCCTGGTCAATCAAAACAGCTTTGATTCGTGTTGATCCGAATTCTATGCCTAGAATAGCTTTTCCTGCTTGGATGGTTGATTTTGCATCTGATTTCATATTAAAACCTATAATTTAAGGTACAACAATAATGATGATAAAATAAGGTGGGATGTGCCAAGAATCTTATTAGCCTTGACACATCCCCTCTTCATGGATGAATTAGCAAAGTGCTTTGTTCAGCATATAGTAGACTTCGTTCATGCGAAGCTCTTTCTTGAAGTTGCTGATGGTAGTATCTTTGTCGATACGGATCATTTCGATACCTGCAATCTCAGCATAGTCTTCCCAATATTCTGCTGTCAGATCATAAGAGAAGCAAGAATGATGTGTTCCACCTGCCAGGATCCATGCGCCTGCACCTACTTCGAAATTAGGCATCGGAATCCACAGGGCGGAAGCAACCGGTAATTTGGGCAACGGTTTCGGCTCGATGCATTCTACGTCGTTCACGATCAGACGGAAACGGTTACCCAAGTCTACTACAGTGGCGGTACAACCTGAGCCTACTTTTGAAGTGAATACAAGACGGGCTGTCTGGCTCTTGCGAATACCTATGCCTAGGAAGTGTACTTCCAGACGTGGTTTGGAAGCGGCGATAAGAGGACAAACTTCCAGCATATGTGATTGCAGGATAGCACTGTTTGCACCATCGAAGTTCAATGTGTAATCTTCCAGGAAAGAACAACCTTTGGAAAGTCCTTGGTTCATCACCCATACGGTACGGTAGAGAGCTGCTGATTTCCAGTCGCCTTCCGCACCGAATCCGTAGCCTTCAGCCATCAGACGCTGGGAAGCCAGTCCCGGAATCTGATCGAAGTAGCTGCCGTCTGTTTGGCCCAAATCATCAAAATTAGTAGTGAATCCTTTGGCGCCTTTGGCTTTAAGGATGGCACGAAGAGCTAATTCGGCTTTTGCAGCGTTCCATACTTTCTGATAAGCTTCGGTTGATTTATCTTCTAATGAAGCATCGTGGTCGTATTCGTTGAAGTAAGTTGCTACAAGTGCCTCTACATCTGTATCCTTGATGTTTTTATGGTATTCCATCAGTTCGCTTGCCGGACAGTAATCTACGTGATACCCCATACGTTGTTCTGCTTCCACTTTATCACCGTCAGTTACAGCTACATTATTCATCTGATCGCCGAAACGGATGATCAGCATATCCTGAGAGTCTGCCCAACCTGCACAAACGCGCATCCAAACGGCAATCTTGTGCTGGGTGTCTTCGTCTTTCCAGTAACCTACCACTACTTTGCGGCGGATGCGCATACGGGTACAGATATGTCCGAATTCGCGGTCACCATGGGCGGATTGATTCAGATTCATGAAGTCCATATCCATGGTATCCCAAGGAATTTCCTTATTGAATTGAGTGTGTAGATGTAACAGTGGTTTCTTTAACTGTTGCAGACCGTGAATCCACATTTTAGCTGGGGAGAAAGTGTGCATCCAAGTGATGACACCGATACATTTTTCATCGTTGTTGGCTGCTTTGAACACTGCTTCCACTTCTTTGGAAGAGTTGGCAGTTCCTTTATATACTACTTTTACAGGAAGTTTCCCTGATTCGTTCAGTCCGTTTACCATTTCATTGGAGTGAGCGTCTACTGCTATAACTGCGTCACCTCCGTACAGAAGCTGTGCTCCTGTTACAAACCATACTTCATACTGATCAAATGCTTTTTCCATAATGTTATATTTTAAAAGGGTTATTAATATCTTTGTTTCTTATTTCTGTCCATAATAGGCATTGGGGCCGTGTTTGCGGCTGAAATGCTTTTCTATTAATAAAGAATTCATCGTTAAATGAGGGTTGGCGGCAAAAGCGATACTTGCCATTTTGGCTACCTGTTCCATGACTACTGCATTATGTACAGCATCATTGGCATCTTTTCCCCATGCAAAAGGACCATGATTTTTTACTAGTACTCCCGGAGTATGTACAGGGTTCAGGTTCTTGAAACGTTTCACAATCACATTGCCTGTTTCCTGTTCGTAGGCACCTTTTACTTCCTCTTCAGTCATATCTGCGGTACAAGGAATGGCGTCATGGAAATAATCGGCATGAGTCGTTCCGATATTGGGGATATCCATTCCGGCTTGTGCCCAGGCGGTAGCATAGGTGGAGTGGGTATGTACCACTCCACCTATTTCGGGGAATGCTTTATATAGAACTACATGGGTGGGAGTATCTGAAGACGGACGAAGAGAACCTTCTACCACGTTGCCGTCCAGATCTACTACAACCATGTCTTCAGCTTTCATATCATCGTATGATACGCCACTGGGTTTGATTACTACCAGACCTGTTTCACGATCGATGGCAGAAACATTTCCCCATGTAAAAATAACTAGTCCGTGTTTCACCAAATCCAGATTGGCACGGAATACTTTTTCTTTTAATTTTTCTAACATAATGAATAATTGGGTAATGTGGCAATCTGCTAATTTGTCAATTGGCAAATTATTGCATCGGCACATTATTTTAAAGTTTAAATTTCGGATCTTTTCTGTAGGCCTTATCATTAAATTTATAAAGATAAGCACCTCGTCGGGAACCTGATTTGTCTATCAAATCTGTTTTTTCAATGAAATCCATTTCGGCTACCCGCTTGCGGAAATTCCGCTTGTCCATCGGTTCGCCATAGATTGCCTCATATAGATTTTGCAACTGTGTCAGGGTAAACAGTTCGGGCAGCAGGTTAAAACCAATTGGATTGTATGATGCTTTGTGCTTCATCAGTTCACGTGCTTTGGAAATCATGATCGGATGGTCGAAAATGAGCTGTGGCAGTTCGTCTATTTTTGTCCAATGGGCATTGTGCTGCTGCACTAGTTCCCTGTCATATTCATTTACATTGACTAAAGCATAATAGGCTACTGATATGACTCGTTCTCCCGGATCGCGCTCTAAGTCGCCAAATGTGCCTACTTGTTCCATATATACATTTTCCAATCCGGTCAGTTCTGCCAATACCCGTTTGGCGGCAGCGTCTACACTTTCGTCTTCTTGTACGAATCCTCCCATCAAAGACCATTTTCCCATAGCCGGTTCAAAATTTCGTTTTAGTAGAAGCAGTTTTAATTCTCCTTCGTCAAAACCGAAAATGATACAGTCTACAGATACATAGAATTTAGGGTTTATGTTATAATAGGTGGTCATGGTTTAGCGTCGGTTTAAAATTAACAGGCTGTATTCTTCAAGATAATTCAAAGCATACAGCCTTTAATTTATGGTTTACCAGAAATAAGCATAGAATAGTGCACAAAGCAGAACTACACCTAAAGAGGTAATAACATCCCATTTGTTCCAACTCTTTCTGATAAGTTCCTTGTAACTGCCGGTAAAGGTGATGGCTTCCACTTGTTTGGCGGTTGGAGCCGGAGTGAAGCATGATACAACAACCATTAACAACAAGAGGAATACAAGTAGCCATATTTCAAAAATAAGCCAGTTTGTCTGCCAAAACCAAGTTGTATTTTCCCAAAACCAGCCGGTCATCACATCTTTTCCGGTATTGGTGAGGATATTAGTCAGCAAACGGAGCATACCAATTAGGAAACCTACAATCATGGCTGTTTCACCGGCTTTCGGAGTGATTTTCTTGGAGAATATACCAAGTGCAAATACGGCTACCATTGCAGGTGCAAGGAGGGACTGTATGCCTTGCAGGTAGTCGTAAAGGCTGCCGAGGCTCATCATTACAGGAATCCATGCCATGCCGAGGATAACTACAACTATGGTGGCGATACGTCCTACCATAACATAAGTAGCTTCACTTTTGTTTTTAAACATGGGCTTGTAAAAGTCTTCTGTAAAAAGTGTGGCGCATGAATTAAAGAAAGCAGCCAGTGAAGCAACCAATGCGCAGATGAATCCGATAGTTACAATACCTTTTACACCGGCAGGCAGAACATCCTTTACCATTACAGCAAAAGCCGCATCTGTATTTGACATATCAAATTCACCTTTTGCAGCCAAGGCGGCAGCTACCATCCCCGGAATAAGAAACATGAAGACAGGCAGGATTTTAAAATAACCGGCTGCAATAGTACCTCTGCGGGCACGCTTCATTACCACATCATTATCTTCGCCTTTACGCTGTCCAAGTACACGCTGTACGATATGCTGGTCGGTACACCAATACCAGAAACCGATGATGGAAGCTCCGATAAATACCCAGAATCCAGGATAATCTTGATACATCGGGTCTGCTTCGGTCCAGTGAAACATATGGTTGGCACCATAAGCGTGTCCGTCTGCTCCTACATTCATGGCGCTACGCGCATGATCCATCATTTCTGTCCATCCTGTAGCAATATTACCGTCTCCCAAGGCTGACAGTCCCAGGAAAAGAACCAAGAAAGAACCGATGATTAAAATAGGGGTTTGAATAGCTGAGAGGGTCATTACTCCTTTCATTCCACTCAGTACGGTGAAGATGCCGGTCAGGACAATAAGTCCGATTGCCCCATACCAAAAAGGAAGTCCAAGTAAGAACTCCAAAAAGATACCTCCGGTATAGGCGGTTACACTCACTTTAGTAAGAATATAGGCTATCAGTGTGATGATAGAAAGCCATGAACCGGTACGCGGGGTATAACGGTATTTAAGGAAATCGGGCATGGTAATGATTTTGCCCATTTTATTGTTTAATAGTTGGTAGAATGGAACAAAAAGCCATCCTAGAAGAAGAATCATCCAACCTTGCATTTCCCAGTGTGCCATACCTACTCCGGATTTGGCACCGGTTCCTGCCAAACCTACCAGATGTTCCGAACCGATATTGGCTGCAAAGATAGCAGCACCAATGATGTACCATGGCTCACCTTTGCCAAATAGATAATCTTCACTGCTTGCTCCTTGTTGCGAGCGTTTGTCTTTTTGTACAGAGCGCCATACCGCCCATATCACAGCTACAATGCCGACTGCCAGTATTGTCCAGTCCAGCCAGATGAATTCATGTGAATTCCAATTCATGATATTAAATATTTAAAGTTTAACAATTATTTTTCAACACCGAATTTAAAGATACATTGGCTGTGATAGGTCTGTCCCGGTTCCAGAATTACAGAAGGCCATTGTGATTTGTTGGGGCTGTCGGGATAGTGCTGTGTTTCCAGACAAACAGACGCGCGTTGCGGATAAGTAATTCCCTTTTTCCCTTTTACGGTTCCATCCAAAAAGTTGCCTGTATAAACTTGTATTCCCGGTTCATTAGTATATACTTCCAAAGTGATACCACTAGTGGGGCTGGTCAGTTTGGCAGCCAGCTGGTTGATATCGCCTTTCGTGTTAAGTACCCAATTATGGTCGAATCCGTTACCGAATTTTATTTGTTCGTTTTCAAAGTTAGTCACATCGGGGGCAATGGTTTTAGGAGTATTGAAATCAAACGGAGTTTCTGTTACTGCCATCATTTCTCCAGTGGTCATGAATGTGCTGTCAACGGGAGTGATGCTGTCTGCATTTACATAAAGAATATGGTCGGTGGCCGGATTGGCAGGGTTTCCACTCAAGTTGAAATAAGAGTGGTTGGTCATATTGATAACAGTCTTTTTGTCAGTTGTCGCTTCGTAATTTATGTCGATGGCATTGTCTCTTGTCAGTGCATAAGTAACAGTAGCGGTTACATTTCCCGGAAAATTGGCATCTCCATCCGGTGACTTCATAGTCAGTGTCATAGTACTGTCGTTTAATTGGTTTGCTTCATAAACTTGGTATTGCCATCCTTTAGGACCTCCATGCAGGCAGTGACCAAAATTATTTTGGGGTAATTGAATGGTTTCTCCATCCATTACGATGACTCCTTTATTAATGCGGTTGGCATAGCGTCCGATAGAAGCACCGAAGTCGCTTGGTATATTTTGGTAGTCAGCAATGCTGTCAAAACCCAGCACTACATCTTTTAGATTTCCGTTTTTGTCGGGGACCATGATAGATACAATACGTCCGCCAAAATTAGTTACGCATACTTCCATTCCGGCTGCATTCTTTAGCGTATACAGTTTAACAGGTTTTACGCCATCCACTATTGTTTCATAATTAGTGGGGTTTAATCCGGACTTTGTAAGTGTTTCTTGAGATTGTTTGGGAGCGCAAGCACTTAACAAGGTCAGTGCGATACCGGTTCCCAGAAAGGTTTTTTTCATGCTTTTCATGATATAAAAGTACTAATTAGTAATAGAGTATATGATTTTGGGTGTAAAAGTAACACTATTACTAATACATTGGATATGAAAAGAGTATGTTGTGCAACATAAAAGTGTATTTCCTACACTTTTATAGCATAAAGAAGAAAAAACCGCTTTGAATCCAAAGCGGTTTTTTCATATGTTAGCGAATTTGAGATCTTTTTTATACCAGCTTGCGAGAACCGTCACTGATGACTACATCGTAAACTTTGGGACTTCTTCCGAACTTCTCTTTGAATCTTTCTTTGGCAGTGGTGATGAATGTTTCGTATAGTTCATTTTTAACTAGGTTGATTGTACATCCACCGAAACCTCCACCCATGACACGTGAACCGGTGACACCGCAGTCGAAAGCAACATCATTCAAGAAGTCAAGTTCTTCACAGCTTACTTCATACAATTTACTCATGCCATAGTGGGTTTCATACATCTTCTGTCCTACGGTTTCGTAATCACCTCTTTCCAAAGCATCGCAAACATCAAGTACACGTTGGATTTCTTCAATGACGTATTCTGCACGCATATAGTCTTCTTCACTGATCTCGGCTTTTGCTTCCTGCAACATTTCCATTGTACAATCACGTAAAAATTCTACATGAGGATGTTTTTTCTGGATGGCGGCTACAGCAGCTTCGCAGCTTTGGCGACGTTTATTATAAGCAGAAGAAGCCAATTCGTGTTTGACTACCGAGTCAACCAATACCAATCGGTAACCTTCCGGTTTGAACGGGAAGTATTGATATTCCAATGAACGACAGTCCAAACGGATCAAACTACCTTCTTTTCCGAATACAGATGCAAATTGATCCATAATACCGCAATTTACACCACAATAATTATGTTCTGTTGCCTGACCTACCTTGGCTAATTCAAATTTATCTATTTTGTTGTCACCGAAAAGTTCGTTGATAGCAAAAGCATACGTACTTTCCAATGCAGCAGATGAAGACATACCTGCACCCAAAGGTACGTCACCCGCAAAAGCAGTGTCAAAACCTTTCACATCTACACCACGTTTGATCATTTCGCGGCAAACGCCGAAAATATATCTTGCCCAACTGGCTTTAGGAGCATCTTCTTCGTTCAAGCCGAATTCTACATAGTCTTTTAGATCAATAGAATAAGCACGTACCTTATCAGTACCATTAGGTTTGATTTCAGCAATCATACCTTTATCTACTGCTCCGGGAAAGACAAAACCACCGTTATAGTCGGTATGTTCTCCAATAAGGTTAATACGTCCGGGTGATGCATATACTGAACCTGTTGTGCCATCAAAATGTTTGATGAAGCGACTTCTTACGTATTCTATATCCATGATATTAATAGTTTAAAGTTAATACTATATGTTTTTATAATTATTCTACAGGAATGTCTTTGTTTACGTTCTTGCATCCTACCAAACCATAGAACAACAGATAAGCAAGCAAAGCGATAATTAACCAATAGCTGGCCATATATCCCACAGCGTCAGAAATGAATTGCTGTAGTAATGGGAAAATACCGCCACCGACAACCATCATCATAAAAATACCTGAAGCTTGTGCGGTATATTTGCCTAAACCTTCTACAGCGAGGTTGAAGATACCTCCCCACATAATGGACGTACATAAACCACAAAGTACCAAAAATAGGGCACTGACAGGTACAGAGGCCATTTCGAATCCATTTTCTACACTATATCCCGGCATAGAGACAGTGATTTCTTTTGGAGTGAAGATTGCGATTAATATAAAACAGATAGCTGTTGCGGAAACAACAATCAATTGTGTGCGTGTAGCTACTTTACCGCTGATGACACTACTTGCAGAACGTCCCACTAACATGAGCAACCAATAGATGGCAGCAATAGCACCACCGATAGCGGCACCGTTGGCAAGCAGGCCCGCACCTTTTTCCGTTGGGTCGGCAAGATAGAAATTTAATGTGCCTGGAATACCGATTTCAATACCTACATACACAAAGATACCGATTACACCTAATACAGTATGGCGGAAATTCCAAGGGCTATGAGAGAATTTCTCTTTTTCATGACCTGCTTTTCTTAGATGAGGCTCTGGAATGGCGATGAATGAAAGAGCGATAAACGCTGATACGAATACACCCATTGCGATGAAAAGCAGAGGAGCTACATCTGACATAGCTGTTTGAGGGGTAACAGAACCAATCAAGGCACCTACGAAAAGCGGAGTCAAAGTACCTGACAATGAGTTTAGAGCACCACCGGCTTGGATTAATTGGTTACCTTTGTTACCACCACCACCTAAAAGATTTAGCATCGGGTTAACTACAGTGTTCAGCATACATACACAAAAACCACAGACGAAAGCACCAAGCAGGTAGATGATAAAATTCATTTTAATGGCATATTCTCCTAAATTGAATACGTCTATATCTGCACCGAACAAACTGGAAATATATTGGATAAACAAACCGATGAAACCTACTGCCATGGCAATGAGGGCTGTTTTTTTATATCCGATTTTTACAAGCATATTACCTGAAGGAATCCCCATAAACAGATATGCGAGGAAATTCATCATATTTCCCATCATACCCAAGGTATTGGCACCTGCATATTGGTTTTTCCATATTGTGCCGAAAGGCGCAGCAAGATTAGTAACGAAGGAAATCATCGCGAAAAGGAAGAACATTGTAATGATAGCGATGATATTACCGTTCTGTTTTTGTTGATTCATGGTTTTGAAAAAATTATAAGTTTATTAATTAGGTTATTTCATAAAATTATTTTTCTACACCGAATTTGTAGATGGTTACTTGATTGTAAGTTTCCCCCGGATGTAGAACACAAGAAGGGAAATGGCCTTTATTGGGCGTATCAGGAAAATGTTGTGCTTCAAAACAGATGGCACTTCTTGCTGGGAAAGTTGCTCCATGAGCACCTTCGAAACCATTGTGCCAGTTTGAAGTGTAAACTTGTACACCGGGCTCTGTAGTGTATACTTCCATGCTACGACCGCTTTCGGGCTCCACACATTTTGCTGCAAAACTCAGTGTGCCTGCTTCACGTTTGTTTAATACATAGCAGTGGTCATAGCCGGCACCGAATTCTAGCTGTTCGAATGGGTCATTGATTCTACTGTCTACTCTTTGAGGAGTACGAAAATCCATAGGAGTACCTTCTACTTTGGCAATTTCGCCTGTAGGGATGGATACATTATCTATCGGAGTATAAAAATCAGCATTAATGGTTACGATGTTGTTATCAACGGTTGCCGTAGGATTGGCAATGCCTGATAGGCTGAAAAAACCGTGGTGAGTAAGATTTACCAATGTTGTTTTGTCTGTTGTAGCGTGGTAAGTAATGATGAATTCATTTTGATTACTTAAAGTGTACGTTACGTGAATATCCAAATTTCCCGGAAATCCTTCTTCGCCATCAGCAGATAAATAATGCAATTTCAAGCTTTGGGGAGTTTCCTGTTCTGCATCCCAAATGCGGGTATGAAATCCGGTAGGACCGCCATGCAGCGAGTTGGGACCATTGTTGATAGTCAGTGAATATTCTTTCCCTTCTAAAATGAATTTGCCTCCTGCTATACGGTTTCCGTAACGACCGATAAGAGTACTGAGGAAAGGTTCGTGGCTATTGATAACATGGGTTATACTATCATGTCCTTGAATGACATTGGCATATTTACCGTTTTTGTCCGGAACCATAATAGCTAATACTGCTCCACCATAGTTGGTGACAGCTATTTCAGCTCCGTTTTCATTTTTCAGAATGAAGAGGTCTGTTTGTTTCCCGTTCACTGTTGTCTGAAAATCGGCCCGTTTCAGGCCGCATAAATTCTCATCGGAAGTAGATGTGTTTATCATGTTATTGAAAATCTTTTTATTTTATGTATAAAACTAATGCAAATAAAAAGATTTTCTTCGGTATTCCCAAACTTTTTCTATAAAAGTGAACGGACTAAACGTGAAATTTTAATAAATCCGCAACGATAAAGCTGCTTCCTCCAACAAAAATAAAGTCATTTTTGTTAGCCTTTTCTTTAGCGGCTGTTACAGCTGTTTCTACATCAGGATAAGTATCTCCGTGCAGCCCGGATTGCATCGCTAAGCTTTGTAATTCTTTTTCGGATAAAGCACGCTTTACGCTGGCTTTGGTAAAATAATAGGTGGCATTTTTAGGAAGCATGGACAATACTCCACTGATATCCTTGTCGTTTACCATACCTATTACAATGTGTAATCGTTCATATTTCTGATGTTTTAATTGTTCTATGATATACGAAATACCTCCTACATTATGTCCTGTATCGCATATTAAAGTCGGTTCACTTTCTAATTTTTGCCATCTTCCCATCAGGCCGGTGAGTTCACATACTTGTGAGAATCCTTTGCGTATATTGCTTTCGGTAAGTTGATAACCTGCTTGTTTTAATAGGCGGATGGCAGATAAAAGTGTATTGGTGTTTTTAAGTTGGCAAAACCCTTCCAGTTCGCCTTCCAGATTGAGGTAGTCGGTTGTTTGATATATTCGTTTACCTTTTTCATTTATGCTGGAGGAGTGTAATAACTGTTCTTCTTCTGCAAAGTAGATAGGAGCGTTTACTTCTTTAGCACGGGTTGTAAATATAGGTTTGGTTTCGGGTGTGGTTTCACCGATAACTACCGGGGTCTTTTCTTTGATGATTCCGGCCTTCTCTGTGGCTATTTTGGCTAATGTGTTACCTAAGAATTGTATATGGTCGAAACTGATATTGGTTATGACACATAGATCCGGACGGATGATGTTTGTACAATCTATTCGTCCTCCCAGGCCGACTTCTATAATGGCTACATCTACTTGGCTTTGGGCAAAATAGTGGAAAGCCATTGCGGTAGTCAGTTCAAAGAAAGAAGGATGCAGAGGTTCAAAAAAGGCACGGTGTTTTTCTACAAAGTCTATGACATATTCTTTGGATACAGGAATTCCGTTGACGCGGATTCGTTCACGGAAATCTATCAGATGTGGAGAAGTGTAAAGTCCTGTCTTGTATCCGGCTGATTGTAAAATGGCGGCTAAAGTATGTGAACAAGAGCCTTTTCCATTGGTCCCGGCTATATGAATGGTTCGGAATTGGCGATGGGGATGGTTGAAATACTTGTCTAAAAGATAAGTGTTTTCTAATCCTGCCTTGTATGCATCTTTTCCTATATGTTGGAATAATGGGGCACTATTATATAAATAATCCAATGTTTCTTCGTAATTCATGGCAAATGTTTTTATTTACCGCAAAGTGTCACAAAAGAATGCCAGGCAGATATAAAACCTGGTATTCTTTCTGTGACACTTTGTAGTATAAAAATTAATCGAAGAAGTTTTTGAACTTCTTGAATATTTTTTCTTTAATGCTTGTATTCGGTTTGAAGTTATCCGATTCTTGCATTTTCTCTAGTGCTTGTTTTTCATCTTTATTCAACGTTTCTGGAATATATACGCTTACATTGACTAATAAATCACCTGTACCGTTACTGTAACCATAACTATTGACATTGGGCAATCCTTTACCTCTTAGGCGTAAGACCTTACCTGGTTGGGTGCCTGGTTCAATTTTTACTTTTACTTTGCTATCAATAGTTGGTATTTCTACAGTGCCTCCTAAAGCAGCAGTCGGAACGCTTAGTAACAGATTGTAAATCAAATCATTTTCATCGCGTATTAGGTCTGGATGGGATTCTTCTTCTATGACAACAAGCAAATCACCGGGAACACCGTTATGTTTGCCCGCATTTCCTTTCCCATTGACAGAAAGTTGCATTCCTTCAGCCACACCGGCAGGAATTTTCACTTCCACGACTTCTTCTCCGTATACAATACCTTCTCCTGCACAAGCTTTACATTTGTTCTTAATTATTTTCCCTTCTCCGTTACATTGTGGACATACGCTTTGTGATTGCACCATTCCAAAAATGCTTTGTTGGGTGCGGGTGATACTTCCTGTTCCATGACAAGTGGGACACGTTTCCGTTCCTCCTTCTCCTTCGGCTCCTGAACCATGGCAATGGTCACATGTTACGTACTTTTTCAGTTTGAATTTCTTTTCTACTCCCGTAGAAATCTCTTTTAAGTTCAGTTTTACTTTTACACGGAGGTCTGAACCACGGAACTTGCGTTGTGCGGAACGTCCGCCACCACCGAAACCTCCAAAGCCTCCGAAACCTCCTCCATGTCCACCGAAGATGTCACCGAACATAGAGAAAATATCATCCATGGACATACCTTGTCCGAATCCTTCAAAACCGCCACCGGCAGCTCCACTCATTCCTGCATGTCCGAATTGGTCGTAACGGGCGCGTTTATCCGGGTTGCTCAACACATCATAAGCTTCGGCAGCTTCCTTGAATTTTTCTTCCGCTTCTTTATCTCCCGGATTCTTGTCCGGATGATATTGTATTGCTTTTTTGCGGTATGCTTTTTTTATAACATCAAGGGTGGCTGTTTTGTCCACCTCCAGAACTTCGTAATAGTCTCTTTTTGCCATGTCGTTTTATGATACTGTTTTATTGAGCCACAACTACTTTGGCGTGGCGTATTACTTTGTCATTCAGCTTATAACCGGTTTGTACACAGTCCAATATTTTTCCTTTCTTCTCTTCGGAAGGAGCTGGAACTAATGCAATTGCTTCGTGATAATCGGTATCAAAGTTCTCACCGTCAGTCTCTATTTTCTGAAGTCCTTCCTGGTTCAATACTTTCAGGAATTTGTTGTAGATCAACTCAATTCCTTCACGCATTGCTTTTACATCATCCGAAGTTTCTGAAGTCTTTACTGCACGCTCCAAGTCATCCAAAATAGGAAGAATGGCAGTAATGGCCTTTTCTCCACCATTCTTAATCAATTCGGCCTTCTCTTTCATGGTGCGTTTACGGTAATTGTCAAATTCGGCTGAAAGACGCAGGTATTTGTCATGCTGCTCTTCTATTGTTTTCTGAGCTTCCGCCAATTCCTTGTTCACCTTCTCTTCAGCGTTCAGTTCTTCTGTTGCTTCTTTCTGAGTTTCTTCATCAATGGCAGCTTCTGCCGCTTCCTGATTTTTCAAAACTTCCTCGTCTTGAGGTTGGTTCTTCTCTGTTGGGTTCATATTCTTATTAAACTTTTTGTTTTTCTTATTTTTACTCATAACAGTCAGGTCTTTTAGGTTAATTTACTGCTAACAAATTTCGTGCCTAGTTGTTTTCTTAGAGTAAGAATTTTGCAAAAGTACGGAATTTCTGCCACACTGGCATACTTTTCTGAATTAAAATGCCTACCTTTGCAATTCCAAAATAGAATAATTATATAAATAAGGTATATTAGGATGATTACAGTTTCGAACTTGGCCATTCAATTTGGTAAAAGAGTGTTGTATAATGACGTAAATATGAAGTTCACCAATGGTAATATTTACGGGGTTATCGGTGCGAACGGCGCCGGAAAATCTACTTTCTTGAAAGCAATTTCAGGTGAGCTGGAACCGACTAAGGGCTCAGTGGTATTAGGACCGGGCGAACGTCTGTCTGTATTGAGCCAGGATCACTTTAAGTGGGATGAATATACAGTCATGGATACGGTTATGATGGGACATACTGTGTTGTGGAACATTATGAAACAGCGTGAAGAACTGTATGCGAAAACTGATTTTACAGATGAAGATGGCTTGAAAGTTTCTGAATTGGAAGAGAAGTTTGCCGAACTGGATGGTTGGAATGCCGAGAGTGATGCTGCTTCTTTGTTGAGCGGATTGGGCATAAAGGAAGACAAGCACTATATGTTGATGGGGGAACTGAGTGGTAAGGAAAAGGTGCGTGTCATGTTGGCGCAGGCACTTTACGGTAATCCTGACAACTTGTTGTTGGATGAACCTACCAATGATTTGGATATGGATACGGTGACTTGGTTGGAGGAATATCTTTCTAATTTCGAACACACGGTGTTGGTGGTAAGTCATGACCGTCACTTTTTGGACTCTGTTTGTACTCATACTGTAGATATTGATTTCGGTAAAGTGAATATGTTTGCCGGTAACTATAGCTTCTGGTATGAATCAAGTCAGTTGGCACTTCGCCAGCAGCAGAACCAGAAGGCTAAAGCTGAAGAGAAGAAGAAAGAGTTGGAAGAATTTATCCGTCGTTTTAGTGCCAATGTGGCTAAGAGCAAGCAGACAACCAGCCGAAAGAAGATGTTGGAAAAACTGAATGTAGATGAAATTAAGCCGTCGTCCCGTAAATATCCCGGTATCATCTTTACTCCGGATCGTGAACCGGGCAATCAGATTTTGGAAGTATCCGGCTTGCGTGCGGAAACTGAAGACGGTATGGTATTGTTCAATGATGTGAATTTTAATGTAGAAAAAGGAGATAAGATTGTCTTTTTGAGCCGTGATCCGCGTGCCATGACTGCTTTTTTTGAAATAATCAATGGAAATCGTACTCCGCAGGCTGGTAAATTCGCGTGGGGCGTTACTATTACTACGGCTTATTTGCCTTTGGATAATACGGATTTCTTTGAAAGTGATTTGAATTTGGTAGATTGGCTGAGCCAGTTTGGCGAAGGTAACGAAGTCTATATGAAAGGTTTCTTGGGGCGTATGTTGTTTTCCGGAGAGGAAGTATTGAAGAAAGTGAATGTGCTTTCCGGAGGTGAGAAGATGCGTTGTATGATTGCCCGTATGCAGTTGCGTAATGCGAACTGTCTGATTTTGGATACTCCAACCAACCATTTGGACTTGGAATCAATTCAGGCTTTCAATAATAATCTGAAGACTTATAAGGGAAATGTGCTGTTCTCTTCCCACGACCACGAATTTATTGAAACGGTGGCGAACCGTATTATTGAATTGACCCCGAATGGTATCATTGACAAGATGATGGAATACGATGAATACATCACTTCTGATCATATTAAAGAAATGCGTGCGCGTATGTATGGAGATAATTAAATTATAAATATGAGCTGAAAAAGAAAGAGTCATTGGGAGCCATTGTTCCTGTGGCTCTTTTTTTATGGTTTAGCCGCAATTCTCATTCTGTATGAACCATAATGAGTTCAAAAATCTATGATAATGGACGATAATCCATGTCGTTATATTAGAATTAGGATTATTTTTGTGTTCATTAAAAACATGAAATGATACTTATGAAAAACTTAATTTTGATTTTGATTTTTGCAGCTGTTGGCTTGAATACGATGGCTTCCAATCCTGTACATGTGATTATAACTGCCGGACAGTCTAATACCGATGGACGAACTCCTAATGAAGATTTGCCGGCATATATTAAAGCATTGGCTACGGACACACTGACGTATGCCGAAGGTGCCTACCGTTATTGTCAGATAGCTCAGAATGACGGAAAGGGAGAATTTATTCCTTTCTGGCCTCGTGCCAAACGTAGCGGAAAAAATAATATGTGGGCTTTTGATGCAGTGACATATTATTGGTTGGAGCAGTTGTTGCAGGAGAAATTTTATGTGGTGAAATGGGCTGTTGGCGGAACTTCCATAGCACCTGATTATAATGCTTCCAAGGGACGTTTTTGGTCTGCGGCGCCTGAATGGCTGGCACAGGCTAAGCCAACTTCTGATGGAGGAAACTCCTTGTTGCTTTCTTTCATTCAAGAGATAGACATGTGTATAGACAAGACTCTTTCCCGCCTGAAGGATGGCTATCAGATAGATGCATTTCTTTGGCATCAGGGGGAAAGTGATTATGCTAAAAGTAAAGATTATTACCGTAACTTGAAGACAATGGTGGCTTATGTGCGTATGCATCTGACAGAAAAAACCGGAAAGGATTATTCTCGTTTGCCTTTTATTTTTGGTACTGTTGCCCGAAGTAATAAATATTTCAGCAGAGAAGTGGAGAATGCGATGAAGCAATTGGCTGCTGAAGATCCGAACATGCACCTGATAGATATGTCAGGCGCGGAATTGTTAAATGACAGACTTCATTTCACGGCTCATTCGGCAGAGTATTTGGGACAACAGGTATATAAGCAGTTGGAACAAATTATTAAAGGAGTTACCGTCAGGACTGATGAATTGAAAGGAAAACGTTTGGGAATTATTGGAGATAGTTATGTGAAGAATCATAAGGAACCTGTTAAGAATACCTGGCATTATAAATTTGCCGAGAAACATGGTATGGAATATTTAAATTATGGCAAGAACGGCAGCAGCATTGCTTATAGTAGCCCGCGTTGGGGGGAAGCGATGTATGTAAGATATAAGGAAATGCCGGATGATTTGGATTATGTTATTGTTGTGGGTGGGCACAATGATGGTTTTAAATTGGATTCAATTGGCGGTATTGATGTATTTAAAGAGAGGCTGGCAATGCTGTGTGAAGGGCTTATTGAAAAGTATCCCACAGCTAAGATTTTTTTCTTTACCCGATGGAACTGTAAAAATTTTGCAGGAAGTGATGCTGAGAAAGTGGTGGATGCTATGATTGAGGTTTGTGGAAATTATAGTATTCCTATTTTTGACAGCGCCCGAAAAGGAGGAATTTATGCAAGTAATGATCATTTTAGGAAAATATATTTTCAGAACAGCAAGAATAATACAGATACTGCACATTTGAATGAAAAAGGTCATGAACGTTTCTTGAAAGTGGCTGAGAGTTTTATATTGCAATACTGAATAATGTAAATGTAATGGATTATTTTTAAAATGTGATGACGCAGAAATAATCCATTTACAATTTTCTTACAGTTCGGAGAAAAAAGTAAGGTATTTTCTCTCCGCTAGGGAAAGTAATTCTTTTTTGATTTTTGTATTTTTCTTGAACCAGTTCATTTCTATATGTGTTGTTTGTTTTTGTATGACTTTATTCCAATTTCCAACTATTTGCCCGTTGTACAGAATAACCGGACGGAATATCCCGAAAGAATTGAATGCTTTGTGTTGGTATTCTTTGTTCAATACATCAGTACGGTCTTTGTAGCTGATTAGGTATTCATCGTATGGAGGAAGGATATGCAATATGTCGGTTGTTTTTTCTTCTTTATAAGACTGATGAACATATAATTTTTGTGCTAGGAAACGGTCAGAAAGCAATTCTTGTTCAATGGCGGCTATACCTTGTCTAGCTTCCGTTACCGAAAGTCCGGACCACCATACAAAGTCTTTCAGACTGGCAGGAGAGTGGCTTCTAAAATACTTGCGTGCCAAGATAGCTAGCGCCTCTTCTTTATGTAATTCTTGTATTGGAGGAACACGCTCATCCAAAAGTGCGAAGGTGATTTTATTATTTTTATCTGCTCCGCTGCAAATAAGTCCTTCAGCTTCAGCGTGAATCAGGAAACGGTTGGATAATCTTTCATTGGTTTCCAGCCCTCCTTCTTTAAATACGTTGTCAATTTCTTGCTTGGTCAGATGATTGTGTCCTGCTAGTGCCTTTTCCAATAATCGGTTTGCTTTGTTGTAAATGTCAACTGAAATGTCTTGTCCTCTGGACTTGGCAAAAGAGTCATTGGCAGTAATGATGCGTCGGGATGAAAGCTTCAGCATCCAGCGTATATCTTCTGCAGCTACATAATGCCAAGTAGGACGCATGACATGAATGCGCAATATATCTCCTTTTGCCAGTGCCTCATTGACTGTTTGCAGATTTCCTGCCTTTAACCGGATACCAATAGCCCATTTGGACATGGTGTAATCTTGCGCTTGAATGCCTCCCATCCATGATACAAGATCTTTCGGATTATTGAAAACCGGATTTATTAACTGTTGGCTGTGCAGACGGATGGTAGGTATCATTTCAGATAATTTCCATCAAACGATAAAGGTAAAAGTCCGCTTACGTTTTCTAATATATAAATATCAGTCTTACTATAAAGCAGTATCCGCATAGGTTTTCCATATCGTTTTTCAGTTTCTAATAATACTTGCCGACAGGCTCCGCAAGGAGGAATAGGTGTGTCAAGAAAACCATTTTCTGTGCGGGCAGCAATGGCGAGTGTTTTTACTGCTTGATCCGGATATTGAGAATTGGCATAAAACAAAGTGGTACGTTCTGCACAAAGACCAGATGGGTAGGCTGCATTTTCTTGATTGGTTCCGGTAATGACGATATCATTTTCCAACAGTGCGGCGGCTCCAACAGCAAAATGTGAGTAAGGAGCATAGCTTCTTTTCGTTGCTTCACACGCGGCGTCTATCAGTTTGCGGTCCTTCTCTGTTAGTTCGTCATAATGGCAAGCCTCTATGTTTATTTCCAGTTTGATTTGTTTCATGATACGTTCCTCTTTGTTTTCTTGCAAATGTAATGTTTTGTTTTTAATCTCCCAATGTTTCTTTTCTAAAATCTGGTTTTAAATTTATTTGTTTTCTTATTGCTTGTCAGAGTTGAATGTGAGAAGAATAATATAGTTACCGATAAAAAAAGGAGAAAGTTGCAACTTTTTCTTTTATTTGTGCGTCTAATGAATATATAATTAAAAAAGAGAAAGATTATGTTAGCAACAACAACACCTACTATCGAAGGAAAACGTATAACCAAATATTATGGCATTGTAACAGGTGAAACTATTATCGGTGCTAATCTGTTTCGTGATTTTTTTGCTAGTATTCGTGACATTGTAGGCGGTCGTTCCGGTTCTTATGAAGAAGTACTTCGACAGGCTAAAGATACTGCGTTACGAGAAATGCAGGATCAGGCTGCTTTATTGGGAGCTAATGCTGTAGTTGGGGTGGATTTGGATTATGAAACTGTGGGGGACAGCGGTAGTATGCTGATGGTAACCGCAAGCGGCACAGCTGTCAGAATAGAAGATTGAGGTAAAGCAGATGTGCCTGTTGCAATATTTTTTAGGTTTATTGCAACAGGTACGTTTGCTTTTACTGTATTAGGGTATTCCTAATATCTCTTTGGCCTTGTTTTTACTTGAAATGAAATCTAGTGAGTTGACAATATTATCGTAATTTGTTGTGTCAGCTATATGGTCTTTCAGTACTTGTAACATTTTTAACTTGTCATTATCAAAAGTATAAAGTGACATAAGTTTAAGGCATTGTGCGCAACTTAATTTTTTATTTATAATGGCTTTTTCCAGAGTTGAATCTTTGAATACGGAATTTTTTGTTTCATTGTATATCTTTTCAAATTCGTTATCGTCTATTGAACCAACGGTATCGAGGGATATTTTGCTGGAATATAGGTCTCCTACTGAAGTCTCTTTAGCTATTTCATTGTAGGAATCCATGCTTGTTACCTTTCCGTTTCGAAATTCGATAATTAGAAATTTGCAAGACGTTGCAATTCCTCCGCTCTGATATTCCCATTGTTCCAAAGAACCATCGAAACGTCGGAAATCGGGTTTTCCAAGAAGTTGGCCTATTTCTTCTGTTGTCATTCCCTGCTGTACTTTCCATGCTTTCTGTTTGATACTTCCTGTGGTATGACAGCTGACAAGTGTTATACTGATAACAAGCAATAATAGTTGTTTGAATTTTCTCATATATTTATGTTTTTGTGTGTTGTTTAGGTTGAATTACCATTGGTTAGTGATTCCCAATATTTTACGTGCATCATCTTGTTTAAATAAAGAATCCAGTGTCTTGATGATTTCTTTTCCATTTTCACGGTCTACAATGCGGTTGGAAATCATTCTTAATACTTTCATTTTTTCATCGTCCCATGTAAATATGGACATGAGTCGGGCAGTTTGTTTACAGGTGAAGTAGTTGTTTACAACTCCTACAGATAATAATTCCATTTGGTCGTCCTTAAATGCTTTGTTTTTTACTTTTTTATAGAGGTTTTCAAAATCATGTGGATTCATGGCTTTGTGTTTTGGTCTGTGCGGGCCAGAATGATCAGGGTGGTTGGGTGGAACTACCGTAATGATTTCATTTGGCGGACACACTGCAACTGGAGGCGGAGTAGTGTTGGACTCAAAAGAATCCATGTTTGTTACCATTCCGTCTACAAAATCGATAATAATTACCGTGTTTGCAGCTGTGGACATATTGGTCTTGGTATATTCCCATTGTTCCGAGCCGTTGTCGAATCTACGGAAATCGGGTTTCCCAAGTAAATGGCTGACTTCTTCTTGGGACATCCCTCTCTGTACTTTCATAATAGTGCTACTAGTAGTCAAACTGCAACTGATGACTAAAGTACAAATGGTTAACGCTAATAATGTTTGTTTCAATCTTCTCATTTTTTTGTTTTTTTGTTTGTAACAAAGATAAGTTGGGAAAAGGTATATTCTTCTATCTTTTCCCCTATTTATTTTTAGGGATTTCCCTATTGTTTATATGGTAATTCTTCTAAGAACTGAAATTTATTGATAGGAAGATTGAGTTTGAATTCTTTAAATTCATATTCCGGAAGATTGGTTGTATTTTTCTCTTGTAGGAAATGTGATTGATTATTTTAACTTCATCTATAATTAATGTAAAAACTTCATTTTCACTTTTAACTTCTTGTTCTCAGGTGGTTCTAACCTATAAACTTTTGACGAATAGATGATAAACGAAGATAAAATTAGGGAAGTATGGGCTTCCAACCCGGAACGGGGATTTAAATTGTTGATAGATTTTTTTCAACAGCCCATATATTGGCATATCCGGAGATTGGTTGTATCACATGAGGATGCAGAGGATATTCTGCAGGAAGTCTTTATTCGCGTCTTTCGCCATCTTCCTCAGTTTAGGGAGGAAAGTTCATTGGGGACATGGATTTACCGGATAGCGACCAATGAGTGTCTCCGTTTTCTGAATATGCGTAAGGAACAAGCTGTTTCGGCGGAAGAAGTTCAGGAAGAGTTAATGAATAAGTTGATGGCGTCAGATTATGTGGATTATGAGAACGAAATGGCGGTGAAATTTCAGCAGGCTATTTTGATGCTTCCTGAAAAGCAGCGGGTAGTTTTCAATCTTCGTTATTATGATGAACTGGAATATGAGGAAATTAGCAGGATTACGGACACGAAAGTGGATACGTTGAAAGTGAATTATCATTATGCAAAAGAGAAGATAAAAGAGTACATGATAAATAATTAAAGACAGGATGGAAAAGGAGTTTGATTTTAAGAATATTGGGAAGCGGATGCCTTATCGTACCCCTGATGGCTTTTTCGGAAAAATGCAGAAACAAGTATTGGAGCGTACACAGGCTGAGAGGTTTAATAGGCAGCATAGAATAAAATTGATTATTGGGGCTGCTTTAGCTATTGCGGCTGTCATGTTGGGAGTTCTTTTCTTTCCGATATCCCAACCTGTGGCAGAGGAGTTGCCTTCTCCTTCACTTATTGTTTCTACGGATTTAGACTCTTCTTATTCAGATACTTTGGATCGTTATATAGAATCTATGTCTGATGAGGAATTAGCAGGATGGGTGGAATTATCTGAAAATGATATATTTATAAATTGATTAATCACTAAAAACAAAAAAATGATGAGAACAAAATTTTTTTTAATGATGTTGGCAGCCATTGTTATGGGAAGTCAGGTAACACTTTTTGCACAAGAAAAGAAAGGAGCTAAATCTGAAAGAAGGCAGTTTAATAAAGAGCAGATGCTGGAAATACAGTGCAATCAAATTATAAAAGGATTGGCATTGGATGACGCAACGACTGCTAAATTTATTCCGGTGTATAAACAATACATGGAAGAAATGCGGGCTACTCGTCATATGGGAGCCTGTCGAAATATTGCAAATAGAACGGCTGCAGATAAACAGACCCCCAAACCGCTTCCTACAGATGCTGAAGTGGAGCAGGCTATCAAGGCACGTTTCGCGCAGAGTAGAAAGATACTGGATGTTCGTGAGAAGTATTATAATGAGTTCCGGAAATTTCTTTCTCCTAAACAAATTCAGAAAATGTATAATATGGAGAAACACAATGGCGATAAATTCCGTAAAGAGATGAGAAAAAGACAAGGAATGAAAAAGCAGCATGATGGGAGAAGACATATGCCACAGGGCAATGTGAAGAAATAAATATGGATGAAAATGTAAAAATTGTGCTTTCATTGTCTTTATTGCTTTATTCTTTTAGTGGCTGCTGTTTATGGTAGCCACTATTTTGTTTTCTCAGTGGAAGTATATATTTTTGTGAAGCTAATAGTAGCTATTTAACTAATAAAAACAATACGATGAAAGTAAAGAAATTAAGTGGTAAAGTTCAAGATGCACGACAAATACCGACCTTGTTTGATAATGAGAACATTACGTATCATCCTATTAATATAGTGAACTGGAAAGAATATCCTTATCAACCTCAAGTCTCTTTTCGTATAGCCTATACAAATGATGCTATATTAGTCCATTATAAAGTAGTAGAAGACAGTGTTCGTGCCAAATACGGTGAAGATAACGGTAGTGTTTGGACAGATTCCTGCGTGGAATTTTTCTCTATTCCTGCGGGAGATGGCATTTATTATAATTTGGAATGTAACTGTATCGCTACGATTCTTTTAGCAGCAGGTTCGGAGCGTAATAATCGTGAAATGGCTCCTTCTGAAATAACGGATCAGGTGAAGCGTTGGGCTAGCTTGGGCAGAGAAACTTTTGAAGAAAAGATAGGAGAATGTACTTGGGAGGTGGCTTTGCTGATTCCGTATAAGGTATTTTTTAAGCATGCCATTACCGGGCTGGATGGAATGAGCATACGGGCTAATTTTTATAAATGTGGAGATGAATTGCAAAAGCCTCATTTCTTATCATGGAATCCTATTAAAATAGAGAAGCCGGATTTTCATCGTCCGGATTTCTTTGGACTTTTGGAATTCGAATGAAATTCGTAATTAATTTAAAAAGATTGCATACAGCCGGATAAAAATGGTAAGTTTGCAACTATATATAGCGGAAAAAGTATAGTCGCGATTTTGAAACAGTTTTATATGATGAAACATACGTTGAAATTTATATTAATCGGGTTGTTTTGTTGTCTATGTAATTTTACAGTGCAAGCGCAAACCCGTAACCGGCAGTATGAGGAATATATTCATAAGTATAAAGATCTCGCTATCGATGAGATGAAACGGTATCGTATTCCTGCCAGCATCACTCTGGCTCAAGGATTATTGGAATCAGGAGCGGGAAAAAGTACACTGGCTCGTAAATCCAATAATCATTTCGGTATAAAATGTGGTGGTGACTGGACTGGTCGTACTGTACGGCATGATGATGATGCCCGTAATGAATGTTTTCGTGCCTATAAGCACCCTCGTGATTCATATGAAGATCATTCTAAATTTTTAAAAGGACGTTCACGTTATGCATCTCTTTTTAAATTAAAAATCACCGATTATAAAGGATGGGCGCATGGGCTGAAGAAAGCGGGATATGCTACTGACCCTCGCTATGCATATCGTTTAATTGATATCATTGAATTATATGAATTACATAAGTATGATACCAAGGATGGTATAAAGTGGATGAAGGAATTCCCAAACCCGCATCAGCCTTATTTGGCTAATGATTTACTCTATATTGTGGTACGTCCGGGGGATACATTTAAAAAACTTTCTAAAGAATTTGATATCAGTCAACGCAAGTTGAGGAAATACAATGATCTTTATAAGGGATATGTATTGAAGCCAGGCGATATTATTTATTTGGATAAAAAGCATCGTCGTGCGGATAAGGAACACATAGTTCATGTTGTCCGTGGGGGAGAATCTATGTATTCCATTTCCCAAAAGTATGGTATTCGTCTGAAAAATTTATATAAGATGAATAAGATGAAACCGGAAGACCCTTCTCCTAAAGTAGGTGATATATTGCGTTTGCGTTAATCATTATTGTACGGTAACTGATGTTTAAAAGCGTACAGGGTGTCCGATATCGGACACCCTGTACGCTTTATTTATTATTGATTATCAATAAGTTGTTTCCTTGGCACGGATGTTGTTTATTCTTTAGCACAAAAATGATAATAATAAAATTACAATAAGTTATGGACAGAGAAATTCCTAAAGAAGTGCGTGATAAGGAGCGCAAAAAGAAGTTCATTAAATATGGTGCAATAGGTGTGGCGGCAGTGGTATGTATAGCTGTATTGATTTCGTTTATGCGAAGCAGCGTCAATAGGAAAGATTTGGTGTTTTCAGAAGTAGACAATGGAACTATTGAAGTAAGTGTCAGTGCTTCCGGTAAGGTTGTTCCGGCTTTTGAAGAGATTATCAACTCACCTATTAATACTCGTATCGTGGAAGTTTACCGTAAGGGAGGAGACAGTGTGGATGTAGGTACGCCGATTTTGAAACTTGATTTGCAGAGTACGGAAACTGAATACAAGAAATTACTGGATGAAGAACAGATGAAACGTTATCAGTTAGAGCAGTTGAAAGTGAATAATAATACGTATCTGAGTGATTTATCGATGCAAGTGAAAATTTCCGCCATGAAATTGAACCGTATGGAGGTGGAACTTCGTAACGAACGTTATTTGGATAGTTTGGGCTCTGGAACAACGGACAAGGTTCGTCAGGCTGAACTGAACTTTAATACCGGAAAATTGGAATTGGAACAGCTCCGTCAGCAATACGCGAATGAATCGAAAGTAAAAGAGGCTGATTTGAAAGTGAAGGAGTTGGAATTCAATATTTTCTCAAAGAGTCTTGCTGAAATGAAACGTACATTGGATGACGCTCAAATTCGTTCACCGCGTAAAGCGATTCTTACCTATATAAATAATCAGGTAGGTGCGCAGGTAGCGGAAGGCAGCCAGGTAGCTATCATTTCTGATTTGAGCCATTTTAAAGTGGAAGGTGAAATAGCTGATACATACGGTGACCGTGTGGCAGCAGGTGGACGTGCCATAGTCAAGATTGGCAATGAGAAACTGGAAGGAACGGTAAGTAGTGTGACACCGTTGAGTAAGAATGGGGTGATTTCGTTTATTGTACAATTGAATGAAGATAATAACAAGCGATTGCGTTCCGGCTTGAAGACAGATGTATATGTAATGAATGCCGTGAAAGAAGGGGTTTTAAGATTGGCGAATGCTTCTTACTATGTCGGTCGCGGTGAGTATGAATTATTTGTTCAGGATAGTAAGGATGAAATAGTAAAGCGTAAGGTTCAATTGGGTGATAGTAATTTTGAATATGTGGAAGTCATATCGGGGTTGAAACCGGGTGACAAGGTGGTTGTCAGCGATATGAGCAGTTACAAAAACAAGAATAAGCTGAAGTTGAAATAAGAAGCAGCTATGACATAAACAACAAGATAAAACTCTCTCTTAATTAATACATTGATTGTTACGGGAAATGAAGTGTTTTTTCATCCTTTTCACTCATTTCCCGAACATAATTTAATTTGTTCTTAGGCTATGTCGTTTTTTTGATCGTTTACCTTTTTATATTATTCATAGTGCTTGTTGACATTTTTTTCCGGCATACAGCATCAGTCGTATTAGTCCGGTAAAAACGGTCACACCGTCTGTTATCGGACAGTATGTAGAATTAAAATTCGTTGAATATTAAATGATTATAGCTTTGGAATGTCTTTTGATTCATGAAAATAGAAAGTGTATAAGATTAACAATTTAAATAAGAAAAAAATATGGCAATGATTAAATTAACCGGTATCAATAAAATCTACCGTACGAATGAGATTGAAACATTAGCGCTGGAAAATGTAAATTTGGATGTGGCTAAAGGGGAGTTTGTCAGCATTATGGGTCCTTCCGGTTGCGGCAAGTCTACCTTGCTGAATATTATGGGGCTGCTGGACGCTCCCAGCAGTGGAAAGATTGAAATAAACGGCACGTCTGTAGAAAGCATGAAGGACAAGGAACTGGCTGCTTTCCGTAACAAGACCTTGGGCTTTGTATTCCAGTCGTTCCACCTGATTAATTCGCTGAATGTGATTGACAATGTGGAGTTGCCTTTGCTCTATAGAAAGATGGCTGCCAAGGAGCGTACCCGTCTGGCAAAAGAAGTGTTGGATCGTGTCGGTTTAAATCATCGTATGCGGCACATGCCCACACAGCTTTCCGGAGGACAGTGCCAGCGTGTAGCGATAGCCCGTGCTATTGTGGGTAATCCTGAAATTATTCTTGCGGATGAGCCTACCGGTAATCTGGACTCAAAGATGGGTGCAGAGGTCATGGAATTGTTGCATAAATTAAATAAAGAGGATGGACGGACCATTGTGATGGTAACCCATAATGAAGAACAAGCCAAACAGACTTCCAGAACCATTCGTTTCTTTGATGGGCGTCAGGTGCAATAACTACTGATTACTATGAAAAGGAATTTATTAAGAAATAACAGAGATGATTAAACAGTATTTTAAGCAAGCTTTGGCGCAACTTCGCCAGCATCCGCTTATCAGTGTCATCAGCATTGCAGGAACTGCTCTTAGCATTTTCCTTATTATGTTGGTAGTGATGCTACAACAAGTGAAGGTCGCTCCTTTTTCTCCCGAGTCAAACCGGGATCGTTTTCTGCATGTGCATTATATGAGTATTAGTCATAAGGATTGGGGGGACGGAACAAGTAACGGACCGATGAGTGTGCGGACAGCGCGTGAGATATATAAATCATTGAAAACCCCTGAAGCTGTCACTATTTATTGCAGTATGCCGGTATCGACTCCTGTTTCATTACCCGCTATGCCGGCTATTGGAGCGGATGTGCGGGAAACGGATGATACTTTTTTTAAAGTGTTCGATTTTCGTTTTGTGAATGGAAAACCATACGATGAAGCTACTTTCAATGCAGGCACTCCTGTGGCTGTGATTACTGAGAGCATATCGCGGGCTTTGTTTGGTTCCACAGAATCTGCGGGCAAAGAGTTTTTGTTGAATCATGCTCCCTATCGTGTGGTAGGGGTAGTGAAAGATGTATCTACTCTTGCCGATGCTTCTTATGGCCAAGTATGGATTCCCTTTACTTCGACGGATTTGCCTAATGATACGTGGAGTGACCAGCACATGGGGATGATGAGTGTCACTATTTTGGCTCGAAGCCATGATGATTTTGGAGAAATCCGTGCTGAAGCCAAGCGGCGTATGAGTGAGTATAATTCTATTCTTGCCGATCAGGGGTATACGTTGATAGACCGTAACCGGCCATACGATCAGGAAACTCAGTCTATTTCATTTGCAGCTAACTTGGAGCCGGATTTGAAGTCGGCTCGTCGTGAACGTGCTATCATTTTTATCATTCTGTTGTTAGTACCTGCTATAAATCTGAGCAGTATGACGCAAAGCCGGTTGCGCCAACGTGTGGCGGAAATAGGAGTACGCCGTGCTTTTGGGAGCACCCGCATGGAAATGGTTGGACAAATAATCATGGAAAACCTGGTCGTGACTTTGTTGGCTGGTGCCGTAGGTTTGTTTATCAGTATTGTTATGGCTTATTTAGGTACCGATATCCTGTTTGCACAGCCTTATAGTGCGACATTGAATGCCCCTACAGTTGATTCCAGTATTTTATTGCACCCTTCCACTTTCCTTTATGCATTGCTGTTTTGCTTTGTTTTGAATTTGCTGAGTAGCGGCATTCCTGCTTGGAGGGCTTCAAGGACTAGCATTGTCAATGCACTGGGAGGAAGGATTCACTAAGGTGATAACGAATTAAAAGTAAAGAATCAAGATGAATAAGAAACTATTTACTCAGATAAAAAATGAATGGCGGTCTAATCTTTGGCTTGTCACCGAATTATTGTTGGTAAGTGTCGTTTTATGGTATATTGTGGACTATATGTATGTACAGACCTCAATTTATAATGAACCACGGGGATTTGATATTTCTCATTGCTATTTGGTGCAAATGGGACGTCTTACGGACAAAAGTCCAGACTTTATTCCCAATCAGACAGACGAGGAAAAGCGGCAGGATATCAAGGAACTTCTAAGTCGTCTTCAGCATAGACCGGACATAGAGGCAGCCGGATTAGGACAAAATTCTTACCCGTATAATGGCAGTAACAGCAGTGCGTCAGTGGTGTATGATACATTACGTTCGCCGGGATGGACTATACGCAGATTGGTGTCTCCCGATTTTGTCCGTGTGTTCCGTTATCGTGGCACCCGTGGGGAGACCCCTGAACAACTGGCTGAGATGCTGAAACATCCGAAGAATTTCTTAGCTTCAGATAATCTTTATAAACGGCGCTATGGATGTGATTTGACTTCATTGGTAGACAAACAATTTTATTTGTTCGGGGATACAACGAATACATATAATTTAGCGGCTTCTTTGCAGGTTGTCCGTTATGGGGATTATTTTGAGGCATGGAACAGTTACTGCATGGTGGCTCCTATGCCGGAAGAATGGTATGATTTGGGCACGGAGCTTTGTGTACGCGTAAAAGAGGATCAAGATCGCGATTTTATAGCCCGTTTGAAAGCGGATAGTGAGAAACTGTATCGCGTGGGCAATGTGTTTATCGCGGATGTGCGTTCTTTTACCGATATCCGTCGTAACTTTCAGCAGTCACATACGAATGCCTGGAACAGTTACCTTTTCGGAATGGGTTTCTTGTTGTTGAATATATTCTTGGGATTGCTAGGTACTTTCTGGTTCCGTACTCAGCAACGACGTGGTGAGATTGCATTGATGAAATCATTGGGTGGAACAGATCATAGTATCTTTGTCCGTCAGTTGGCAGAGGGATTGATATTATTGGCGGTGGCCACAATTCCTGCGATTTTTATTGATTGGAATCTGGCAAATAGTGAATTGAATGCTTGGATGAATGGCACTACTATTGAAGGTGGACGTTTCATAATAACAGTTCTTATTTCCTTTATTTTGATTGCATTGATGATTGTAGTAGGCATTTGGATTCCCGCACGTAAGGCTATGAAAGTTCAGCCGGCGGAAGCATTGCATAATGAGTAATCTCTTTTTTGTTAAAAGGTTTTAGAGCATAGCACAAACATGATAAAACTATATATTAAACAGGCTTTTTACCAACTTCGTGAGAATAGGCTCATCAGCTTGGTTTCTATCATAGGAACGGCATTGGCTATTTGTATGATCATGGTCATTGTCCTGGTGTTGGAAGTACGCATTACGGATTGTGTGCCCGAGGTGAACCGTTCACGTTCTCTTTATATGAAAGCGATGTCTATTCATCAGAAAGGAGATACCAGTGATAATTCATCAAACGGCTGTATGTCACTCACAGTGGCTAAAGAGTGTTTTAAGGCACTTACTGTTCCTGAGGCGGTAACTATAGTGTCTACAGGAGGCAGGATGCGTATTTCTGTACCTGCTGGAAAAATGATGACAGTGGATAACCTTGAAACTGACGATACCTTTTGGAAAGTGTTCTCTTTTGATTTTATTGCCGGAAAGCCGTTTACGGCTGCCGATAGTGAAAGCGGACTTCCTAAGGTTGTACTTAGTGCTTCTGTGGCCCGGAATTTGTTTGGTACGGTAGAAGCGGTAGGACGTACGGTCCAACTCAACTTGGCCGATTATACGGTAGTGGGTGTTGTGAAAGACGTATCCAAACTGGCTGTTTCTTCTTATGCACAGATTTGGATACCTTTCAATTCAACAGAAATAGCCAGGAAGTGCTGGTATGACAATGCGATGGGAACTTTTCGTGTGGTCATTCTGGCACATTCGGAGAAAGATTTTCCTGCCATCAGAGAAGAGGCGGAACGCCTGCGTCAGAAATTCAATGACGGATTGCAGGATTCCGAAATTTTTTATCGTGGACAACCCGATGATCGTTTCTCTTTTATCTTTCGTCACTGGGGAAGAGAGTTACAGGCGAAGGAAGCTTATTTGCACTACCTGCTGGTGATTGTTATTTTATTGCTGGTACCGGCTATAAATTTGAGTAGCATGACTTTGTCCCGTATGCGGAAGCGTATGTCGGAAATAGGAGTGAGGAAGGCATTTGGTGCTACTGCCAATGTCTTGTTGAGGCAAGTGTTTTATGAAAATTTATTATTGACGCTCATAGCCGGAGCAGTAGGAATGCTTTTCAGTTATGCATGTACTTTTTTATTGAATGATTTCTTATTTTCCAATAGCGAGAACCGTGCCCAAATAGGAGAAACCAGTCTTTCGGCAGATATGTTGTTCAGTCCCTGGATATTCTTGGCCGCATTCATTTTCTGCCTGCTCTTGAATTTGCTGTCAGCGTGCATCCCTGCCTGGAGGGCATCGCGCATGAATATTACGGACGCTTTAAACCAACGTTAGATCATGAACAGGAATTTATTGAAACAGATATGGAACGAGCGCCGCAGCAATGCGTTTCTGTGGATGGAACTTTTTGTGGTGTTTGTCATATTATGGTATATTGTGGATGTGGTATATGTCACGTTGAGCATCTATAATTTGCCGATGGGCTTTGATATAGAAAATACGTATGTTCTTCGTTTTGAGCGGATGACTTCGAAGGCGGCTGCTTATCAGCCTGGCCGTACTATGAAAGAAGATGTTGCCGATTTGCATGAAATTGTAAACAGGCTTGCGCATCGTCCGGATGTGGAAGCAGTCAGCCTCTCGCAAAACTGTATACCTTATAATGACGGTGCAAACAGTTTTTCATTTTATCTGGATACAGTCCCGGTACGTAGTTTGAAACGATGGATAACTCCGGAGTATTTTAATGTATTCCGTTACCGCAATATAGACGGTTCGGGTAGTGAAAGCCTTGCTGAGGCACTGACACCGTCCGGCATGGTCTTATCTGTGAATATTGCCGATGTTTATCAGGATGCACCTTGGCATGGTAAGGAACTTTTAGGGCGTAGGGTGCCTGTTTGGCGGAATGAGCCGGAGGCGGAGCATCTTTTTATAGCTGCTCTTACCGAGCCGGTCCGTTATGACCATTTTACAGCTCCGGATGATTACGGCTCCCGTTATGCTGCTGTGTACCTGACAGATGAGGCGTTGGAATCCTTAGGTGAGACGGTTTATATAGAAGTTTGCCTGCGTGTTCGTGAGGGACAGAATGATGGATTCATAGACCGTTTGATAGTGGATGCCGACCGTCAATATCAGGTGGGCAATCTATATCTTTTGGATATAACTCCTTTGAGTGATGTACGCACAGCTTATGAAACGGATTCGGTGAATGAGTTGAATACGCAATTTTGTATCATATTTTTCTTATTGCTGAATATCTTTCTAGGCATTATCGGAACTTTCTGGTTCCGGACACAGCATCGGCGTGCCGAAATAGCGTTGCGTATGGCTTTAGGATCTACCCGTTGGGGAATCTGCGGTCGTCTGATGGGGGAAGGAGTCTTGTTATTGCTGATATCTGCTATTCCTGCATTGGTTGTGGCGTGGAATTTGGGATATGCCGAACTGGTGGAAGTTACACGTATGCCTTTTACGGCAGGTCGTTTTGCGATTACGGTTCTGGGCACTTTTATTCTGATTGCTGGAATGATTGTCATTGGAATAGGATACCCTGCCCGTCGTGCCATGAGTATCGAACCGGCTGAGGCATTACATGAAGAATAAATAAAATGAAGAGATAAAACGAATGAAACAGCTATTATTACAAGCATTTAATCTGATACGGCAGAATCCTTTTTATGCTACAATCAGTATTATAGGAACAGCTGTCACTATCGCTTTTGTTATGGTAGTAGTGATGATTTATGACTTCCGTACAATGGATATGGCTCCGGAAAGTGATCGGAGCGATATGATGTATACAGGTTCGGGAATGACCTATCGTAAGCTGGATCATACCAACCAGAACAGCGGTATGGGACGCAAGGCTTTTGAAGCATTGTTTTCAGAGCTTCCTGGTGTAAAAGAGGTTACTTGGTATCGTGGCGTTTCCAAGACCCCTTGTAACTTGTCCGCTTCGAATGAGATATTCAACTATTATGTGCGGCCTGTGGCTGATAACTGGTTTAAGTTCTTTGATTATGAATTTATAGCGGGACGTCCTTTCACACAAGAGGAGTATGATGCCCGTCGGTGGGTCAGTGTGATAACCGAGCGTATGGCCTTGCAGCTTTTCGGCACGACGGATGTGGTAGGAAAAGAATATCAAAGTAATTTTTTTCCTACTAAAGTGGTAGGCGTGGTGAAAGATGTCAATGCTATTTCCCAGACAGCATACGCTGATGCTTTTGTTCCTTTCTCATTGGAAAATGAAGACTATTATGCTACTTGGACAGGGGGCTTGGGAGGAATCCGTCTGGGATTGCTCAAACTGCTGCCGGATACTCGTCCTGCAGAGGTACGGACTGAAGTACAGTATCGGCAGGATCGTTTGAATAGTTCAACGGCAGAATATGCTTTCGAGATGAACGAACTCTATACTCATACGGAATACACCTTTTTTCGTGGAAAAGATATTAGTGCACCGTTGGTTTACAGTATGTTATTGATGGTCTTGCTGATTGTTCCTGCTATTAATATCTCAGGTATGACCAATGCCCGAATGCAGGAGCGTGTGACAGAAATTGCAGTTCGCAAGGCGTATGGCGCATCACGTATTTCCATTATGGTGAGGTTGTTTTTAGAGAATCTGCTTACGGTCTTTTTGGGTGGAATTTTAGGATATCTGTTTTCGTGTGTTTTGGTTTGGCTGGGACGTGTATGGTTGTTTGGTAGCGGCGAGGTAGAATTATCAGGTATCAGTCTGGATGGAGGTTTGTTGTTGCATCCTGCTTTATTTGTGTTGGTTTTCGGCGTATGTGTTGTTTTTAATTTATTGTCGGTATTGATTCCGGTATGGATGGTCACACATCGTAATATTGCAACTACCATTAAAGGAGAATAGGAGGAAAGGAAAAATGATAAAGAGTTTATTCAGACAAATGTGGAACCAAAGGCACGCTAATGTATGGGTGTGGGTTGAATTGGTTGTTGTTCTTGTCTTGCTATGGTACAGCATCGATCTGGTTTATAATTATGAGGTTGCTGCCCGTCAGTCTAAAGGATATGACACGGAGAATGTTTTTGATATTCAACTGAATATTAAGCCGGCTTTGCAAAATGATTCTGTATTAATGAGTCATTCTGCTGAATATTTGGAGCAAATCTATCATTTGATCAAACAATATCAAGGGGTGGAGGAAGCTTGTTTTTATTATGGGACAATACCTTATACGGGAAATAATATGTATGAGGGATATGCTCCGCATTCGGATTCGACTCATGTGGTAGGCTGTTTCATCCGTTATGTCAGCCCTACTTATTTCAAGGTATTTCGCTTGCAGCCATTATCAGGTTCATTTGAGGCGGAGCGTTGGGACAAGAATGAATACCCCATGCCGGTGTTGATGAGTGAAACGTTAAGTGATTCCTTGTTTAGCGGACGCAATGGAGTAGGGGAAACTTGTTTCAATCCTTATTTCCTGAATAGTGTGCAGCCGGAAACTAATTATAAGGTAATGGCGGTACTTCCTGCTCATAAGACCGATGAGTACGAGCGTTACGAACCTTTTATTTATCTTCCCAGTTCGCCGCTGACTTATTGGCATCACATTGCGGTGCGTGTGGCTTCTAATTCCATACCGGGATTTACCGAACGTTTTATGCAGGATATGCAAGGGAAATTATCTATCGGCCCTTATTACTTATACGATATAAATTCGTATGGCGATATGAAGGAAGCTTTCGATATAGAGCAAGGAACGGTGAATTATCTGAATACTACCTATGCCGTTATCCTTTTCTTTGTTTTCAATATATTTTTAGGGATGCTGGGTACTTTCTGGTTTCGGACTCGTAAAAACCGAAGTGAGATAGCTTTGCGTATGGCACTAGGTTGCAGTAGGATGAATGTATTTGGTTATTATGTACTTGAGGGCATCCTTCTCTTGGTTTCGGCTGCCATTCCCGCTGTTTTTGTTTGTGCGAATATGCAGATGGCGGATCTTACTGTGCATACATTAATGGAACCTGCTTGGGGACGTTTTTTGCTTTGTTTTGTGTCGGCCATGCTGTTGTTGGGGATAATAATTTTGCTCGGCATTTATTTCCCCGCCCGGAAAGCGATGAGGATTGAGCCTGCAGACGCGTTGCATAATGAATAATGTTATTTCATTGTCACATGATCAGCAGTGTTCGTATATGAATGGAGTGTCCGATTTCGGACACTCCATTTTTGTTGTAAGGTGTTATAAAACAGTGAAATAGTTTTTTGGCATACCATTTGCCTTACCTTTGATAAAAAGAATAATAACGCAATGAAAAAACAAGTAATATCTCTATTTTTAGCCTTTGGCATATCGTTGGTTGCCGGAGCGCAGCCACAAGAAAAGCGACGTGCCATCACTTTGGAGGAAGCCATTACTATTGCCCGTGTGCAAAGTGTAGATGCGGCCGTAGCTTTAAACGAGCTGAAAACCGCTTATTGGGAATATCGTACTTTCCGTGCGGATTTGCTTCCGGAAATGAATTTTGAAGCCACTATTCCCAGCTATAATAAGAAGTATAATTCTTATCAGCAGGATAACGGTGCTTATACATTTGTACGTAATAATTATATGGAAATGAATGGTGAAGTTTCTATCGATCAGAATATTTGGTTGACCGGTGGTAAACTCTCATTGAATACTTCTCTTGATTTCTTGAAACAACTGGATGGAGATAAATCAAAACGATATATGTCTGTTCCTGTGGCATTGACTTTGGAACAACCTATTTTCGGAGTGAATACGATTAAATGGAACCGCCGCATCGAACCGGTGAGATACGCTGAAGCTAAAGCCGCATTTCTTACTGCAACCGAAGAGGTAACCATGACTACTATCAATTATTTTTTCAATTTGTTGTTGGCCAAGGAAAATGTAGGCATTGCCCGACAGAATCTGAAGAATGCAGATAAACTGTATGAAGTGGCTAAGGCAAAGCGTAGCATGGGGCAGATCAGTGAAAATGATTTGTTGCAATTGGAACTGAATGTATTGAATGCCCGTTCTACGTTGACTGAAAATGAAAGCAACTTGAAAAGTAATATGTTCAAGCTCCGTTCATTTCTGGCATTAGGAGAGGATGAGGAACTGGAGCCGGTTGTTCCCGAAACGATTCCGACTGTTTTGCTGAACTATCCGGATGTTTTGGACAAAGCACTTGCCAATAATTCATTTGCACATAATATTCGTCGCCGCCAGTTGGAAGCAGATTTTGAAGTGGCTAAGGCGAAAGGTAATTTACGTGAAATCAAGCTCTATGCACAGGTAGGTTTTACAGGAACAGACAATGAATTTAATAGTGCATACCGCCGTTTGAAAGACAACCAGATTGTGGAAGTCGGTTTTAAGATTCCTATTCTTGACTGGGGAAAACGTCGTGGTCAGGTAAAGATTGCTCAAAGTAACCGCGATGTGACCGAAAGCAAGTTACGTCAGGAAACCATGAATTTCAATCAGAATCTGTTTATCCTTGTAGAACAGTTCAATAATCAGCAGGCCCAGTTGCAGATAGCAGACGATGCGGACAAGATTGCCCAGAAACGTTACAGTACCAATGTGGAAACCTTCATGGTTGGTAAAATCTCGACATTGGATTTGAATGATTCCCAGACAAAGAAAGATGAGGCTCGTCAGAAGCATATCAATGAGTTGTTCTATTATTGGTACTATTATTACCAGTTGCGCAGTTTGACATTGTGGGATTTCAATACCAATACTAATATTGATGCCGATTTCGAAAAGATTATCAAACAATAGGATTTTACTATTCAATTCTGTTTGAATATAAAATGGGGTTGTCTTTGTACTTATTAAAATAATAATTTCTACATTTGCAGCATTATGATATTAATTATAGACGATGACAGTGCCATTCGTTCTTCTCTGAGCTTTATGCTGAAAAGGGCGAAATATGATGTGCAGGCCGTACCGGGTCCTAAAGAGGCTATTGAAATAGTCCGTTCGGTTGCACCCCAGTTAATCTTGATGGATATGAATTTCACCCTGTCCACCAGTGGTGAAGAAGGATTGACTCTTTTGAAACAGGTCAAAGTGTTCCGGCCCGATGTTCCCGTTATATTGATGACGGCATGGGGAAGTATCCAGCTTGCCGTGCAAGGGATGCAGGCAGGTGCATTCGACTTTATTACCAAACCTTGGAACAACGTAGCGTTGATGCAAAGGATAGAAACTGCTTTGGAACTGACTTCACAAGATAAGAAAGCAGCGGTTCCGGTGGAAGATAATGACGGCTTCAACCGTAGCCATATCATTGGAAAGAGTAAGGCACTGATGGATGTGCTGGCCACGATCAAGCGGATAGCGCGTACCAACGCATCGGTCTTGATTACCGGTGAAAGTGGTACAGGTAAGGAGTTGATAGCCGAAGCGGTGCATTTGAACAGTCCCCGTAGCAAGAAACCTTTTGTGAAAGTGAATTTGGGAGGTATTTCTCATACTTTGTTCGAGAGTGAAATGTTCGGTCATAAGAAGGGTGCGTTTACGGATGCCACATCCGACAGGGTAGGACGTTTTGAACTGGCTGATAAGGGTACGATTTTCTTGGATGAGATTGGCGATTTGGATTTAAGCTGTCAGGTGAAACTGCTTCGCGTGTTACAAGAGCAGACTTTTGAAGTTTTGGGCGACAGCCGTCCCCGTAAAGTCGATATCCGTGTGGTCAGTGCGACGAATGCCGATTTACGGCAGATGGTGCAGGAACACACCTTCCGCGAGGATTTGTTCTATCGTATTAATTTAATTACGGTGCATCTTCCGGCATTACGCGAACGCCGTGAGGATATTCCGTTATTGGTCCGTCATTTCGCCGACAAACAATGTGAATCGAACGGTCTTCCCAAAGTGGAATTTACTTCTGAAGCGATGGATTATTTGAGCCGTTTGCCTTATCCGGGTAATATCCGTGAATTAAAGAATTTGGTGGAACGTACCTTGCTGGTCAGTGGAAAGGAAATATTGACTGCGGATGATTTTAAATCACAATACCAGCATCCTATAGAACAGAAGATGACAACGAATCTGCAAGGCATGACCTTGGAGGAGATAGAAAAGCAGACTATTCTGCAAACGCTTGAAAAGTATAACAATAATATGTCACAGGTTGCCATAGCCTTAGGAATCAGCCGGGCCGCTCTTTATCGCCGTTTGGAGAAATACAATATACAAGTGAATGATTAGCAAAAACGGAACCGGATAAAATATGAAACTGAAATTCTTGTTCTTCTTTTTAGCATTACTGTTGACAGCAGTATGGACTATCCTGCTCGTTCTTACATTGAAGGAACGCGGTGCGCTGTTTTATATAGGAGAGGGAGTCATTACATTCAGTCTTGTGTTTCTGGTTTATTTCTATCGCAAAGTCGTGAAACCGCTTGATATCATCGGCAACGGTATGGAACTTCTTCGTGAGCAGGATTTCAGCAGTAGGCTGACTCCTGTCGGACAAAAGGAAGCCGACCGCATTGTGTTGGTTTTCAACCGCATGATGGAGCAGTTGAAAGACGAGCGTCTCCGGTTGCGTGAGCAGAATCATTTTCTTGACCTGCTGGTCAGTGCTTCTCCCATGGGAGTTGTCATACTGACTCTGGACGGACATATTTCCATGCTGAATGCGGCAGCTCTTCGTTTTTTGGATTATTCTTCGTCAGAGGAAGTCAGAGGCCGATTGCTGTGCGAGTTGGCTTCCCCTTTGGCCGAAGAAATAGAACGTATTCCCAAAGATACTACGGAAACAATTCGTCTGAGCGACTCCATGATTTACCGCTGTTCCCGGCTTTCTTTTGTTGACAGAGGCTTTTCTCATCCGTTTATTCTGGTGGAAAGTCTGACTTCCGAGGTGGTGAAAGCAGAGAAAAAGGCATACGAAAAAGTGATCCGTATGATAGCACATGAGGTGAATAATACGACTGCGGGCATTACCTCTACTCTTGATACGGTGGATGGTGCCTTGGAATGTATGGAGGATACGGAAGACTTGCGCGAAGTGATGAAAGTCTGCATAGAGCGTTGCTACAGCATGAGCCGTTTTATCACGAATTTCGCCAATGTGGTGAAGATTCCCGAGCCTCAATTACAATCAGTGGACTTGAATGACCGCGTGGCCGCTTGCAAGACATTTATGGAAACGGTTTGCCGTAACCGCAAGATTACGCTGCATCTTAATTTATGTAAAGAGAATCCCGAAGTGATGATGGATACTTCCCTGTTTGAGCAAGTATTGGTCAACATTATCAAGAATGCGGCTGAAAGTATCGGGGAAACAGGAGATATCTTTATCCGTACTTCCGTATCACCTACGATGTTGGAAATTGCTGATACCGGTGCCGGTATCAGTAAAGAGGTGGAAACCAAGCTGTTCAGTCCTTTTTTCTCCACCAAGCCTAACGGACAGGGTATCGGTCTTATTTTTATTCGTGAAGTTTTGATAAAACATGGGTGTACTTTCTCTCTTCGTACCTATCCGGATAAACTGACCCGTTTCCGTATCCGTTTCTGATGATTTTCTACCACTTTACCACGCCGCGATGCTTCCGTAAGGAAGTGCAAAGGGAGGGGGTATAGTAAACGTCTTTCGGGTGTTTCTTTTTGTGCTGTTGGTTCTTTCGGAATCTCAGTTCAAAATGAAACACCCTTTTTATTATGCTAGGCTGTCCACGATAAAAAATGTTCAATCAGGATTGGATGAAACCGGTTCGTTTGGTTTATCTTCACAATATTATGTGCTAAATAATTAAAATATGAAATATCCTATCGGCATACAAATTTTTAGTCAAATCCGTGAAAACAGATCTGTTTATGTGGACAAGACCGATTTTATCTATCAGTTGGTGGGTAGAGGAAGTATCTATTTTTTCAGCCGTCCGCGCCGTTTCGGCAAAAGTAGTATGAAGGGCGGAAAGAGGTGAGGTAATATTCGGACAAGCCTGAAAATATCCTGTAGTTTGGAATAAGCAAGTAATGTTATAAAATAGCTTGATACATTATTTTATTCATCGTTATAAGCCCAAATCCAAAAAAGTTGGGAGCGTTTATGCCCTCATACTCTCACTGTATGTGTAACATGTTGACCATGAATGATTTGTGTAGTTGTGGTAAAAATAGTTGCTCTCACTTATGCTCTCACTAATCCCTCATGCCCTCACTACGTTTTGAAGTATCTTTCCATATAACATGCTTGTTGTCAGTTATATATTCTTTTTTATAGGATATTCCGGCTTGATGTAAAGTAGGATGTTTTTTGGCTTTTTGAGAAGAAAAAGTGTGCGTAAAGGGTTTGTACTTCTATGGAATGTGATCGTAAAGTTCCCGGCATTTCATGCAGGGTAAAAAGATCAAGACGTTTTTAAAAAAGCTCGTTATCTTTTAAAAAAAGCTCTTGTTCTTTTTTAAAAAGCCCGTTATCTTTTTTTGAAAGTTCTTGATCTTTTTGAAAAAATAGTGTAGCTCTTGTTAACTTTTTGAATATCAAAGGATAAACGAAGCATAGAAAATAGACAGGTAACGATTGGGTGATGAAAATCCATTGCTCGCTTGCGTTTTTCTGCATAACTTCAAATGATTCTTCAATTACAAAATTAGTAAACATTCTTGGCCTTAGCAAATTTTTGCGAAATAATTGCCCCGATAAAATTCGGACGCTCCACTGCTTTGCGGCAAGTCACACGAATATTCTCATTAACACCACGTGCATTGCCGGAAATGTAAGGCATGTCAATGGAAGGGATGCCGCTCTTATTATATCCCATAGATGTCATGGGAAAAACAAAATAGCGAGGGCTCTGCGCTTCTATAAAAGGAAAATTCTCTTCATACTCTGCCCTGCTCAGTTCCAGCATATATTCAAAATATTCGCGGCTCATCTCTATTTGTTTGTCAAAAGGTAAAGTTTTGTCCAGTTTCCAAATAGCAGTACAATCCATAGGATATAAAGGATTACCTTCCTGATCGAGAACCACAAGATACATATGTCCGGGTATCTCGACAAATTCAATACTTATTCCTGCACTCAGACAAAGGCTTGCCATTGCGCAAGTTAGCGTGGTACAATATCCCTGGCCATTATTAAACACTTCGGCAAAAGTAGACAGGAGCGTTCCCTCAAAAGAATATACTACTCCATATTTATTCATCAACCAATAAAATGCAACCAATTGCTCCTTGACATAATCATTTCCCCACTGATAACCAAAAAATCCATCTTTTATGTCTGCGATATCACTCATTGCTTCCTGTTTCAGTCTACTTACCATAGGATTATTGGGTGAAACATAACCAAAGAAAAAAGGCTCAAAAGACAAATAGCATATTTCACCATCTTCTCTAATAGGATATTCACCCCAATCCAACGTTTTCAAATATGCAACATAATCCTTAGCATCTGGAGTATCCAGCTCCCAATAAACAGAGTATGGATCTTCTTGAAAGGGAGATACATTAAATTGTTTGGAATATTGACAAATTATATTTTCTTTCATTCTGATTTCCCATTCCATCGTAATAGGCATTGCTGATTTTATGGAAGAAAATTTTTCATATTTCCATTTGATAGGAAAAAACATTTCGATACGCTCGTCTCCGGTTGTCAGCATGGATACCGTTCTCTCTTCATTGAGGGCTGAAGCTTTCATTGTCACATGGATTTCTTGCCCGGCAGCCGGATTATCAAAGGCAAGTACCATATCTTCAAACCGGTCTCCCATTTTATAATATTTACTGATACTTGGAGCCAGATAAGTAAAAAGTGGCGAGATATAATCAGTTCCCCTGGTTGCGAACCAACTCTGCGACAATGCTTCTACATGCAAATCCCTCATTGGAATTTCCTCGTTATCAGCCTCTTCCACAACCTCGGTATAATAATTCTTCTCACAGGCTGTCAAGCAGACTGCCAAACACATCCCGGTCAATATCCGGGAAAATAAATTTGTTAATTTCATATATCTTATATAATAATACAAAGCAAGAAACTGTTTTAAAATAATTGGATGATAATATTAATCAGTCGGTCAGTTATAATAATTTTAAATTCGCAATCCCCAAAATCATGAGCTATAATTATCCGTTTAACTAAAAACAATGGCAAGTTTATTAAAAATACTGTAGATCTACAAAAAAAATAATCAAAAGAGAGATCTGTCAATGAAATTTTAACAAATTTGAAAAAATCATTAAGGGTACTCCCAGATAACCTTGTGCCGAGTTTATCCCTGTGTCACTATTTTGCTATTTGTGTTATTGCCTTGTCTACGGGATATAATGTTAGGGATCTTACTCTTAATTTCAGCAACTTTGCAAACAACAAAGACTCACTGTCAATGTTGGCTGTTTCTGATATCATATTCAACGCTACAATATCAAGATCTGAGAACTAGAGAATAGCTCTTCTTGGTATATTTTCGTTATTGATTAAATTACCGGCTACCGGTTTGCATATGTTCAGGAATTTTGCCAATTTTGCACATTGGTTATGTATATAATATTTGTTTGTTAAAAGTTTATTACTTTCAAAGTATTGAATTTCAGTAAAATACAAACTTGTTATTCATTGATCTTTTATAAATTTAATTCCGCCAACGCGTTATGTATTAATCAAATTTTAAATTTATCAATATGAACAGCAAATTTTTTATTTTAATTCTTTTATGTATGGTGTCGCTCTCTTTCAGCAGTTGTAACAAAGATAAAGATCGGAAGGTGAGCAACTCAGAACGTCTTATCGGTGAATGGATTTATCGTACAACACAGGAAAAGACAAACGGGGAGTGGAAAGATATGCCTACACAGGTAGGTGCTGAAGGCATGCAGACATTCTATAAAGATGGAAAAGCACTCATCACTATGACGTTTAAAGGTGAGTACATGGAGCAGAAATTTGAATGGAATTTGAAAGATAACAATGATTATATCATCAATGGCACTGTGAGAGGACAAATCTTGTTTGAAAGTAACGATTGCTTCTATCTCTACTCGGATGAAACCCTCGATCCGGAAACAGGCGAGAATATTAAAGGAGAGTTTCGCGATATTTACGACCGTAAGAAATAGTTTATGAAGCAGGTCGTTTACAGTGCACTTTTACTTCTTGTTTGCTTTGTTTGCGGATGCGACAAGATACAGAAAGGAATCCGGGAAGCAGCGGTCTTTGTTCCGGCTGCTCCCGATTATAATGAATCGAAAATGTGGTATGTCGAACGTAATGACCAAGGCGATGGTGTCGATGTGTTTTACATTCCTTCTACTTGGGAGTTTGATTGGAAAACATCCGACAGCCTTGTTTCTCATTATGCAGACCCATCTTTGCCCGAACATCGTGTACACATGGAAACCGAAATGGCCAAGGTAGCTGAATACATGGCATTGGGAAATAACTTCTATTCTCCTCATTATAGACATATTACCCTTGATTCGTGGGCGACACTCAATGAAGATACCATTGCGTGCAGATATATGGATGTGTCTTTCAAAGATGTAAAAGCTGCTTTCCACCATTTTCTCATAAATTATAACCAAGGTCGTCCATTTATTCTGGCAGGATTCAGTCAGGGTGGAAAGTCGGTTGTGGAATTGATGAAGCACTTGTCTGAAGAGGAACGTAAGCGGATGATTGCCGCATACGTGTTGGGATACAAGGTTACTCCTGCTGATGTGGAGAAAGCACCGTGGATTAAACCGGCAACAGACTCTATTGACACAGGAGTCACCATTTGTTACAATTCCGTTTCGGATGTCAAATACATAAAGTCCGTAGTCAGTGCTCCCAATGTGATGTGCATCAATCCGGTCAATTGGTGTACAGATGCTACTCCGGCAATGCTTAACGATACCATTACGGTGACCGTTGATCCTTATTACAAGGTACTTGTGCTACAAGGGTTTGACGGTTCTTATTTGCCTAACATCCTCAATGTATTGAATACAGGCGATTATCACGGTATAGAGCCATGGGTATACAGCGACTGTCTGAAAAAGAATATGCGTCAGCGCATTCGCAGTTTTCAACAGGAAAAAATGGGCAGGTAACGATTAGGTGGCGAAAATCCATCGCCCACTCGCGTTTTCCTGCATGATTTTAAATAACTCTTTAGCTACAAAAGTGCTTAATTTACTTGACCTTAGCAAGTTCTTATGAAAGATTTTCAATGGAGATCAAGTCCTGTTTCGGGCTTAATCTCTTTTTTTATTTTCATTCGTAAGGGTTTTATTATCAAATTATTATATTGTTTTAGGATAAAAGTCCTTATTTGATGTTCCCGAATCTTATCTGCCGTGAGTTTAGGATGACAAAAGGCGGCAATGTATCGAAACAGTCGGATAACGCCATATCATGATATGGCGACTTGTGTAGGGCGTAATATCGGAATAGGGATAGACGGAGCTATGTTGATAGCGGTATAACAGATTTTTATATGGCTATATGGTTATAGCAATATAACGAGAAAGCGTACGCTCTGTGGGGAAACGTTTGCTTTCAGAAGACTTGAAATGCGGAAAAGCCGGCAGAAACGCTGCCGGACCGTCCCCGTAAAAGCTCCGGAGTCACTTTTTACATATCTAACTTATAATTCATCTGAAATCACAAAACAGATTGAACCGTATGTGGTTAGTTTGTCTGTTTATTAACTCTACATAAAATTTAAAACTGAATGCATATGACTAGTATAAAAGTAAAATTCCGTCCGTCTTCTACCATCCAAAAAGAGGGGACTCTACATTATCAAATAATTCATCATCGTGAGGTTCGGAAACTTCGTACCGGTTATAGACTATTCCCGAGCGAGTGGAATACAGTTTTGAAACGGATAAATGTTTCGGCCGGAAAGAATGAAGAGCGAAGACTCTATCTGAGAGCATTGAAAAAACATATTGATGCAGATCTGTTCAAAATAAAAGAATGTATCAACCGTTTGAAACAGGAAAATAAACCTTATACAGCCGACCGTATCGTAGAACTTTACTCTACTTATGAAAGAAGTTGTACCTTTCTTTTGTATGGGAAAGAATTGTTGGTTGAATTGAAGAAAATAGGAAAAGTACGTACTGCCGATACCTATCGAAATGCCTTGGGAAGTTTCGAACGCTTTTTGAATGACCGAGCAGATATTCCGCTGGAAGACATGGACTCCAATCTGATGATAGCCTATGAAAGTTGGCTTAAAGGAACCGGTATTTGTCCGAATACCAGTTCCTATTATATGCGTAATCTCAGAGCTATCTATAACCGTGCGGTGGAGCAGGGTTTTGTTACTCAGCAAAATCCTTTCAAGCATGTATATACCGGTATTGATAAAACAAAGAAACGTGCCGTTTCTTTGGATGTGATCCGGGAAATACGAGATTTAAAATTGACGAAAAAATCACTGATCTTTGCCAGGGATATCTTTTTATTCAGCTTTTATACACGTGGAATGTCCTTTGTGGATATGGCATTCTTAAAAAAGAAAGACCTGCAAAATGGGATTCTTACTTATCGGAGAAATAAGACCGGTCAGCTGTTGTTCGTCAAATGGGAAAAACCCATGCAGGAACTCATCGATAAATATGATACCTTTGATACACCCTACTTGCTATCGGTTATTCGAAACAATGGTGTGGACGAGTGGCATCAATACCAGAATGCGGCTCATCGTATCAATAGAAATCTGAAGCAGATTGGCAAGCAGATTGGTTTGGATATCCCACTTACTACTTATGTTGCACGCCATGCATGGGCCAGTATTGCCCAAAGTAAAAATATTGCTCTATCTGTCATCAGTGAGGCATTGGGACATGATTCGGAACAAACCACCCAAATTTATCTTAGCTCTTTAGATACATCTGTTGTGGATAAGGCAAATAACCTCATTTTAATGTCTATATAAAAATATATATTTATATAATATTGACTGATAGATACGACATTAACTTTAAAAACTACATCTCTTTATAAGAGAAGTATATATTTTTTGCAAAAGTACAAAAAAAACTAAATATTAAGACATAAGCGAAATATTTTTCAGATTTTTTTTGTACAAAAACATAAATATGTTGCATAAAATGAGAAACAATCACTTCCAATATATATTTCTATATACTTCAGTATAATCCTGTTTATCAAAGTATTAACATTCCTGTAATTGATAGATATACTTCTCTTATAAAGAGTGGTTTATTTACCATGGAGAATTGGTGGAGTAAATATACCGGATCATAAGAAAGACTGTTTAAAAAAGCAGAAAGTTTTTTGGTACAATAATACAAAACACTTTATAGAAGTACATACTCTCCACAAAATAAACAATTGACTGTTGGCGTGTAGTTGGTAACATTAATTAGATAAAGTATGAATAAACAAATGAAAAGATTTGACCGATTTATTGTTTGTGTTTTAATGGGGATAGTCTCTTTAACTTTCTTTGCTTGTAGCAATGATGAGGATGAGGCTATAACCCAAGTAACCTATGAAATGGGGTTTAGCAGTATTGAGAGCAGCTCGATGACTGACCTAGGGACGATTGAGCGTGCCTATAAGAAGGCTCTGGGAGTGACTGAATCCAAGTTTACATTTGAGGGTTCTGTAAACGAATGCGACCAACGAGTGAAAGATGCCTGCGGCAGTGCCGAGGCGGAATTGAAATCTACAACTTGGAATGGAACTTATACGTTTGAGGTTCTTAATCTTAATACGTCAAAGGTCGTTTATTCGTTTGTGATAGAATAAATCCTGTTCAAAGAAAAAACGCAATCGTTTTTTATATCATTTATTACACATTTTAATAGAACAAAGTATTTATGAAACACGGTCTATTTATGGCTGCCTCGCTATTGAGTTTAGCGATGTCTTTGGCATCATGTTCAGACGATGACCAGAAGTTTGGTCTTTCTTTACCGGAAGGAACAGAAAACACGATTACATTGGATTACACCAACACCTTGAAAACCATCAAGCTGGATGCGGATTCGCATTGGAATGCCTCAGTGGTTTACGCCGATGAGGAAGATGACGGATGGATAGGGCTGTTGGATGATAACGGAGAGGGTTCAGGTGAGATTAATTTCGTGGTGGATGCAAATACGAGCAATGATTTACGTGTTGCCAAAATTATCATCGCATCCGGAGAAAACAAGATTGAATATACCGTCAACCAAAATCCGGTGAATGCCGATGGTGAAAACGGGGAGTTGGATATGTCGAAATTCGGCAAGTCTATACCATTAGGCTTTGGAATGAAAGTTGCGAAAGGGAGGGCTTCGTCAGGTATGACTATGGGGCAGGTGCTTGTGCTCGATTCTTATAAAGAGAACTCGACGTTTAAAAAGTATGCCGAAGAATTGAACCTTAACCCCGCAGGTTATGTGGATGAGACACGGACAACAGAAGTTGAAACACAAATGCTTTACGAATCAAACTGTGAAAGTAACTCACGTAATATCACTGCAAACCTGGAAGTCAATGTAGCTTATGGCTTGTTCAAGTTGGGACTGAACGGAAGTTTCAAAATGTTTGGTTCCAGTACGGATACTACATTCAATTACAGTGTGGCTGCCAATCGTAAAGTCGGTAAATATTCTGTGAATCTGGGTAAAGTAATGGATGATTATGATTTTCTAACAACACCCAATGAGGATGATGACAAAGGTATTGAACAAATGAAACGTGCCGCCCAAAAGATGCTATTGTCCAGTTCCTTTATTAAAATCAGGGATGAAATTGAGACCTTAGTATCTCAAAAAGATGCTAATAAATTACAGAAAAAACTGGATGAGCTGAATAAGAAATTCGGACCGGCATATATAACTCAAGCAAATGTAGGAGGCAGCATTGAACTGAACTATATTTTCAAGGAAGAAAACGGTACCGATACATTAAACATTCATGGTGATCTCCACTTTGGTTTAAATGCCTTGCTGAGTTTGAATGTATCCGCTGAGGCTCAATATATGAATGGCATGAATACACATATACAAAGTAGCATATTCCAGTCGCGTGTCAAGGGAGGTACTATTAAGGCAGCTAGCGATGTAAACAAAAAATTTGCAGGTCTTATATCGAAAAAGGGAGAGGAAACGGTATCGTTCGAGAAGATGATAAGCTCCATAGATGGATGGTATGAATCGGTGAAGGCAGATACTGTGGAAACCATTACTTGTACGGACTATTATCCGGCTCCTATTTGGGAACTTTTCAGTGAGGATGCCGAAGATGTTCTTAAGGAGTATTTCAAGAAAAAATATCCCAATAACGAGGATGGTTCATGTCCTTATACTTTCGATATCCAGGAAATGGTAGAACATTGGTAATGACCTGTTCTGGTTTTATCCATTAAGTTATAGAAAAATATTCGGTGTATGAATCGTTTATATATCTTATTATTAGTAATTGCCGGGATTGGTTTCCCGGCATGTTCCGATGATTTGCCTCTTGATGAGACGCAGCAATCCCCGGTCAATTCGGATGCATCGAAGTTCTGGTATTCGCATATGCGTACCGCTGCCGAAAACCGGGTAATGTACAGGCATCATGCGTTAGGATTTTCTTACCGGGCCGTTACGGGCAGCAAATGCAATTTAGGTGATGTCATGTGCCAGGTGCTCAACATGGACTATATCAAGGAGAACGGTTTATACGGTGAAGAAATAAGGAACGAGGTGACAGACACCATTAGCGTAATACGCGGATTGACGGACTATGTCCATCAAGTCAATTGGCATTCAGATATGTCTGCCAATTTGATTTTATTTCAAAACTCTGCGGCAAAGGATGGCTTTGTCATCGAAAAGGTGGACGAGGAGACGCTCATTTTCAATCAGGTAATAGGGTTGAGTACAAGAAAAAGGAGTGTCGATCTCACCGGGCTTTTGGATGAAGACGGAATCCCCGGTGAAGTAACGGAAAATCCGGACGAGGTGCTGTCGGAAAACTTCAGATACGCTTTGCGTAAACTGGAGGCGGCCTCTCCCAATAACTATGCCGTGGTAGATTCGTTTATAAACATATTCGGTACCCACGTGGTAACCGGTGTGTCGGCGGGAGGTTCGTTCGATTTGTCCGTGCGTACAAGCTCGCGTAATGTAAAAACCTTTTTCCAAGAGCGGGAATTTAAAGAGAATTCAGCCAAGTTTTTCATAAAATGGGAGTCCATCGAAAGCAGCCAGCATAGCACGATTTACAAGAACATCTTCAATACAGCCGAGCTGAAACTGACGGTGAAAGGCGGAGATGCGAGTCTGTTTGACGGCTTGGTTGCTGATCCGAGCTACGATAACCTGCAAGCCAACATGGAAAATTACAACAACTGGATAAGCAGTATTGAAAAAGCCGGCGGCAATGAATGGGACGAACGTTCGGAGCTCATCGATATGGAAGTTACGCCGATATGGGAATTCATTCCTGACAAGGATATAGCCCGGAGGGTCCAGGTACGAATTATGGCTTCGGCCAATGAGATGCGCAAGATTTATGGTGAACGTAATTTTGTAAACGCATCCATAACCATCCCCGGTCCTGACGTCAGATACGATATTTACCCTAAAGACATGAACTCTTGGTATCAAGGCAGCGTGTGTCATGTCATCACCGGCGACAACCAGTCTGTTCCCTCACGAATAGTGGCGGTATCCTATTTGGAATGGGTACCCGAAGCAGAGGGCGACGAATGGCTGATTGTAACCTATCCGGTGTATGAAAACAGAATCCAGCTTACTGAAGGAATAGGACGAAGCATCAAGGATAATGGCTGTTACGAAGTGAAATGGCTTTACGACCGCTTTCAAGTAACCAAAATGGAAACGGAAAGCGATGTGTTCTATCTGGCAAAAGGAAAGCTTTTCCCGAAAAAGCCGGAATGGGTGGACGATAGCAGGAACACCCGTTACATGCCTGACTATGAATGGCCCGGAAGTCTTGATACGAACGGTAATCTCAACACGGGGACAAAGCCCTACATGGTGCGTAAGTTCCTCGACAAGTTTTATCTTACCGATGTGGAGGAAATGGCTCCGGGAACACGTTTCGACAACTTGCCCGGATGGACTTATTACGACGGCTCGCAAGAGATGCTGACGGAGTTTTACGTGTCGAAATATCCTGATGCGGAAACTGTGCTGAAACCGGTGTTCCGGCAAGCCGGATTGGGCTATGGAACTACCCGGAGAATGATGCGCAACGGTATTTATTACTATAAGATTATCCCCAAAGAAGTAATCCGATAAATGAATAAAAAAACAATGAGGAAATATATAGCTCTCTTATTTCTGCCGGTTTTGTTCGCTTCCTGTGCAGACGATGACATTGTGACAGGGGGGCTGGATAATCCCGGAGGCTTGTCGACCGAGGAAAGCGAGGTGCGCCTTCCGATAAGGGCTTCTTATCACAGCATTCACGTAGAGTCGGAAACCGGAAGTCCTTCCGGCCTACCGGTACACGTGGACGAAGACTGGATTGAGCTGATGAGCGATACGGTAAGCTACGACGGCTATGTGGAAATCTATGTGGACCGGAATGAAGGGCTTGCCGGAAGAAGCGGATACATAAACATAGGCAATGCCGGGGATGAAGCGATAGATATAAAGGTGTATCAGTGCGGTCTGGGCGATGATGACAATAACGGAAGCATCACGTGTTATGCCGGATGCGGTTATAACATCTTTCAGGAACTGAACGCCGAATCGAGCATCTGTAATCCCATCTTTGATTATGACCGTGCCACCGCTGTCGATCCGATGATTGTGCAGACTGTGGCGCGAACCTGGCAGGATACGAAGAGCATTACCAGCAATTCGATGGTGGAAATGTCGGAACTGATGACCACCATGCAGGAAAAGACGCGCACCGGACTGAAAGGCGGAAAGAAAACCATCTTGCGATTTGAAGAACAGAAAAACACTACGAGTTTTGACCAGACAGGCTATGCCTATATCAATTTCCAACGCATCGTAGCCTGTTCTTCACTGGACCTTTCAAAGGCCATTCAGTATATGGAGCAGAAACAGACGGATATCCTCACCGACGATTTTCGGAAGAGATACGACGATATTGTGGACAGCCCGTCCGAAGAAAAGATTTTCAGGCTTTTCAAGGATTATGGGACACATATAATCTCTTATGTGGATTTGGGCGGAACAATGGATATCGCCGTCAACTTCAACCGCACGATGGTGGGCGAACTGAATATGCGTGCCGAGGATTTCAACAAATACTTTTTCAACGGTGAGCCTTCCGATTATACGTTGGCAAACGGAGACATCCAGGGAATGGACACCAAAGTGAACAATACGGGGACGTTCAAAATATTCGGAGGAGACCGGCAGGCACGGCAGCAGATTATTAAGGATTGTAACGGCAGTGGGCGGATAAAACCTGAGCATATCGAAGCCTGGACACGGTCGTTGCCTAAAAACAATTTCATGAGCGAAGAATCTCTCAGCAGGCTCTCTCCCATCAATGTGCAGCTTGTGCCGATTTGGTCATTGTTCCCACAACAGCTCGCCAATCTGTTTTTTCAATGCGCCATAGCCGAATCACAGAAAAGCATGAATGATGTAACCGCCTCGGCAGCCGGGCTGGACAACTACGGCATCAAGATTAGCGGTGCGGACTATATGCGGTTCGGCGGAAGCCCGGATGAGTCGCTGGTACGCGTAGTTTATGCCGACCACTCGAACTTAAGCAATGCCGACCCTATCCTTGAGGTCTGTCATGAATATATCCCGGTGTTGAAGAGCAACGAGCGGGTTCCGGTAATCTATCCTATCCGCAAAGGACGCACGTTTCACGGTACGGGCTTGTATCCGGGCGATGGGAAAGGTTGTCCGCCGGCATGGCTTACCTTTTCGGAGGGAGATGTATTCGTGCTGCCCGTAGATGGGGTTACCCCGTCCACACGCATTGATTCCGTATATTATCTGCATGGAAACATCTATCTGACCTCCTTGGGATTGGACTTGAAGCGCAATTTCAAGATGCAGTGGAAGCCCAAAGGAATACTTGACCTTCCCATCGTAAAAATAGGGTCGGGATATTGGACGCGCCGGAACATTGACAAGACTATCAACAGTGGTTTCTTTACGGGTAGTGTCTTTAACGATCGCGAGTATGATGCGGATAATGGCGAAATTTGGGTCAATGTGAACAGTGTGTTGGATGAACCGCCTACCGGTATCGGGCCGGATATGGACGATATATATCAAAAGCCCATGAAATGGTATTATCCCACAGATATTGACCGTGATTTTCTTACACGCTATGTCGGTTACGAGACCCGGCATTTGCTGAAAGGCAATCTTTCCGGTTTCGATGCACAATTCGAAGGCTTTTACGGACCGGGAGATATAGATGGTGTTCCAAAATCGAACAAAATGTCCATTCATAATACGGATAAATGTTATTTGATATTCAAGACATCTAATGATTACAAGACCGGTACGGCATTGTGTCTGGACAAAAATTATCGTTGGAAAGTCGTTGCCTTGGGCAATGGAAAAAACAATTTCTTCCCATTGAGGCTGTTCCGAACCTGCTATTACAAATATGATAAATATTCAAATGCTAAAGATCATTATACAAAATAAGATTTATGAAACTTGACTCGATACAAAAGACATTGCCTTTATTATTGCTGATGACAATGGGCAATTGGGCTTGTTCGGACAACGATCCAGTAGAGGAGGTTGAAACGGAAACCGTTCCGGAATTAAGCATTGAGGCAGAGGTGTACAGCACCCTGTTGTCCAACTACTATCAGACGGTGATAGATGAAAATAAACTTTCCGACAGTACGTCGGTGGAGAACCTTCCTGCCAAATTTGTTCCATCCATGGGGATCGTACTGGATGAATCGCGTCCGTCTGTGCGAAGCGCAGAGGCGGAAACATACGATGAGGCCCACAACGATTTTATGTCTCTTCTTCCGGATGAAGCAGAGGCGCAAAAACTGATTTCTGTATCGGACAAGAAGGTCAGTGTGAACCTGGGAGACTATGGCAGCGTAACGTTTTCGGCTTCAAATGAAGATGGCAGCTTGGCTAAAGCAGAGATGAGCCTTGCCAATGTCCGCCCATACACGTTATACTATAAGCCTCATGCTGCATTTCCGGATAATCAGGGTCAGCAAAATTTGAGCAAAATCTATTCGCCTGGAACTATTCTATATAAAGAGACAGTAATAAAATTTCCCTTTTTTTCCTTAAAATTAAAGGAGTATATTTTAGTTATAGAGGCCAGTAGCTTTGCTTGTTATGGAATAAGCAGTTTATCTTCGACACGCGAGGAAAAAGATCACTGGAAAGATGTTACCTTTTATCATTCAGCCTCTGAGTATGAGTGGCAAAGCATAAGACGTTCATGGACGTATAATAGAGATGCTTTTATTGCTGCATATGAAAAACATCCTGGAATATTCCCTGTATCAAACCTTTATGACATAATGGAAGGAAGCCCTGATTATCCATATATATGTATAGATGGAGATGATATTGGAGCGCATACAGTTTTATGGTGGGCTCGCCATACTTGGTTCAGCTGGACAAAACGAGTTAAAATCAAAGATTTTCGCAATGGTAACTATAGCGTAGAAAAAGTGCGCTATGCCGATGGGACTCATGTTAGAAACACGGATTCATATCATTTGATTTATAAGACTCTTAGCAGAGAAGATGTTGAAAATTATGAAATTGTATATCCTGTCCAATGAAAAGATTGCTGTACATATTCATGCAACTCTTGTTGCTTACGGCTTGCTCCGATGACGAACAGGCGGGCAAGGACGAAAAGGTATATCCGGATATTACCGTCATAACACCGTTGGGCGGTATGGGCGACAACGGTTATAACGACAGTGCGCTTTCCGGTCTCCTTGAAACGGCGTCCGAAGCGGGGGTGATGGTATCTATACAGCGTCCCAAGAACATGGAACAAGCTGCCGATTGCGTACGGAAGTGGTGCGATGCCCGGCAAGGCACGCCTCGCCTGCTTGTTCTGAGCGACAATGAATATGGCGGATTGGCAAAGTCTCTTCAGACCGATGAGCAAAACTCAGTGCTGCTCTTTGAACATGACGGTAAGGATTTGCCTTCGGGAATAGCGACATTCAGGATCTCCCGCTATGGGGTGTCTTATCTGTCGGGATGCCTGGCGCAAGGAAGTGAGGTGGCGCGCATCATCGGTGGAAGAAAAGGCGACCCGGCGGTGGAAGAGGCGGCAAAGGCATTCGGTGAAGGATATATCGCACATAATCCTCAAGGTGAAGTGATAAAGCATTATCTGGCAAACGACCATGCAGGATGGGCAATGCCCGACAGCGCATACAGGCTGGCGGCAAAGCATAATGGAGATTTCTTCTTCCCACTGGCGAAAGGGGCTAATGCAGGTATATTTAAGTATTCGCGTGAAACCCCGTTTGTTTTTATGCTTATCGCCGGCATGGATGTGGACTGTTCACTTTACAGCAAGCGTGTGCCGTTTTCGGTCGTCATAGATGTGAAAAGCGCGGTGAAAGAACATATCCTGCGCTGGATTGACGGCGGACGGCTTTCGGGACATACTTCATACGGCATGACCGACAAGAAGGCATCGGTTTTACTTAGTACCCTTTTTTACGAGGTCAATGATATATGGGAGGAATATTATGTCGATCCGTCTTATTGGGAAAATATTTATGATCAAAATTACGAAGTCGCTATAAAAAAAGAAAAAGCCTATGAAATGGAATTGCAATAGGATATATGGTTTATTGCTGATGCTCGTTGTTTGCCTGAGTGCATGCAATGATGACGATGCCGATAGGACAATGAACTATACCGAAAAGCGATGTCGCATAGCGGTATTGTGTCCCGAAGAGTGGAAAGATAACTGGCAGGAAATAGCAGCTTGGGCTTTGGAAAACATCACGGAAGGACAAGCGGGACAGCCTGTTAAAGTGGTTATGGAACTCGATTGGATAAACGAATACGATCCGGATTTGAGCGACAGGATGTATGACATAGCCCGAAGTGGCGACTATTCTATGATTATCGGTCCTACAACCTCTTCTTCCGCCTATGAGGTGGCGCAACAGGTGGAGGGGCGGATACCGATGATGCTTCCCATTACAACATCCACCGAGCTGCAACGTATATACGGAGGACACAATGGAATGTGGTTTTTTACCCAAAGTGATATTTCCCAGTGTGAAATATTGCTTACCCAAGCCAAATTGGGCGATTATAGCCATGTAAGGCTGATAACTTCCGCCGATGAGTATGGAAAGTCGTTCTCCGACTGGTTTTCTTATCAGGCAATAGAATTGGGCCTGGCCGTAGACGACATCATTGTCTATGCCAACAGGCAGCAATTGGCTGAGGCTGTAAGACGGCAGCATGGCATTGTGAAGTGGTATGATACGGCTATACTGTTCGCGCCGTCAAAAGAAGAGGATGCGTTGGTGTTCGACAAAGAGGTAGGCAGGATTATGACTGAGTCAGGTTCTTCTGACCCCCTGAAATATCCACATGTGCTTTGTTCGGATGTGGTAAATTCTCCCAAACTGAAAGGCAAAATAGGTAATCTGCGCTATGAGGGGATTAATCCAAGCGCTGATCCGCGTAGCGGATGGGTTGCAGCCTATCAGGGACGTTTTGGAGATGAGCCGCAGAACGGTGAAGCACAATTTTACGATGCTTTGATGCTTGCCGCTTTTTCGGTGTTTGCCCGGCAGGAAGAAGAACCTCTCAATAATGCGATTCTGCGTATGGTCGATGGCAGGGAGGGGGCAGTTTGTGACGGATGGACGGCTCCGGATTTACAAGCTACGTTTACCCGTCTTGCTACAGGAGAAGAACCTGATCTGAGAGGAGTATCGGGCGATTGGACATGGGACGCCAAGAACCACAACAGCGTGCTGAGTACTTTTTATGCCCATTGGGTGTATAACGATGGCAAATATACCACTTTGGAATACCTCACTATGGACGGAGCCGACGGCAGTATTTCCTCAACACAAGCTTGGGATTGCCAGTCTACATACCAACAGTCGTTTACCGACAACCAGAAGGAATTCGATTATCCGGAATTGCAGGAACAATATGCCTTGATAGTCGGAGCTTCTGATACATGGATCAATTACCGTCATCAGGCGGATGCCTTGGCTTTTTACCAGTTGCTGAAAACAAGAGGGTATGATGATGACCATATCATCCTTGTAATGGAGGATAATATCGCCAATAATCCCAACAACCCTAAACCGGGTAATGTAAGAGTAACCCCCAACGGGGAGAACCTTTATCACGATGTTAAGGTAGACTATCATTTATCCGACATTTCCGAACAGGATTTTGTCGCGATTTTATCCGGGCAGAAATCGAATAGGCTACCGAATGTGATTGCACCTACAATGCACGATAATCTGTTGATATTCTGGTGTGGACACGGTTCACGAAACACATTGATGTGGGGCAGTAACCAATTTGTTTACGGCTTTGAAATGCAGAGCATCATCAACAGCTTGAGCAAGGAAAAAAGGTTCCGGAAATTGCTTTTCGTACTCGATGCCTGTTATTCCGGAACCATAGGCGAGGCCTGCGAAGGTATTCCGGGAGTGTTGGTGTTTACCGCCGCCCATGCCAACGAAACCTCCAAAGCGGATATGTTCGACAACGATATGCACGTTTGGCTGTCTAATGGCTTTACTCGTTCTTTTTGTGATAAAATAACGAACGAACCGGGCATATCTCTCCGTAATTTATATTACGATTGTGTTAGGGGAACCAAGGGTTCGCATCCCCATATTTATAATGCGGACAATTACGGGAACATGATACGGGAAAACATGAGTGAGTTTATGTTCGTCCGATTATAAATACACTTCCTTGAACCATGAAGTGATATGGAAACGACAGATACGAATGAAGTAAAACGTAAATTTATGGTATTATTGGATGACTTTTGTCCTGATATTGTTCGTCTGAATAATATTCATTCTCAACTATCTTTATTGATATCCCATTGATGCAAGTATAATCCTTACATATCGTTGCCCTATGAAGTGCTAATTTCTTTAAGATTCGTTTGGTGATGTATTATATGGCTGAATATGATGCCCGTACAATTAATATAGGTGCTGAATACAGCTTTTGGAAAGATTATATCAATGCGGTGATAGAGTTCAACAGCTGCCGTTACTTCTCCGGCGGAGTGTTTTTTAAAGTCCACCTGAAATAATAAAAGGAGTGGCTGTCAGTCTTTGATTTTCTTTTTATACACTTCCCCTCTGCTCATTACTTCCTTAACGAAATTGTAAGTCTCTACCCCTCGGAAGTATCCATTCTTACAAACCGGATCATTGAAATATTCTTCATTACTTTTAAGCAGAATATAGTCATCTACGCTGTTGTCCCATACATATTTATTCTTGCCGTATTTTTCAGCCAGTGCCATGGCATCCAGTACGTGTCCTATTCCGGCGTTATAAGCCGCCAAGACAAATTTCATCCGTTCGTTTTCATCTTTTATTGCGTTGAAAGAACGGGAAGTGGCAGCAATATATTTCACGGCGGCCTTTATACTTTCTTCCGGATTCTGTTCTTTACCGGGAGGAACTCCCATAGCACGCGCCGTCCGGGGCATGAGCTGCATTAATCCTTTCGCGCCTGCCCATGATACGGCTGTTGTATCAAAGTTTGATTCCGTATAGGCCAGGGAAGCTAAAATACGCCAATCCCAATCTATATCTTTGGCATATTTCTTGAATAGAGTATCGAAGTGTGAAATCTTTCCGTCTTTGATGGACAAGATGGAACCGTGAGGTGTCCGTTTGCTTATTTCAAAATAACGCTTGCTACTGGCCTGATAGGCAGGAGAAGTCATATTTTCCTGATGCCATTTAGTAGCAGCTTCACCTAGTAGCGGTGAGGTCTTACGTACGGCCCATGAGGCACGTTGGTCAAAACTGACAGCCAGGTCAATATTCAGATTGGGGTAATAAGTCTTGTTTAATTTGGCAAGGTCGTTATCACAGATGGCATAATCTATCTCACCATTGGAAACCTGCATGATTAAATCCTCGGTGGTGATGCTGTCATTATCGACTTCGTGTATCAATATACCGCCACCCAGTTCTTTATCCAGATTGATGAGACGTTCCAGATACTTTCCTGGTTTTACATAGACCTCTTTCCCGATTAATTCTGTCACATTATTCAGTGCTTTTTTCTTTTTTTGAGTATTACGTTGTACCAATACCTGATGGGTGATGATATCTTCCCCGCAAAACTCTACACTGTCTTTGAACTCTTTGGTGACAGGCAGATTATAGGCTATCAGGTCTCCTTCTCCTTGTAATAGTTTATGAACCAGGTCACGTGCATTCTGTGCTACTTTTATTTTCAGTTTTACGTCCAATGAACGGGCAAACTGATCGGCCAGCTCATACTGGAATCCCATAGGCTCGCCCCGATAGTCGAAATAAGAAGTGGAACTGTTCAGTGTCAGGACTACTAATTCTCCGCTGTCTTTTATTTGCGGCAAATCATAATTTGTCACTTCGGCAGATTGTTGCCGGTTACGGCACGCTGTCATGCATATACAGGCAAGAACTAATAGCCAGACATTTTTCATCTTCCTAAAATCTTTTCAATATATAGTTTAAGGATTTCAATGGCCTTTTGGTTGTTGCCTCCATTGGGGATAATAATATCGGCATATTGCTTGGTAGGCTCTATGAATTCGTCATGCATCGGTTTCAGAATGTTCCGGTATTTGTCTATCAGCATTTCCAAGGGGTGGCCGCGTTCCACCATGTCGCGGGTAATCACACGCAGCAAACGTTCGTCGGGTTCGGCATCCACAAAAATCTTTAAGTCCATCAAGTCTCGTAACTCTTTATCATAGAGACTCATGATACCTTCCACAATGATGACTTCCTTTGGCTCTACACGAACTGTTTCGGGCAGGCGTGTACATACTAGATAAGAATAGGTGGGCTGCTCAATGGGATGCCCTTTGCGCAGGTCGGCAATCTGTTGTTCAAAGAGCGGCCAGTCAAAAGCATCGGGATGGTCGAAATTGGTTTGTTTACGTATTTCCAAGGGAATGGATGACTGATCGTTATAATATGAATCTTGTGGAATGACTGCAACGGAACCTGGGGGCAGGCTCTCTATGATTTTTCTAACTACAGTGGTCTTTCCTGAACCGGTTCCGCCGGCTATACCAATAATTATCATAATAATAGAATGTATTTTAAAACAAAACTGTTACTTTTGCATCAGGTTAAATACTTTAGCCCTGTGTCGATTACAAAAGTAGGATAATTAATTAAAATATCAAGTATGGTTAAGCACATTGTTTTATTTAAATTGAAAGAAACTCTTTCACAGGAAGAAAAATTGAAAGTGATGAATGATTTTAAAGCGGCTATTGAAGCTTTGCCGGCCAAGATAGGTTTTATCCGTCATATATTTGTGGGACTGAATGCCAATTCTGCTGAAAAATGGGATATTTGTCTGGATAGTGAATTCGATACGCTGGCAGATGTCAATGCCTATGCCGTTCATCCGGATCATGTAGCTGCAGCCGGCCTTTTGAAGGAGGTTAAGGCTGATCGTGCTTGTGTGGATTATGAATTCTAAAAGATAGCCTATGAAAAAGATAATCAATCCCTGGAAAGGGATGGAAGGATATAATTGCTTTGGCTGTGCTCCCAACAATGAAGCCGGAGTGAAGATGGAATTTTATGAGGATGGGGATGAGGTAATTAGTATATGGAAACCTCAGCCACAGTTTCAGGGATGGATTGATACGTTGCATGGCGGTATTCAGGCGGTGCTGCTGGATGAGATTTGTGCATGGGTGGTTTTGCGTAAACTACAGACTACCGGTGTTACGTCCAAAATGGAAACCCGCTATATGAAACCTGTTAATACCAACGATTCGCATATCGTATTGAAGGCTTCCATAAAGGAGAGGAAGCGCAATATCGTATTTGTAGAAGCGGCTATTTATAATAATAAGGAGGAACTTTGCACCAAGGCGCTGTGCACTTATTTCACTTTTTCTCAAGAGAAGGCAAAGGAAGAAATGCATTTCTTGAACTGCGAGGTGGAGCAAGATGAGATAATACCTTTAATTTGAAAGAAAAAACAAAGTTTTTGCGATAATTATTTGCTGATATTAAATATAAACTTTATTTTTGTCGCAAGTAAAAAGAAAAGACTATGGTTAGAACTGCTACACATCATCATCATTTTCCTAACGAATAATTCGGTGGGCTAAGGTGATATTGTAGTATAATGATATAGGGCTTGCCGAAAACGGTAAGCCCTTTTTATTGCCGGTTAATAATTAAAAACAGATAGAATCATGCTTAGAATTGCAGTACAGTCAAAAGGCCGTTTGTTTGAAGAGACAATGGCATTATTACAAGAGGCAGATATTAAAATCTCCACTTCTAAAAGAATTCTTTTAGTACAGTCGTCTAATTTTCCGATCGAAGTTCTTTTTCTTCGCGATGATGATATTCCTCAGTCGGTGGCTGGTGGAGTGGCTGATTTAGGGATCGTAGGCGAGAATGAGTTTGTAGAGAGAAAAGAGGACGCTGAGGTGATTAAACGTTTGGGGTTCAGCAAGTGCCGTTTGTCATTGGCTATACCTAAAGATGTGGACTATCCGGGTTTGTCTTGGTTTGAAGGACGTAAGATTGCGACTTCTTATCCCGGCATTTTGAAAGATTTCATGGATCGGAATGGCATTCATTCTGATATTCATGTCATTACCGGTTCGGTAGAGATTGCTCCGGGAATCAGTTTGGCTGATGCTATTTTTGATATTGTCAGTTCGGGATCTACTTTGGTAAGCAATAGCTTGAAGGAAGTGGAAGTGGTTATGAAAAGTGAGGCGTTGCTGATAGGCAATAAGAATATGTCTGAGGAGAAGAAAGAGATTCTGAACGAACTCTTGTTCCGTATTGAAGCGGTGAAAGCTGCCGAAGACAAGAAATATGTCTTGATGAATGCTCCGACAGAGCGTTTGAAAGAAATTATCGAAGTGCTGCCGGGTATGAAGAGTCCTACTGTGATGCCATTGGCACAAGAAGGATGGAGTTCGGTACATACAGTGCTTGACGAGAAGCGTTTTTGGGAGATCATCGGAAAACTGAAAGCATTGGGCGCGGAAGGTATTTTGGTATTGCCCATTGAGAAAATGATATTATAGCCGGTCCATACGTCAGGCGAGATTTGTAAACTTATAAAAGAATACATGTATGAAGAAAATAATATATCCTGAAAAGAAAGACTGGATGGAAATTCTCCGTCGTCCGGCATTGAATACAGACACGCTGCGCAATACGGTTAAAGAAGTGCTGGATAAAGTGAAGACGGAAGGAGATAAAGCGGTGAGGGAATATGAAGAACGTTTTGATAAGGTGAAACTGGACTCACTGGGGGTTACTGAAACGGAAATTGCTGAAGCGGAAAAGGAGGTACCCATTGAATTGAAGGCAGCTATCATGCTGGCACAGAAAAATATTCATACTTTTCATAGTTCTCAGCGGTTTGAAGGGAAAAAGGTGCAGACCGTACCCGGGGTAACTTGTTGGCAGAAGGCGGTTGCTATTGAAAAGGTGGGCTTGTATATTCCCGGAGGCACGGCGCCTTTATTTTCTACCGTATTGATGTTGGCTACTCCGGCACAGATTGCAGGTTGCAAGGAAATCGTACTTTGTACTCCTCCTGATAAAGAAGGAAAGGTTCATCCTGCTATCTTGTATGCGGCAAAATTGGCCGGGGTAAATAAAATATTCAAAGCAGGAGGGGTGCAGGCCATCGCTGCTATGGCATACGGAACGGAAAGTGTGCCTAAGGTTTATAAAATTTTCGGTCCGGGTAACCAATATGTAACGGCTGCCAAGCAGCAGGTTTCTTTGCGGGATGTTGCGATAGATATGCCTGCCGGTCCTTCTGAAGTCGAAGTGCTGGCCGACGAGACGGCTAATCCTGTATTTGTGGCAGCCGATTTGCTTTCACAGGCGGAACATGGAGTTGATAGTCAGGCCATGCTGATAACTACTTCTGAGAAATTAATGAAGGAGGTGGAGTATGAGGTACAACGCCAGTTGGCTTTGCTTCCCAGATGGGAAATAGCCGAAAAGTCGTTGGCAAGCAGCAAATTGATTTTGGTGAGGGATATGGATGAGGCAATTGCTCTGACGAATGAATATGCTCCCGAGCATTTGATTATCGAGACCAGGGATTATATGGAACAGGCAGAGCGTATTGTCAATGCCGGATCTGTATTTCTAGGTTCACTTACTCCGGAGAGTGCCGGTGATTATGCATCCGGAACCAATCATACTTTACCTACCAATGGTTATGCCAAAGCGTATAGTGGGGTGAGTCTGGATAGTTTTATCCGTAAAATCACTTTTCAGGAGATTAATGGCGAGGGTATTCAGAATATCGGTCCTGCTATTGAGGTGATGGCGGCTAATGAACAACTGGGTGCGCATAAGAATGCAGTAACCGTAAGATTAAAAACAGTATAGAGATGAAAGATTTGAAAGAATTGACGCGTCCGAATATTTGGGCTTTGAAACCCTATTCATCGGCACGTGACGAATATAATGGAGCGGAGGCATCTGTTTTTCTGGATGCCAATGAGAACCCGTACAATACACCTAATAACCGTTATCCTGATCCTATGCAGCGGGAATTGAAGAATATGATAGCTCCTATTAAAAAGGTAGACCCCGATACGATCTTTCTGGGAAACGGCAGTGATGAGGCTATTGACTTGGTGTATCGCGCGTTCTGTATTCCGGGGGTGGATAATGTAGTGGCTATTGACCCTACTTATGGTATGTATCAGGTGTGTGCCGATGTCAACGATGTAGAATATCGCAAGGTGTTATTGGATGAAAACTATCAGTTCAGTGCCGATAAACTATTGGCGGCAACAGACGATCACACCAAACTGGTTTTTCTTTGCTCGCCCAATAATCCTACCGGTAATAACCTGGATCGTAGGGAAATGGAAAAATTACTGGATACTTTTCAGGGATTGGTGATTATAGACGAGGCCTATTCCGATTTTTCTGATGCGCCGTCTTTCCTTGCCGATTTAGATAAATATCCTAATTTGATTGTCTTTCAGACTTTTTCTAAGGCATGGGGATGTGCTGCCATTCGTTTGGGCATGGCCTTTGCGTCTAAAGAAATCATCTCTATTTTCAGTAAGATTAAATATCCGTATAATGTGAATCTGCTGACACAGAAAGAGGCTGTTATGATGTTGCACCGGCATTATGAGGTAGAACGTTGGGTAAAGTCGTTATTGGAAGAACGGACGCGTTTGGTCAATGAATTTGTAGAACTGCCTTGTTGTGAGAAAATCTATCCTACGGATGCCAATTTCTTTCTAGCTAAAGTGACAGATGCCAAGAAAATATATAATTATTTGGTAGGTAAAGGTATCATAGTGCGTAACCGTACCAGTATTTCTTTATGTCGTGATTGTTTGCGTGTGACTATTGGTACACGTCCGGAGAATGATATGTTGTTGGAAGCATTGAAGAATTATGAATGTTGAAGTATGAAGAAAGCGTTGTTTATAGATCGTGACGGTACGTTGGTTATAGAGCCACCGGTTGACTACCAATTGGATTCTTTCCATAAATTGGAGTTTTATCCTAAGATATTTCGTAATTTGGGATTTATCCGCAGCAAACTCGACTTTGAATTTGTGATGGTTACCAATCAAGACGGTCTCGGTACTTCTTCTTTTCCTGAGGATACCTTTTGGCCGGTGCACAACCTGGTGTTGAAGACATTGGAGGGGGAAGGCATCATTTTTGATGATATCTTGATAGACCGCAGTTTTCCGGAAGACCATGTGTCTACCCGTAAGCCTGGAACAGGAATGATGGGAAAATATCTTACCGGTGATTATGATTTGGCTAACAGTTTTGTTATTGGTGATCGTGCTACAGATGTGGAACTGGCTAAAAATATGGGCTGTAAGGCTATTTTGTTGCAAGAAAATATGGATATTCTGAAGGAAAAGAATTTGGAATCCTACTGTGTATTGGCGACTACGGATTGGGATAAGGTCGCTGAATTCCTTTTTGCCGGAGAACGTATAACGGAGGTCCGTCGTACTACGAAGGAAACGGATATTTATATCAGTTTAAATTTAGATGGCAGCGGAAAATGTGATATTTCCACAGGTATTGGTTTTTTTGATCACATGTTGGAACAGATTGGAAAGCATGGTGGTATTGACCTGACCATTAAAGTAAAAGGTGATTTGGAAGTGGACGAACATCATACTATTGAAGATACCGCCATTGCTTTGGGTGAATGTATTTATCGGGCATTGGGCAGCAAGCGTGGCATTGAGCGTTACGGATATTGCTTGCCCATGGATGATTGTCTTTGTCGGGTAGCTTTGGATTTTGGCGGTAGAGCATGGTTGGTATGGGATGCTGAGTTTCATCGGGAGAAAATAGGGGAGATGCCTACCGAGATGTTTCTTCATTTTTTTAAATCATTGAGTGATGCAGCTCGTATGAATTTAAATATCAAAGCCGAGGGGCAGAATGAGCATCATAAAATAGAAGGTATTTTCAAAGCTTTGGCTCGTGCCATAAAGATGGCTGTGCGAAGAGATATTTACCATTTTGAAGTACCCTCAAGCAAGGGATGTATTTAAGTCGGCTTCAAAGACAAAGTAACTTAACTTAGTTGGGCGAGTAAGTTAAGTTACTTTGTCTTTGAAGCCGACTTACTTTTTTATGTGGTTTATAGCTCTTCGCATTCTTTCAGCCATGAAGCTGCACTGGCATCGCTCGGCATACGCCAGTCACCTCGGGGACTGAGTGATACAGATCCCACTTTGGGACCATCGGGCAGGCAAGAGCGTTTGAATTGTTGTTGAAAGAAACGGCGGCAGAATATAGTAAGCCATTTTTTGATTGTTTCCTCATCGTATGTATCACGAAAAGCGATACTTGCCAGGAAGAATATCTTGGCGGGACGAAAACCGAAACGTAGGAATTGATAAAGGAAGAAATCATGCAGTTCGTATGGTCCTACCAAATCTTCTGTCTTTTGTTTTATATTGCCGTTTTCATCAGCAGGAATCAGTTCGGGACTGATAGGAGTGTCTACAATATCGAGCAGGGTAATACGTGATTCATTATCCATGCCATTCAAAGCCACCCAATTTACCAGGTATTTGACCAGTGTTTTGGGAATGCTTCCATTGACTCCGTACATAGACATATGGTCGCCATTGTAGGTGGCCCAGCCTAGGGCAAGTTCTGAAAGGTCTCCCGTACCAATGACAAGACCGCCCAATTGGTTGGCGACATCCATCAGAATTTGAGTCCGTTCGCGTGCCTGGCTGTTTTCGTAGGTTACATCGTGTACGGTCATGTCGTGGTTTATATCGTTAAAGTGTTGGATGCAGGATTCCTTTATGCTGATTTCTTTAATGGTAACACCTAGTGAAGCCATCAGATGGAGAGCATTGTTATAAGTACGGTCGGTAGTACCGAAACCAGGCATGGTGATGCCGATGATACCTTTTCGTGGCAGATCCAATTTATCGAAAGTCTTGGCACAGACCAAAAGTGCCAAGGTGGAATCCAGACCACCGGAAATACCGACTACTACAGTCTTGCAGTGAGTGTGTACCAGGCGTTTGGCTAGTCCTGCTATTTGGATAGCGAAGATTTCTTCACAGCGTTCATCCAATTCTTTGCCTTGAGGAACAAAAGGATGAGCTTCTATACTGCGCGTCAGACTAAGATCGCGTGTGTTGACAAATTCTGTACTGATGTGGATGGCGGGACGTCCCGGGCAGTTGCCGATATTGGCGGCAAAAGTGGTATTGGTCAACCGTTCACCACGAAGACGCTCCACGTCTATTTCACTGATGACCAATTGTTCCTTGAATGAGAAACGTTCAGACTCGGCAAGTAACGTGCCGTTTTCATATATCAGTCCGTTGCCTGCAAAAACAACGTCTGTGGTTGATTCGCCGAAACCGGATGAACTGAATACATATCCTGCCAGACAGCGTGCTGATTGTTGACTGACTAATGAACGGACATAATTATGCTTGCTTATTCCTTCATTGTCGGCAGACATGTTGAAAATGATTTCCGCTCCTTTCAGTGCTAATGCGGAACTGGGCGGAATGGGGGCCCACATGTCTTCGCAGATTTCAATGCCAAAGCAAGTTTCCGGAGTGTCGAAAAGCAGGTTGGCGCTGACCGGTACATTTTGTCCGCAGAGGCGTACATTGGCATCCGGGTGGTTCAGAGCAGAGGTAAACCAGCGTTGTTCATAGAACTCTTTATAATTAGGTAAATATGTTTTAGGAACAATACCCAGTATTTTCCCTTTTTGGAAAATAACAGCACTGTTCAGCAGCGTGGAATTCATAACCACAGGCATCCCTATAATAGAGATGATATCCATTTGTCGGGTATTATTCATAATTTGCATTAAAGCCATTTCTGCTTCTTCCAACAGTAAAGACTGACCGAACAAGTCGGCGCAAGTATACCCTGTAATACTTAGTTCGGGGAAAATGATAATTTGTACTCCTTTCCCATCTGCTATGGCAATTTGAGTTTCAATCTGTTGTGCATTAAATTTGCAGTCAGCCACTTTCACTATCGGAATGGCAGCCGCCACTCTTACAAAACCGTATTTCATATTATACCTATTATTATATATACCTGCAAAATTAATCATTCTTTCCCGATTTATACCTCTAAATAAAAAAAATAAAAAAAAGTGCGTGATTTATTTGTTTGTTGCGAATAACTATCTATCTTTGCATATGAAATAAAATTGTAATAGTTACAAAAAGGGAATATATGAAGAGTTACGATTATCTTATCAGTTATAACATTAAGCCGTCCGTACAGCGCATAGCTATTATGGATTATTTGTTGGCTCATAAAACTCATCCTTCTATCGATGAGATTTATTTGGCGCTATGTAAGGATATTCCAACCTTGTCCAAGACTACAGTGTATAATACACTGAAACTCTTTGTCGAGCATGGAGCAGCTTTAATGCTTACAATTGATGAAAAGAATGCGTGTTTTGACGGCGATACTTCCCTGCATGCTCATTTCCTTTGCAAGAAATGTGGTAAAATATTCGATTTACCCTATAGTAATGAAGTGAAAAAAGTAGAGCAAATTGATATGAATGGATTCAAAGTGGATGAAATTCACCAATATTATAAAGGTATATGCCCTGCTTGTTCTAAAGAAGATTAAGAAAGAAGTTAAAAAGGATAGAGAGTAAATGACTAACTAATAAATAAAATATTGACTAACTAATAAAAAAAGAAATTATGAAAAAGTTTATTTGTACAGTTTGTGGTTATATTCATGAAGGTGATGCAGCTCCTGAAAAATGTCCGTTGTGTAAAGCGCCTGCTTCTAAGTTTAACGAAATGGTAGAAACAGAAGGTGGATTGGAATTTGCAGACCAACACGTTATCGGCGTAGCAAAAGGTTGTGATGAAGAAATGATTAAGGATTTGAACAATCATTTCATGGGTGAATGTACAGAAGTTGGTATGTATTTGGCAATGAGCCGTCAGGCAGACCGCGAAGGTTATCCTGAAGTTGCTGAAGCTTTCAAACGTTATGCTTGGGAAGAAGCAGAACATGCTGCTAAGTTTGCTGAGTTGCTGGGTGACTGTGTATGGGATACAAAGACTAACTTGGAAAAGAGAATGAATGCTGAGTCAGGTGCTTGTGCTGACAAGAAACGCATTGCTACTCGTGCAAAAGCTTTGAACTTGGATGCTATTCACGATACAGTTCACGAAATGGCTAAGGACGAAGCTCGTCACGGCAAAGGTTTTGAAGGTTTGTACAACAGATATTTCAAGAAATAATATACAATTTGCTATAGTATAAATGGAGAGAGGGGGAGCAATTATTATTGCCCCCTCTCTTTTATTGGTTATATTTAGATTAGAGATATATAGGGCTTGTTTCTCATTCTTTCAGTAACACTTCTTCAATGGCTTTCCTGAAAGTAGCTTTATTGGCTGCTCCTATAATGATTTGTGGCTGTCCCGTTTTGGGAATAAAGATGATGGTGGGCAGTGACTGTATTCCCATAACGGCAGATAATTCTTTTTGTTTGTCTGTATCTACTTTGTAAACTGCAATTTGATCTTTGTATTCTTTGGCCAGACTTTTTAGCAGAGGGGCAACCATACGGCAGGGACCACACCATGTGGCGTAAAAATCAATAACTGCCGGTTTCTCTCCTTTGTATTTCCAGTTAGTGGAACCGGAAGTGTAGTCAAATATATTATCCAAGAACATTTGTTTGTCCATACGTATGACTTTTCCTGAATTTTTATCTGACTTATCCTGGACAGGAGTTTGGGCACTGAGATATCCCGTTAATCCGGCAGTTAATAGAATACATGTGATTGTTTTCTTCATATTTTACTCATATTGGGCTAGAATAGTGCTTAAATCATTGGCACGCATTACACCGCTTTGTCGCCACAATTGCTTACCGTCTTTAAAAATCATTAGTGTGGGAACTGACTGAATCTGATAGTATGCAGCAATTTCTTTATGTTTGTCTACATCTACCTTGACAATTCTTACTTTTTCCCCTTTTATTCCTTTTAATTCTTCTAAAATAGGTTTCATGGCTTTGCAAGGTCCGCACCATTCAGCAAAAAAATCAACTAATACAGGGATGTTTGAGGTGATTAAATCTTCAAATCTTTCCATAATGTTCTCCTTTCGTTATTTTTATTATAATAAAAACGTTTATAGGGTGCTTTTTGTTTAAAAGTAAAGCCGGAACAGTAGACTGTTCCGGCTTTGCATATATAAGGTTGATGAACTATTATTTTTTTACAGAAGAGGGAGTATAACGTGCATTCAGTCCGTCAATGATTTCTTGTGTGATGTTGTATGCCGGATTAGCGTATAGCAAGTTGTCAAATCCTGTATTGCTGATAATCAGATCATATCCTTTGTTCTGATTATAAATTTTCAAGAATGAATTGATAGAATCACGTAACTGCAAGCTGTTCTTTTGGTTTTCAGAAGCTAGCTCGTCGCTTAGTTTCTGTTGGAGTGCCTGCAGTTCTTGTTGTTGTTTCATCAGTCTCATCTGTTCTTGTTCAGCACGTTCACGTGTAGCAAAGCCATTATTTTCCAGTTTGCGTTGGAATTCTTTAGCATCAGCATCCAGTTTCTTTGCTTTTTCATTTAAAGTAGTGCGGATATTTTCTTCTTTCTGTATCATCACTTCATTTAAGTCATTCCAGAAATTGTACTTAGTCAACAGTGAATCGATTTCCACATAAGCTATTTTCATGTTTGAGGAACCTGCAACGCCGGCAGCCGGAGCAGCGGAAGAAGTTGCAGCGTTGTTGTTTTTGTCGCTACATTGTGCGAACACTAACACGATGGCTAGCGCTAGAAATCCATTCAGGATGAAATTTGTTCTTTTCATAATCTTTTTCACGTATTGTTTATTAATTATTATCCGTTTTGCTTTGCTTTTCAATTTCGGCTATGGCATTTTTATTAGATTTGCGTGCTTCACGATCTTGTGATTGCACACAGCCTATTCCTTTTTTACGGAGTGCCTTATTACCGCTTACATGCGTGTTTGGAAACTTTCCTTTTAGAAAGATTCCGATAGACAATAATGCTATACAGATAGCAACTATTAACACAGTTATAAGGATAGTATCAAGCATTTCTATTATTTTTGTGGTGCAAAGTTAGTGTAAGGCAAGGGAAATGCCAAATTTATTGAAGCATTTCGTGTCTGCGGACTAAATTTGCATAGCAAATATAGAATTTTGCAATGATTTAGCTTTCTCTTTTTTCATTAAAAAAGAGGAAGTGTCCTATTTAAGAGAGTTTTTTAACTATTTTTTGCAAATTTGGAAACTGAATTTGCCTAAACGACATGATTATGAATGAAAAGAATTTAAAGCCTGCATCTGTCTTTTATTATTTTGAAGAGATATGTAAGGTACCCCGTCCCTCTAAAAGAGAGGAGAAAATAATTGCTTATTTGAAAGCCTTCGGTAGAGAACATGGTTTGGAAACCAAGACAGACGAAGTAGGCAATGTATTAATTAAAAAGCCTGCCACTCCGGGTAAGGAGAATTTGAAAACTGTGATTTTGCAGTCTCATATAGATATGGTTTGTGAAAAAAACAGTGATGTGGAGCATGATTTTCTAATTGATCCTATTGAAACAGTGGTGGACGGTGAATGGTTGAAAGCCAAAGGTACTACATTGGGGGCGGATAATGGTATCGGTGTGGCGACAGAATTAGCTATATTGGCTGCTACTGATATAGAGCATGGTCCGCTGGAGTGTCTTTTCACGGTGGATGAAGAAACTGGATTGACAGGTGCTTTTGCATTGAAGCCAGGGTTTATGACTGGTGATATTCTGATTAATTTGGACTCGGAAGATGAAGGAGAATTATTTATCGGCTGTGCCGGTGGTGCAAATACTACAGCGGAATTTACTTATCAGCCTGTTTCTGTCCCACAGGATTATTTCTATTTCCGTGTGGCGGTCAAGGGACTGACTGGTGGGCACTCCGGTGATGATATTAATAAAGGTAGAGCGAATGCCAATAAGCTGCTGAATCGTTTTCTGACTCAGTTGGCTTCTAAATATATTTTATATTTATGTGAGATTGATGGCGGAAACCTGCATAATGCCATACCTCGTGAGGCACAGGCATTATGTGCGGTACCTATGAAGGATAAGGAATCGGTTCGTGTAGATTTGAATATCTATACTGCAGAACTGGAGAATGAATATGCTGCGACAGAACCGAACTTGAGAACCGAACTCTCTTCTGAATCCCCTTGTAAGGAAGCGATAGATATGACTACTGCCGGACACCTTCTGAGAGCTGTTTACGCTGTGCACAATGGAGTGTATGCCATGAGTCAGGATATTCCGGGATTAGTAGAAACTTCGTCTAATCTTGCTTCCATCAAACAGGTAGAGGGAAACAAGATTAAAATAGTGACTAGCCAGCGCAGCTCCATTCTTTCGTCACGCAAGGATATGTCCGAGATGATCCGTTCTGCTTTTCTTTTGGGAGGTGCTGAAGTAACAACTGGTGAAGGCTATCCAGGGTGGAAACCGAATACGGATTCTCCTGTTTTGAAAGTTGCGGTAGATAGCTATAAAAAACTTTTTGGTGTGGAACCTAAAGTAAAGGCAATTCATGCCGGATTGGAGTGTGGTTTGTTCCTTGAGAAATATCCGTCACTGGATATGGTTTCTTTTGGACCTACTTTGCGTGGTGTTCATTCACCTGATGAGCGTATGCTGATACCTACTGTAGATAAATTCTGGCGTCATTTGCTGGATGTATTGGTTAATATACCGACAAAATAATTTATATGAAGAAAACAATTTTATTTCTTTGTTTGTGCTACCTGGTAGGGGTAACGTATGCACAGGAACCGTTTCGGGTAATGTTCTATAATGTAGAGAATTTGTTCGATTGTCAGCACGATACGTTGAAAAATGATTATGAATTTTTGCCAGATGCTCCGAAAGGATGGACACAAGCGCGCTATCATGATAAATTGGCTAAGATAGCTAAGGTTATTATTGCCACCGGTGAGGAAAATGTTCCCGATTTGGTGGGGCTTTGTGAAGTGGAAAATGATCATTGCTTGAAAGATCTGACAGAAAACTCGCCATTACGCGAGGCAGGTTATCGTTATGTCATGACTGATTCTCCTGATGAGCGTGGTATTGACGTGGCGTTGCTTTATCAGCGAGGAAGTTTTAAGTTGCTAGGCAAAAACAGCCTTTCTGTTCCTTATAAGGAGATGGAACGCCGCCCTACACGTGATATCCTTCATGTGATGGGGCAGGTAGCATCAGGTGATACTTTGGACGTGTTTGTGTGCCATATGCCGTCTCGTGCCGGTGGTGAGGAAAAAAGTGAGCCTTATCGTCTTTTCACTGCACAGATATTGAACATAGCGGCAGATTCCATCATGAACCTTCGCCAGCATCCCAATGTGATGATAATGGGTGATTTTAATGATTATCCCACTAATAATTCGATAGCTAAAGTATTGGGTGCCGTGGCTCCGAAAGGTGAAGTACAGGCTAAGAAACTGTATAATCTGATGGACGGGCGTAAGGAGGGAACCTATCGTTATCGAGGTGAGTGGGGCGTACTTGATCAGCTGATTGTTTCCGGTTTTTTGTTACAAGGGCATGATAGTATGCGCACTTCATATGATAAGGCACAGATTTTAAAATATCCGTTCCTATTGGAAGAGGATGAAAAATATGGTGGTGATATCCCATCACGTACCTACTGGGGAAAGAAATATCATGGTGGCTATAGCGACCATTTACCAGTGTGTGTGGACTTTGAAATTGGAAAATAGGGAGAGAATTAGTGGTTAGTGATGAATGGACTGCGCTATTATGCCGCAGGTGTTAATCACTAACCGCTATATATTTCTATTCATGATGATAAGGACCGTTATTCAATATAGTCATCGCCCGGTATAGCTGTTCTACGAAAATAAGGCGTATCATTTGATGTGAGAAGGTCATCTTGGATAATGAGATCTTTTCTTGGGCTGCATCATATATTTTGGGTGCAAATCCGTATGGTCCCCCAATGATGAATACTAACCGTTTGTTTACAGTGTGCATTTTGCGTTCTATCCAGTTGGCAAATTCTACGGAACGGAATTCTTTTCCATGTTCATCCAATAAAACCGCTACATCGCCCGGCAACAAAGCTTTCAGAATTAGTTCTCCTTCCTTCTCTTTTTGTTGCTCCATACTCAGGTTTTTGGTGTTCTTGAGTTCGGGGATGACTTCCATATCGAAAGAAATGAAGTGCCTGGTACGTTCCACATAATCATTGATAGCGGTGATATAATGTTTTTCGACAGTGCGTCCTACTACTAATAATGTAAATTTCATACGTTCTTTTCTGGTTTACTTTGCAAAAATACGGAAAATCTCTACCTTTGCCTATCAATTCATAAAAAAACGATAACATTATGGACGAATTAGTAGTAAAAGACTTAATAGACAGACTGATAGACCTGTCTTTTGCTGAAGATATAGGTGATGGGGATCATACTACCTTGTCATGTATTCCCGCAGATGCAATGGGAAAATCAAAGTTGTTGATTAAGGAAGAAGGTATTTTGGCAGGCATTGAAGTGGCTAAAGAAGTATTTCGCCGTTTTGATCCCACAATGAAGGTGGAGGTGTTCATTCAAGATGGAACTCACGTGAAACCGGGTGATGTGGCTATGGTGGTGGAAGGTAAAGTTCAGTCACTTCTTCAGACAGAACGCTTGATGCTGAATATCATGCAACGCATGAGTGGCATTGCTACTATGACCAATAAATATGTGAAGAAACTGGAAGGTACGAAAACTCGTGTACTTGATACCCGTAAGACAACTCCGGGTATGCGTATCATGGAGAAGATGGCTGTAAAGATAGGAGGAGGATGTAATCACCGTATCGGTTTGTTTGATATGATCCTGCTGAAAGACAATCATGTAGACTTTGCAGGCGGCATACATAATGCAGTATCTCGCGCAAAAGAGTATTGCAAGGCGAAAGGTAAGGATCTGAAAATTGAATTGGAAGTACGCAACTTTGATGAATTGAATCAGGCATTGGCAGAAGGGGTAGACCGTATCATGTTCGATAACTTTACACCCGAAGATACTCGTAAGGCTGTAGAAATAGTAGGTGGACGTTGCGAAACCGAATCTTCCGGAGGTATTACTTACGATACCATGTTACCTTATGCGCAGGCAGGAGTGGATTTCATTTCTTTCGGTGCGCTGACTCACTCCGTGAAGGGGCTGGATATGAGTTTCAAGGCTTGTTAATATTGGTATCATTTTATGACCTGTTGGACGAAGTAAAGAATCTGAATGTCAGTTCTTTATTTCGTCCAAAATAATAAATGGCAGGCCTTATTTGCTCTAACAGTTTATATGTGTCCGCTATTTTTGTTTTTCTCCTTGAATTGTGAAGGTGTAACCCCTTTCATCTGTTTAAATGAAGTACTGAAATAGCGCGGATAAGAAAAACCTACTTCATAGGAAATCTCGCTAATGCTCAGATTGGTATTTGCTAAAAGGTATACAGAGCGTTCTATGCGTAGTCTGTTGATATATTCATTGACCCCTAATCCGGTAATTTGCTTTACTTTATTATATAAAGATGCACGGCTCATGGCCATGGTATCTGTCAGGTACTTGATAGATAGTTTTTCACTTGATAGATTCTCATTGATAATTTGATCCAGTTTTTTTATGAAATCTGCGTCAGCACTGCTGAGCGGAGTTGCTTCCATTGCTTGAGGATATGAAGTATCTGTTATTTCTTCCAAGTCTTTCTCTTTTGTATTTTCTTCTTTATTTCCCAGTACATTATAGAGGACGGTTTGGACAAAATCGCCCATTTCATCTCTCATTTCCTTCTTTTTCTTATGAAATACCCAAAGAGCTATTTTAATGGAAAGAAGAATAAATAAAAGAGTACATATCGAGAAAAACCAACTACTTTTATACCAGGGTGGAGTGATGACAATGTTGATTATGGGTACAGGAGTAGTGTATTCACCATCTTTGGTGCTGCTTGATACCCAGATTTTGTATTTACCTGGTGACAGGGAAGATAAAGAGAGTTCGGAGTCGAAACTTTCGACCGTTTGTTTTCCTCTGCCTGATATGGTATATCTGAGCAAGTTCTTTTGGAAGATATCTTCATTTTTTACACATATATGAATGGTCAATGAATTGTAGTTCCATGGAATATGAAGTGTCTGATTCTTTATTTGTTTCAGATAAGAACATCCGTTAAATTTAATATCTGCCAGACTTATCTGAGGTATTTGCGTTTCAGACTGAGGAATATTGGTATTGATTTTCACCAGCCCTTCCGCACCTCCCAAATAAACAAAATTGGGATTGGATAGTGTGTAGTGGGCAGCTAGTATGTCGTTAGGCAGAAATCCGTCAGAACTGTTCCACAATGTGAATTTCTTTTCTTTAATCAAATAAGAAAATAGTTTGTTGTGTGCACAAATCCATAATCTTCCTTTTTTGTCGCCAATGAGGAAAGATATTTTTTCAAAATAGTTGGTATGTATATGGTGGAATTTTTTGTGTATCATATCATAACATCCCAGACCTCGGTCCGTACCTATCCAAATAGTACTATCCTGATAGGCAAGAGCTGTAATTGTCTCCTCTGGGTCTATTTCACATAAAAGGCTGATACTGTCGTTTTCTTGAGGTACATAAAATATTTGATTGACACGTTTTAATAATGAGAAATGCTCATTGGAATAGACGAGACGCAATGCATCCGTATTTTTCAGATTGTTGGTGGGCATTAAAGAGAATTTTCCACTTAATGGATGGTATACCCATGGACGGTAACTGATAATGTAAATTTTATCATTGGCTACTTGATGGGCCAATGGAAGATAGCCATAGAAGCATTCTTTGTAATTTGTACCTTCATCAACAATGGTAAAGGGGCGGTAAGTGCCGGTTATTTTATTGAAAATAAATATACCCTTTGTGTAAAGAGATACCATCAACTCCTTTTCAGATATTTTGGCGATAGAGGCCACTTTGTCTCCGAAGTATAGGAGTTGGAAGCAAGAAAAGGAGAAAAATGTGTATCTGATTGAAACACAAGATATATTGCCTGCATTCTCATTGGGTTGCATCAAGGTAAATAGGCGAAAAAAGGAGTGAAAAAGCAAGAGTTCAGTTACCAAATCGTTCGAGAAACGATGAAAGGAAAAGAACAGCTAAAAGTGGTAACTAAAACGGTGTTTTCTCTTTCATTATCAATGTTTTGCATCGCTCTAAGTTCCTCTGAGATGTATAATTTTACAAGCAAAAAAAAATGGAAAAAGAAAAAATCAAGCTGCTCTTCTACCTCAAAAGAGGTACGCAGGACAAAAACGGAAAAAGTCCCATCATGGGACGCATCAGTATCGGTCACTCAATGGTTCAGTTCAGTTGCAAATGCGCCTGTACGCCAAAAATTTGGGATAGTCGTAAACAGCGACTTGTAGGAAAGAGTTCCGAAGCCGTATCAGTGAACAGGGAACTTGACCGACTGCAAGTAAGTGTCCATCAAGTTTATGAATCGCTTTCGGGCAAGTTGAACAACACTGTCACGGCAGGGAAGATAAGGGAACTTGTATTCGGGTTAAACAGCGAGTCGCAGGGGCTGCTTCATCATGCGGACGAGTATATTGACCGTTTCCGTGAGCGAGTTGGCATAGATCGTAGCGAACGAAGACTGAAATGTCTGCTGCTCTTCCGCAAGCATCTGTCTGAATTTCTGAGATGCCGCTACCATGTGGACGATATTCCCGTGCAAAAAGCCGATACTGCCCTTATCAAGGACTTGGAGGAGTATTTTGCCAAAGAAAAGGGTTTTAAACTCAACACTTCGGCTGGTTATCTTACTATGCTGGCATCCCTGCTCAAAGACCTGCACAAACGGCACATCATAGACTCCTATCCTTTTATCGGTCATTCCATCCGCTGGGACGTTGGAACACCCCGATACATTACAAGGGAGGAAGTAAACAAGATTGCGGCATTAACCGATAACGAACTGCAAGGCTACGAGCAGGTGTCGAGGGATATGTTTCTCTTTTCGTGCTATACAGGGCTTTCCTACACGGATGTGTACCACCTCACGGCAGAGCATATCATCCACGAGTCTGATATGGATTGGATACGCAAGCCGAGAGTGAAGACGGGCAATGTATGCCACATTCCACTATTACCCGAAGCATCCGCCATCATTGAGCGGTACAGGGGCATTCATACGAGGGCGTTCCGCCACGAACCCCCAAAAGGGTATCTGCTGCCCATACCAGGCTGTGACACGTTGAACATACACCTCAAAAAGATAGCACGGCTTTGCGGTATTCAGAAAACGCTGACTTATCACATGGCAAGGCATACCTTCGCATCGCAGATGACGCTTTCAGAGGGCGTGTCCATCGAAAGCGTATCGAAAATGCTCGGACACAGCCAAATAAAGACCACACAGGTGTATGCAGAGACTTCTCCGGAGCGTGTCTTTCGGGATGTGGAGAAGATTCTCCCTCTCATCGCACAATATCGTTTAATCAACTAAAAGTCCAAGAACAATGAAAAGTACATTTTCAATTCTATTCTATATAGACAGAAGCAAAACAAGCGAAAGGAATGAATGTATTATACGCTGCCGTATCACCTGCAATGGTGCGTCTTCTTCATTCTCAACAGGTTTGTACACCTCTCCCGATGATTGGCAATCAAAGAAAGGGAGCATAAAAGTGGTGGCAAACAGAGCGAATGCCGTCAATCTGCAACTGAACTCAATAAAAGAACGACTTCACGCACTCTATGAACTCACGTTAAGAGAAGAGAACTACATTACGGCTGAATACCTCAAAGAGCAGTTCCAGCACCAAAACAAGTCCACCCCTACACTCATAGAGATTTACCAATCCGTCTGTGAAAGCAAGGAGGCATTGCAGGGCAAGACGATAGGAAAGGCTACCGTCAGGGCTTTCAGGGACAGTAGGAAGAATTTTGCACTTTTTCTAAAAACAAGGGGAAACGGGGACTGTCTTCCCAAAGAGGCAGACAAGGACCTCATAGAACATTACCGCCTGTTTATGCTACGGGACTTGGGAAACAAGGAAAGCACTGTTTCCAATCGTCTGCGCCACCTGCATCAAGTCATCCGAAAAGCACTGCAAGAGCGATATATCCGTGAAGACCCTTTTGAGCAGATAGACATTGAAACGCCCACCTACGAGCGCAATGCCCTCACTTCTGACGATTTACACAAACTTCTCTCATATCGCCCACACCGCTCGGTGGACAACCATTGCAGGCTCATCTTCCTCTTGGGCTGTTTCACGGGGCTGGCATTCTCAGACTTGAAGAAACTCAGAATGGACGATGTTTATACATTCGGGGATGGGCGTAGGTACATATCGCTCTGTCGCACAAAGACACAGAATAGGAGCATTGTTCCTTTATTGCCCATTGCCGAAGAGATACTCACCATTGTCAGCGACGGACGAAAGGAGGGTTTGCTCTTTCGTGAGTTCCCCACGAATAGCCATTTCAACCGCAAGATAAGGGACATCATCATCAAGGCAGGCCTCCCACCTCATACCGAGGCCACTTCGCATACGGCACGGCACACCTTTGCCACGACCATCTGTTTGGAGAATGGTTTGCCGATAGAAACCGTCAGTAAGATGCTCGGACACCGTTTCATTTCCACCACCGAACTTTACGCAAAGGTCAGCAAGAGTAAAATTGCCCGTGAGATGCAGCCACTCATGGGCGGCAATACCACAAGGGAACTGCGAAAGGCTTTGCGTGTCTGTCCACCAAGAAAGCCAAGCGGAGGACAAGTAACTTGTCCTTTGACCGCAAAGCAACCATCATTGAACATCAACGCTAAATAAAAATAAAAATGAAAGAGAACAACAAGCTGGAACTTTCTTACTTTCGATTGAAATTAAGAAGTTACATGAGTGAGCATCTCCCTGAGAAGTTGCAAGATACGGAGTTTATCACCACACGAGCAGACATGGCTCTCACTGCTTACTGCGATGCCGTGGCGCAAGGTTTCACTCACCCCGAAGCGGAAAGCATGGCAAGCGAGGTTTTGTATTATGGCTTGCATTTTTCCAAGTATGACACGCTTGTATCTGTATTGGAAAACGAGTTTGAAAGGAAACTGCCTGCATCGCTTCCTGAAAGACTCGCAACCATCTTGTTGTCGAACAAGGCTATTCAAGCCACATTCGACAAGTTCGGTTTGACGGACACATTTGCCGCAAGCGAACAATACGACCGTCTTTACACCGAACTCACAGGCACGATTGTGCTGCTCATCGAGAGCAACAACCAGCCAACGATCAGACTGACGGAGGAAGCAAGCCCAAAGGCGTTGTAAGCAAAGGCACACGCAAAGTCCCTGATGCCGTTTCTTATCGTGCAAAGGTACAACGGCAGCCAATCTGCCCTGACAAGGTCGAGTCCTGCGGATGGAGAGAAGAATCTCCACCGCAGGATTTTTCTTTTCAAGTTGGTATTGCCATTTTCAATATTCGTGCGGTCGTATTCATCTCTCCCAACCTTGCAGGGCAGGGCTGCCGTAAGAGAGTATAGGCACGACAAGAATACGGCATACTCAGGCTCTTTGGACGCAAGGCGTAACAACCAACAATAGATAGGACTGACGATAATACGGACTATCTGTTGTTTGTACAATTTATTGTCATGACTATCTGTTGTCATGACTATCTGTTGCCAAAACTATCTGTTGCCAAAACTATATATCGTCAAAATAATCTATCGATAAAACTATCTATCGATAGTTCTACATATCGATTTGTCGAACTATCGAACTGTCGAGAGAATAATTGCTATGTGATAAAAGAAAAGAGCCGGCACCTCATCTCATTACCGCAATAACACAGATGGATCTCCTTTGGTCTTTTCTCTTGTTTTCCTGACATTTCCCTGCTTTTCCTCGTTCCTTGTAGCGATGTCCTTGAACACTTACTTTTGCACACGAGAAATACGGCAACGGATAGCGTAACAGTTCGTTTGCCGAGTAACAACAACGAAATCAAAACAAAATGAATGCAATGAGACTTATCATCATCGACCGCAAGGCGTGGGAGCGGCACTGCTCCGAATTTGCAGACTTTATCCACAGTATTGAACAGCTTATCGGCAATCCGCCCGAAAAGGACGAATGGCTCGACAACGAAGCCGTGTGCAAGCGTTTGGGCATCAGCAAGCGTACTCTGCAATCATACCGAGATACGGGAAAAATCCCTTTCTCCATGATTGGACACAAGTGCTATTACAAGGAGAGCGATATCACGAAGTTACTGAACGCAAACAATGAATGAATTATGTCGGAGAATGAAATCATTACGCAGGAAGACCCTCAGATGCAGTTGTTTTCACAACTGATGGAAGGCACTTTGAAGAAGTTGGAGCGGTATTGTGCCACAGCTCGTCCGATGTTAGATGGCGAGGTTTACCTTTCGAGCGAGGAAGTGTGCAGGCAATTACGGCTCAGCACACGCACGCTCCAAGAGTACAGAAACTCAGGAACGCTTCCTTTCTACAAAATCGGAGGGAAGATACTCTACAAGCAGAGCGACATACAAGCCCTGCTTGAAAAACACTATAACCCGATACCCAAGAAATTATGGCAAGAATAGATGAAAAAAGGAAACAACGCTTGGAACAAGCCATTAGAGATATGGGAAATTATGGCGTTAAGCTCCGCAAGCCCGAAGAGTTACCCGATTTTGACCAGCCCTCCGATTATGAAGAGGAAAAGAGAAGGTTTGAGCCTGTTGATAAAGTTGAGGAACAAAATGACAAGGAGAGTAACGAGGATTTTTCTCAACCGTCCTATCAAGAAACAGCGTTGTCGCCAACAGAAAGGGCTACTTCTACCGAAGAATTTCATCAAAGAATGGGAAAAACAAAGGACAGAAAGCAATTATCCGAGTTTCAGGGGAAATATCTCCAGCCCTTTCGCAACAGCCACCGCAAAGCCGTGTATGTATCAGAGGAAATCCAACGAAAGTTAGACTTCGTGGTGCGGAGAATCGGTGAGCATGGAGCGAGCGTTTCGGGATATGTCGAACAGGTACTGCGGGAACACCTCGACCAATACAAGGAAGATGTGGAAAGATGGAGGAAACTCTGAATTACTGCATTCCTCGAATGCAAGCCTACGCCGAGTTACTGTATTCAATGAATGCAGTAACACAGCAGGGGCTTATAATCCCATTTTCTACATCAGCAAGGTGTGTCTTTGTACCACAAATTGCCATTTGTACCACAAAGACCCTTGCCCCGAAAGGGGATTAAATCACTCCAAAGTCGTGATTAGAAAGCAATGAAGAAGCAAAAACAAAAGAAGCCAGACGGCAGATGTGCCACCTGCCCACGATGGGACAGATGGCACATCAGAATACCTAATTCCGAAGACCAGCAGAAACTTATCAGACTCTATCGCAAGTCGGGAGCAAAGACAAAGAGCGACTTTGTCCGAGCAAGGCTTCTTGGTGAATCTTTTAAGGTCATCACCCAAGACCCTGCAAAAGAACCTTACTTGGAGAAACTCTCAGAAATCGTTGCCTTGGCTCATAAGATAGGAGTTCTGTACAACGAAGTCGTGAAAGTCCTCAATACTTATCATTCTGTTGCCACTGCTCAACAACTGCTCGGCAAACTCGAAACCTATTCCCAAATTCTCATCAGACTACAACAGCAAGCAGTACAACTGACAAAATCCTTTGGGAGTAGAGAAGAATGAATGCTGATAAATCATAACACCCATACTCGTATCGTACCGCGAATGTCCAATCCCTCTTTGGATGATACAAAAGGGTCACTTTGAACGATTACATAGGACCAGTTTCAACGATTTTTCCACTCTGCCCTAATACTTTATCTTTTGGAAAGTACATTGATAATCAGATAATTATTTCAATAACTCCCGATTTGGAGTATTACCCCACATTTATTATTTTTTTTATTTTGACAATTCCCGATTTGGGGCATTACCATGACCATTAACAAACACAAAGTCTGTATAATCCCCTATAACTAACGTATCTTTTGAAATTTTCCGTATTTTGTAATCAACATATGGATAGAGCTTTTCCACAGAATGTGGAAGTTTCCAATAAATAAAAACTCGCATGCCATCAACATCAAACACTTTAGGGAATAAAATGTCCTGTTGGGAAGTAAATTCTTCATCTCCTTTCTTATTATAAGCTGAATTCAACTTGCAAATGCAACAGAATTCTGATTAATAATTTGTTTAAATTTTTCGTTTGGCGTGAGGTATCCAAGTCTTTTACGAGGTCGATTATTGAGTTTATTTTCAATCCACTTAATCTGTTTGTTGGTTACTTCACTAAAGTCCTTACCCTTTGGGATATACTGCCTGATAAGCCCGTTGGTGTTTTCATTGGCACCACGTTCCCATGAGTGGTATGGTTTGCAAAAATAGAATTTTATTTCCAATTTTTGCGCAATTTCCTCGTGCTTTGCAAACTCCTTTCCATTGTCAGCCGTAATTGTGTGTATTAAGTTTTTCACTTTCCGCAGTGCCCATACTGCAATCTTAGCTACCGGGATGGCTTCTTTTCCCGACAACTTGCGTATCCAGACCCTGCTTGTTGCTCTGTCGTTAATGGTAAGAATGGCACCTTTGTGGTTCTTACCAATAATTGTATCTATCTCTAAATCACCAAATCTCTCCTTCAGTTCCACTATCTCGGGACGCTCATCAATATCCACCCTGCCTGGGATAAATCCTCGCCCTGCATTTTTAGAACCACGTTTGGCATACCTGCGACCTTGTCTGCGAAGATATTTGTGCAGTTTGCCACCCCGCCGCTTATCCTCCCAAATCCAGCGATATATCGTTTCGTGAGATACCATCGCAATTCCCTCCAATCGGCTCCTGCCGACAATCTGCTCCGGGCTGAATCCTTTCTTCAACAGCTTTATTATCCGTTTTCTCATTGCCGGTGTAAGCACTTCCTTGCGATGTTTTTGCTGCTTGCGCCTGTCTGCTTTTCGCTGGGCAAGCTCCATGCTATAGCTACCACTTCGGGCGTCGCAATTGCGCTTTATCTCCCTGTAAACAGTGCTTTTATCTACTCCGATAGCTTCCGCTATCGTATTTTCCACTCCAAAATGCAATTTGGAGTGGAGCTCGCCCTGCTCCGGACGCCCCCTCCTCTCCTAGGAGGGC
>NZ_JAVHZY010000018.1:0-101097 GCF_031119655.1 Phocaeicola sp. GP0067
AAGATGATTTTATGGTTTCTGACCGCAAAGAAACGAATTCTATCTGGAAATTCCTATGAATGAGCGCTTTTTATTATTTTAAATGGATTTTGAAGACTAAGCCACCGGAAAAGTACTTGCAACGGTTCAGTTCTACTACGGCGTTGATGTAGTCTTTCCAGAAGCTGTACTCCATACCAAGATTTACCTGGTACTTCGCCCCGTCAGGGTCAAAAGTCAAATCCTCCTTCACATCCGTATAACCGGGAACCACTTCTGCCATTAAATTAACACCATTAATGGCTTTATGCACCCAAGAATCACTGTCCTTCAAATGAAACCGGAAATTCGCACCCATAGCCGGATTATTCAACTTGTTATCAAAACGGTTGCTGTATATCCATGACAGGTGTGCACCTAATGTACCCACATTCTCAAAATAAAAATGTTTGGTTATGGCCAGATAATAGCGGTTAAGAAAACCATTACCATAATTTAATTCTGAAGGTTTGGACAGCGATCCTCCATTCCATGAATCACCTATCACATCATTCGCCCCGAGAACTATCTGGGGGGTCCATTCTTTCCACCAGCCTTCTTTCCACACTCTAAGCCGAAAATGAAAGGAACGGTCCTGATTAATAAATTTACCATACGTAGAAGGAACCCAATAGCCCGAACGATTACCATAGTCCGTGGGTACTGCCTTATGCCCCATACATAAGTACCCGGCTTCCAACCAAGGGAAAATAGTTATGTTTATGTAGTAATTCCATGTATCATACCACCAACGGGGAACGGTAGCGTGATGGTTCAGCCAGTTACCACCTGCCATAAAGGTTTTGTCACGCTGCATGTCGGCAGTGGGCATATTCATCAGACCTGTGGTGCCGTAGTTGATTTGCGCATCTGCATATACTGTCCCGATGAATATAAACAGGCTTAATAAGAATCCACTTTTAATCATTGTTTTTATCATCATAATTCTTGATACACTTTTTCCATAGCATCCACCATATGTCCTATTAAAAAATTTTCTGCAACACGCTTATGTGCAGCCCTAGAATATTCTTTTTGCAAACTTGTATCTCTTACCAATTTATCTAGAGCTTCCGCATAAACTTGATTCAAGTTCCCCTTTTGCGAAACTTCTATACCAGTAATTCCATTAAGATTAACCCAATTTACGCCACTCCCCTCAATTGTAAAAGTAACAGCTGGAGTATAACAATACATAGCCTCGGCCAATGCTACACCAAATGCTTCATTCTTTGTGACAGAAGGAAAAGCAAACACACTGGCCGCATACAGATAACAACGCAAATCATCCTCAGACAACCTACCAACAAAATGAATACGTGCCGAGTTACGTTTCTTAGCTAATGCTTTCAATCTCTTTGTCAAAGGACCTTTACCACCGATAACAATGACACAATCGGATTTCATATATCGTTCCGCCTCTATCAAATGCGGCAAACCTTTATATTTAGTATGCCTGCCCATAAAGAAAACAATAGGTTTACCATTATATAGGGCCCTTATTTCCTGAATACGTTCCTTATCTCCTATTCGAAGTTCAAATAACTTTTCATCAATTGCATTCGGTACTATACGTATTTTTTCTTTCACTTTTTGTAAAGGCTTAGAACCATCCCTATACTGCGGACTCGTCACTACAATACAATCCGCTCGTTTAATAATCCATTTTTCCCAAGGACGTACCGCCCAGTATAGATACCACTGACGTATAATATCCATATGCCAATGCAACACCAACTTAACATCCTTCGGCATTACTAATCGCAACAATATAGCTGGGAAAGGATTCGCCCAATGAAATTGTATTACATCTGGTTTTTCTGTTAAAATAGCCCATCGCAATCCATTTTTATACGACAATGACAATGCCTGACGAGCAATGTTTACAAAAGTTGCAATACGATATATACGATGACCATTTATTTCATCTACAGCATTCTCCCGTTGATTATTAAAACAGACCACGCTTGTAATGTGTTTTGGCATCCTTTCCACAAGATATTTACAGATACCCTCTACGCCTCCTAAATAAGGAAAGTAATATTTTGAAATATGTAGTATATGCATAACTCTATTTCTTAGAAACTTAAGTATATATAAGATGTAACATACTAATGATCTATAGCATTTTCAAAGCCAATAATAAAAATAGTCTTAACGCGTCTTTACCCTTATTCCATGCTTCTAGGAAAAATGTACAAACATTACTTTTACATTTCCCAATAAAGCCTTTTTAACTACAAAAGATAAAACCCACATCCCCAAAAAGAGACCTGATATATACGTTTTAAAAACAATATGGCAAAACCATTAAGTAATCTGCTTTTTATAAATTCTCGACATCATTTCTCTCCCTTTCAGTTTTAATACTGCTTCATCAAACGAATAGTCTAAATGAATTACAGGTGGAGAAACATAAGCCCCTTTGTTTTTTAATGACTTAGATACACAAGTAGCAGCACCAACTGTTATAGCATTACCTATAAAAACATTAGGCAGGATAGTACATCGTGCACCAATATAACAGTTTGAACCAATATGTACTTCTCCATCCACTCTCACATACCCCATACCCGTTTCTTCGAAATAAAAGCTATGTGTCCATATTTGAGTATCGGCACCTGCCAGCATGGAGTTTTCTCCTATCGTAATGCTACTTGTTAAATCCAATAAATGAGAGACTCCTATCCTAGCATTCCTTCTTAAATGAAGGCAAACTGATTCATATAAAACTGCAATACTAGATATCTTATTGAGATTATGAATACTGGATTTTTCATCCATCAAAACATCAAATCCTCCTTTAATAAAATTCAAATGACCTATTCGGCTTTCCTTCTTCATTACTAGTGAATCAACAATAATCAAGTTAAAATGACCAATTGTAGCTTCTACATCCATATCTATATAACGACATAAAACAAGAGAAAAACCTACCCTTTTCATCTTAATATGAAGAATTTTAAAAATAAAAAAGGGAAACAACAAGAAAAACAAGCACCTAAAAACTCTCATACTTTTATTAATCTCCATAAATATCAATCAACCCTTTAATATGACTTTCCATCGAATAATCATTTAGATGAAACGTATTTATAATATTCTTTTGCATTTCATTCAAATCAATTTCTTCCAATCTTTTAATAGCAGTAACAAACGAATCATAATCACCTGTTTTAAAAACAAATCCTGTTTTCCCATTTTCTATTTGTTCAGAAGCGGCACAGCGATCTGGAACAATACAAGGAATACCATATGATTTCATTTCTATAATAGTCAAAGGAGCACCTTCATACCAAAATGAAGGAAATAGCAAGCATTTTGACTGAAGAATGTATTTTTTCTTTTCCTCCCCTGACGCCCATCCTACAAAATCAATTTGTGGATATTCTGCCTGATACTTTTCCTTCAAATAACCATCACCAACCACCAGTCCTTTTAAATGCAAATCAACCATTGCTTTACAAAACAGATCCAATCCCTTTTCAGAAGACAAACGTCCCATAAAAAGATACGCTGCATCTTTCTTCAATTCGCATTTCGTATCAGACAATTCTAATGGATTATTCAAACGTGTAACTGGATAAATCTTTTTTTTCGGCATATGACATAAACATAATTCATGGGTCAAGGCTGAAATAGATATGAAATGTATATCATTCTTCCAAAAATAGAAATTCTGAATTTTCTGCCGACATACTCTCCACATTTTCTGTGAAAAAGAACGAGCATCACAATTACACAAAACACATCTCCAAGAAAGAGGGTTTCTTTCACAAATAGAGCGCTGGGGATAAACAAAAAAACCACCATTAGGACAAAAGGAAAAATAATCATGCATAGTAACTACTATCTTAGCATGATGTTTCCTTGTCACCGCAAATAATGATGCAGAAAGAACTTTCGTCCATGAATGAAAATGAATAATAGTCTTCTGTAAATCCAAAGATGACAATAATTTATCAAACTCCTTATACGCTTTTTGGTTCCAAAGACCTTGAATTATCGCCTCAAGCCGATTCGAATTATTCAATATATCGTACTGATTCAAACAAAACACTTTCACACCCGTCGCTTCTAAGCAAGCATCAACAGGAGCAACACCAGCAAAAAAGAATACCCGTTTACCTCTGCGAGACAATTCACAAGCAGTCCGAATTGCCACACTACCAGCACCACCATTTATAAAGGCAAAGTCATTAACTATTATAATATTACTTACCATAAAAAAACTTCAGATAAAATACCTTTATTATTTTCTTGATGCCAATAAGTCCCATAACCAATCTAGGAAAAAGAACTGCATGATTATCTCTTAAAATAGACAAGTGTTCTTTATCCATAATTCTGTAAGAAGTCCCCGTAGCACCTTCCATTGAAAAATAAGCAATATAAGAGTCAATCTTCCGAAAACGGTACCCTGACAAATAGGCCTTCTGAACCAAAGAAAAGTCAGCTTTCAAAGGATACTTTAAATTAAATCCTTTTAAATCCAAAATCATTTTCCGCTTCATTATCATCCCTTGATGACAACCCAACATTTCATACCTTACTCGAGAACAACATTTTGATTTTGTGTACCGGAGTATTCCATCAAAGTACCGATCTATTGTATTACCATAAATAATATCATATTCAAAATCATTCTCACCTAAAAAGAAAGAACGTAGTCCATCGGGCAACAATTCATCATCCGCCCCTAACACATAAATCCATTCACCCTTTGCTATAAGAACTCCTTTGTTCAAGGCATCATAAATACCCAAATCTTGCTCCGATATATACACAATATTTTTGCATACATATTCACGGACTATGTCCAATGTATTATCTTTTGAGCATCCATCAACTACAATACATTCCACGTTTGTATAGCTTTGACTATAAACACTATCTAACGCTCTGCGAAGATATTTTCCTGCATTATATGTTGCTATAATGACAGATACTAACGGATAATAACCCATGATTTTATCAAAAAAATTAAATTCCTACTATAATAGATTTATAAGGAATAGTGTCAACAGCACCATGCTGACATTCCACATAATAAAAGTAAAAAAACAACAAAACATATATTGACATACAAATTCTCCTTCCATTATTTTTCTTAGACTGTCTAAATATCCATGGCATAAGTACCATTATAACAATCATTTGATAATAAGCTATACGAAAGGCAACTTCAAAGAAAGCTGACATTATAAAAAAAAACAAACAATATAAGAGGGTCAAACGGAGCATCTTTACTACACTATCCCATTCTCCTTCTTTTTTTGATTTACATACATACAAACACCCGAAACAGAAGAACAGCAAAAAGAGACTTGTCCGAGGAATATCCACTCCTGAATTGATATATAAGTCCGCTAATTCCATTTTTACTAATCCTGTTTGACTCAAATAAAGGAGTATAGAAATAGAATTCGTCAAAAGAAATAAGATAGCAGCTATATTAATCAAAAATGAAAACCTAATGTCTTTTATCCAATACATCACCCCCACCCCCAAAAAGACAAAAGCAGAATTATGGAAAAGATAAGCAATTAAACACAACAATAAAAACTGCCAGTATTTTGCATCAAAAAAATAAGTCATAGAATACAAGCATATACAAAGAGCAATAGACTGCCGCATCATAGACAGTCCTAACCAATAGAAATAGAGCATATACGAAAAGACTAACAATGGTGCAATAATTTTTTTACGAAAATGAATCGCAGTCATCCCTAACAATACCATCTTCAATAATTCTGTTATAAAAAAGAAAAAGTTTATATTAGAAGTTATACTGCCACATACATAATTCAACAATAAATAACCATACTCCGGATTGGAAACAGACTCTATATACAAAGGAAAAGAACGTGAATAAACCGCTTTATAAAACCACTCTATTCCATAAGTCTGCAAATCCCTACCTACCGTTTCATCACGTAATCCCCCCACTAACGAAGGAAACAAAACAAACAACAAGAACAATACAGCAAATAGATATTTATTCTTGACAGAAAGATTTGCAAGATAAAATAATAAAGTAGTTATTAAAGCTACCGATAAATAGAATATCATGTCTATAGCTTATTATTATCAAACAAGTGATTTAGCATAATCATTTTTAGACAATCCATTATATATCAACCAACCATACCTTCATCACTTATATCTTTCATAAGACGCTACATCACGAACAAAATCAAACGCCTTCTTCTGCATATTCTGATATTCTTCTACAGAAGATTCACAAACATACCGAATACCTTCCGCTAAAGAACCCGAATCCTTCAATTCAGCCAGATAACCATTCTCCTTGTGCCGAATCTGTTCTGGTACCCCTCCCACATTAAAACCGACACAGGGTAGTCCGCAAGCCATTGCTTCCATAATGACATTAGGGTAATTATCAGCAAGGGAGGCAGAAACAAAAACATCAGCCGCATTATATACAAGAATCAAAGAATATTCATCATGCAAAAAACCAGTAAACCGACAAGATATTTTCAAATCTTCCTTTACATGCGAATTTTCCTCACCAAAAATCAGAGCTTCATAAGATGCAGAAGATAATTGATTTAATGCTTCTCGCATATATCTCCATCCCTTGTACTCATCATCCACACCAGCAGCTCCGAAAAGAACTAATTTATGTTCCTTCCCCACACCTAAGAATTCTCGTGCTGCTTGTCGATTACCTGGATGAAACTTTTTCAGATCGAACACATTAGGAAAAACCGTTACTTTATGATTTTTCCATAAAGCACTTTCCATCACGCACTTACCCAACCATGCAGAAGGAGTATAAGCTTCTAAATTGGCATATACCGACCAACGTTTCATTCGAACCTTAAATTGACGAAAAGCTAAATCAAGACCCAACGGATGAGTCCGAAGGAAAGGACAATTCTTACATTCCGTCTTATATTGCTCACAATCCATTGCATGATGACAACCTCCTGTTACAGGATTCATATCATGCATATACCACCGAACTGGTTTCCCTAGTTTCAAAACTCGTTCTATCTCACGAGTAGAGAGCATAGACCCCGCAACCCAATGAATATAAATCAAGTCTGCCTCTTTTATCAGAGGATGTTTAGCTACTGACACAGATAAAAAAGGAAAGCTAAACACGGCCCATGGATGAAATGGCATTAAAAGAAACCTCATTATTTGATTAATAAGCACTGATTTAATTTTAGCCCACTTACCATTTGCTATGATGCTATGAACATAAGGTACGGACTTTTTCTCATGAACTAATACTAGCATCTCTGCATCCAACCCTGCCTCACGCATCGCCTCACAATGTCGAAAAGCAGCTATTGCCGCCCCCCCTCGAGAATCTGTAGCATTTATATGTACAATTTTCATTTTGTCTGTTCATTCATAATTTTGGAAAAAAGTTCTTTTAGCCCGTCATAATATTTCGTCTTGAAATATGGAAGAATATGATAACTCAATTTCTTTGCAAGCACTTTCTGGCAAAGACTATAAGCATCATCCAAATCTTTTGCTACGTATACGTAGTCATCATAAACTCCCTTGAACCAATCAGCGCCAGTTGTCACCTTATGATCCGTCGTTTTCAAAATAATAACAGGTGTACCTGCACAAAGAGAAAAAATAGTACCATGATAACGGTCAGTAATAGTAACCTCATAATTCGAATAAGACTCAATTTCCGCCCAAACATATCTTTCCAAATCGCTACGAATTTTCATAAAATTTTCCTTGATAGTCGTATCCTTTTGGATGACACGAGTTATCATCCTAATTTTGTCACGAAATGTATCCAAATCTTCATAGCTATAAAGTTTTTCATCATCATTACGAGTACAAAGGCATACCCCAGAACGAGGATTGTCATACTGTCTTAGTCCTATAAGTGTAGTCACAATATCAGGAAATATCTTCACTGAAACTTTCGAGAATAATTCCTTTGCCTTCTCATATGACACTAAATCACGAGCCAAAAATAGCATACGACTAGCTTTATTATGATTCTCAGAGAAACGAAATGCATTTTCTTCATGCTGAAAAAAAACTGTCTGAGGCATCATCAGAATCTTAGCATCAGGCATAGCATCAATAACCAAAAAATGCATCAAAGGATGATTACCACCTAAATCCTGTGTGCAATAACCACTTTGAAAAATAATGATATCCCTATCTTTCACAAAGTATCTCTTCAAAAAATCAAAAAATTCCACTCTCTTATCACAAACTGCATCAGATTCCACTTTAAAAAGATAATACTCAGGATAATTTTCTTTAATCCATTTCAAAATACAATAATGCTGTGCTAAATCCCCCAAATTTGAATGAGCAGTAATCCCCAAATAATAAATACAAGGAAGATTAGGATTCTCGCCTTTACAGGAAATAACAGTTTCTCTGAAATTTTGAAAATCAACCAACATATGCTTATGTTTCCGTAAATATATAATTTTACTCTTTATTGGCCGAACAAACCATCCCAAATATCTTTTAAGGAAAAGATAATACGCACTTCTTTTATTCATATTTTTTTAAGTGATAATTATTTTCTTCAAAACGTCAGTCCCTTTTTCACCCAGAACATTTTTTATCAATGCTTTAATATTGTCTGTCTTAGAGCTAATTCTGTTTGATGCCAAAATCAAATCATTAGCCTTCTTCTCATTATCCACATAAGTAAATACTTCAAGAATAATAGGTTTGTCGCTACGAGAAATTAAGTTAACCTTACATTTTTCAAAACTACTTTCATCTGTAGCTGAAAAATAAATAAAACCGCAATTTTCTGCCCATCCCTTTGCGCTTCCATTATGACCATTTGCAGAAATAAAATCAGCCACATGCACATCTTCCTTCCAAGCATCTGTCATAATTTTAAATTCTGCACCACCACCATTATTAATCAATATAATACGCACATTCTTTTTAATATGGCGTATTCCCAAAGCATTCATATCATAAAAAAAGGCCAAATCACCAGTTATGATAAAACAAAGTTCATCCGTATTCATGCTTTCTCCAATTAACATAGAATTACACCCATCTATACCAAAAGCCGCAACATTGGCATATCCCTGTATACTAGGATCTAATGGGAAATAATTCCAGCACCGAAGACTGTTCAATATAGCATAATTGACTATGCTACATGAAGGAATTTCTTTGTAAAGTTGCTGCGCTACATAAAGGTTAGAAAACGGTAACTGAATATTCCTATTAAGCATTTCTTCCAATTGTATCCATTTTTCATAATATGAATGTCCACACAGATGCACACCTGCCAATCTATTGAAAAAGAAATAATCAGGACACTCAAACACCTTAGTTAACCGAGAATATGTATCTACTAAAGCACCATCTTCTGCAACCCGCCAATGCTCCATATCACTAAGACCATTTAGTGCTCCATAAAGTGGATAATCCCCTGTTTGCCCACCTATAGTAATTAAAATATCAGGATGAAGTTTCTTCATTCCTCCACAAGCCACCAAAAGATTACCTTGAATCGAATATTTCCCATGATAATTAGATAGATGATTTACATAAACCACTACATTATAATTCTCACAAAATGCCTCAATAGCCTTCCTCTGTTTTTCATCGAACGGACGGTGCTCTCCCACTACTATTAAAATTTTTTTTCCCTGCAATTCAATCTCACTCCAATCATCCCATGCCATATAACGTTGAAGAGGACGTACATTAGGAAGCTGCTCATCAATAAATTTCCCTTGTAGTGCATCCACTATGCGGATATTCAGCTGAACTGGACCTGGCCTACGATGAGTAATTTCCATAATCGCTTCACGAGCAGCATGATAACACTGGCTACGGGTATTTTCATCAGTAACAGGCGGTAAATCAAAACTTCGTTTTACCGAATCACGCGGAAGAGAACACTGATCAGGTGCCTGCATATAGTCTTGGTATTGAAAGCGTTCTAGTTTTGCTGTCGTTATAGCAAGTACAGGGACATGTTTATAAAATGCCTCGGTTAGTCCTGGAATATAATTACGAGTGGCTTGCGCACTGGTACATGAAGTAGCTATTACCTCTCCTGTTTGGAGATAAAGACCAATAGCAAAATACATAGCACTCCGTTCATCTGGCACAGAATAACAATGAAAAAAAGTGTCATCTTGTACAGCTTGCGAAATAGGAATATTCGTTCCTCCCGGACTAATAACAATATGGTGAATGCCATATTGTTTAAGCATTGCTATAACAATCCTTACATTTTCTTGAATAGTATACATATCTCTTGATTAAAATGAATATGGCACATCGTCATACGTAAGTATTCCAGCACCACCAGTCATATATATAATATCACCCATTATTGCTCGTCCCATAGATGAAACAAGGATTACTGCCATATTAGCAACTTCTTCAGGCATAATATATCTGCCAAGTGGTAAACGCTCCAATACCATATTATCGTTCTGATTATCTTTCATTAACATCGGTGTGGCAGTAGGTCCAGGAGCAATACCATTGACAGTAATACCATCCTTAGCCAACGCTTTAGCCAATCCCAAAGTAAGGCCTCTTATTCCCCATTTGCTGAGAGTATAAGCAGAATTAGCAGGACGAAGACTTGATGCTGAAGCCACATTTAAAATATTACCTTTAATCCCATTATCTACCATATATTTTCCGAATACCTGCGACAGAAAAAACGTACCCTTCAAATTAGTATCGAGCACGCTATCATATTCTTCCTCTGTAGTATAAGGCATCCCTTTAAAATTCACTCCCGCATTGTTAACCAAAATGTCAATAGGTTGTCCATTCACCGCATCCTGCATTTGTGTAAATACAAGTCCAAATGATGCTACATTCGTATTATCCAAAACAAATCCTACTGTTTTTGTGTTATATCTACTCAATTTACTTACTGCATTATCCAAACGCCCTTTAGAACGTCCTGTTATAATCACATTACATCCTGACTTGACAAAAGCTTCAGCTATAGCATAACCTATGCCACTAGTTCCTCCTGTTATTATAGCATAACGCCCCTTTAACAATTCATTTTGAGTAACACTCATTAAATCTATTTTCACATAGCTAACAGAAAAACGATTTAATAATAACTTAAGTTTCTTTTTGATAGTTGGCAAAGGATTCATAGGCTGCAATTAATCAATATTTTTATTTTTGCAAAAAAATATTTAATGATAAATCTAAAATATTCTATAGGTTTGTGATGACGTTTAGCTGTATTAGCCATTATCAAATAATATCGCTGATGCGTCATAGCAGAATACCATATTTTTGTTTGATTATCCATACTACTGATATTATTTATTGTATGAATTATTAACTCTACACTATCATACCAACGTTTTATTTGATGGCTATAATTGGCATATGCACCTCTACTATGAGAACCATTTCTAACTAATATATTATATATATGTTTTTGTATAGTATAACATCGATTTTTATATAGTACAGGTAATAATAATTGATAATTCTGTCCTCCGTCTTTATTTGTAAAAATAGACCTGTCAGTTAACTCTGAAAACAGTTTAGCTGTTCTTATCATATGACTACCTGCAGGTGCCCATATATTATTGTTCCAATAATAAAAGTCCTCAAATAAATCTTCTTTTGATTTGTTTTGTATTGCAATAGGAGTTTTTGTCATAGTAATCTCATCAACATAGTTAGCCATTACCCTTACACAGCTATACTCTGGATGATTATTCAAGACATAAACCATACTAGTAATTGTAGTATCATCATCAAACCAATCATCCGCATCAGGCCAAAGCAAATATTCCCCTCTAACATATTTCAAACCATTATTGATTGTCGTAGACAAACCTTGGTTTATTTGTTCATAAATATGAAAATCGTATTTTTTATCCTTGAACTTATCCACATACGATTGTAATACTTGTGAAGTGTGATCTGTTGATCCATCATCGATCGCTATAACTTCTACATTACTATAATTTTGTAATAAAATAGAATCTAACAGTCTAAAAATAAGAAATTCAACATTATAACAAGGTATTATAATACTAACTAATGGCTTTTTCATTTTTTCATTCTTTTTATTTTCGCAATAAATATTTTTCTTTCAATATGAGTAAATCCAATATAATACTCTGATATGCCTATATATATAATGGATAGAAAAAAAAGAAGCAACATTGTATCTACAGATTTGTCCAAATAAATCCCTAATAGGAAGAGAGGTACCAAAGAAAATAAAACCTTTATGGCTGGTTTCAACGTAACATACCAGTATTCTTCCATATTAAAGCAACATAATCTTTTCAATATATATATTTGTAACAATAAAAGAAAAAAATTCGATAAAATAATATATATCGTCACAGTATATGGTGGAAAGTTCATTGAAAATAGCCAATAACAAATAGGCAAACAAGAAAAGTTAATTAAGCTAAACCATAATTGATAATTCTTTATGCTTCCTGAAGCTTGAATAGTTGAATCAAATCCTGTACTTATACACCAAAATAGATTACTAATTATTAGTAAAATAGAAAAAATGGATGTATACTGTGGTACATTTCCAAGCCATAAATCTAAAACTGTATCCATACATAAGATACAAGGTACTGCTGGAAAAAGAATAATAAAAAATGAATATTTAGATAATTGATATACCAATGATAAAGACTGAGATGAATTCCCTATACTATAACTCTTAATGATTTGTGGAACTGCTGCCTGTCCTAAATTCCGGACAAACATCATAACATATCCATTAACTTGAACAGCAAGACCATAAGCTGCATTGACTATTGTTGTAAAAAACACATTAAGCACTATAGAAACTCCCTGCCCTTGAGCAATAGTGCTTCCAGCTCCTAACATCGTCCAACTAGCAAAAGAAAAGATATGCTTATAAATTTTAAAATTTAAATTTAACTTCCATTTTGTTAAAAAAGGTTCTTTCATTTTACAATAAAGGATCGTAGAAATAGGAGCAATACTTGTATAAATGAATGCTATAACAGCAAATAGCCTCAAGCGGTTTCCCATATAAAATGTGAGAATAATAACTAAAAATAACTTCAAGAAAGTCCGAGCTATTTCCATAATAGATGTAAACAAGAATTTCTCCCGTGCAATTATTAAGCCAGTACTTGGAATTGCCAAAAGACTTACTGCTGACGTTATTACTGACCAATGTAATAAATAAAGAGCATCTGGTATTTTATCTACTTCCACATTCAAATAATGATTTACATAATGCACCCCAATAGTTTCGCCCAAAAGTAACAAAAAGATAGCCAAAAAAATATGTATCAACCTTATTGTATTATATATCAGTTGTGGTTCTCCTTTATCTCCTTTTCCTAATTCTACTGTAATAAAACGATAAGAAGTTGTCGTCATAACAGTACTTAAAAAATTCATTATAGTAACAACTCCACCTATAACTACATAAAGTCCATAATCATCTATACCTAAAGCTTTTAAGATGAAACGAGACGAATACAATCCAACTACAGTAGTGACTATTAGTTTTATATACAATATAATTGTATTTTTTATTATCTTATTATTCATTGAAGAATTTGATATAAGCAAGGTACAAACAACATATATCGTTTTAAAAAAAACTTAAAAATAGATCCTCATGTAAAAATAAAAACTCATTATCCAACTTAGAGTGGACTCAACATATAGATACTGCTCTGATATCTATATACGAAATAACAAATATTAGTTATTAACAATTTATAAGGAGAAGCAGAATAACTAAAAAATAATTTCTTTACCATTTAGATTATAGAAAAATCACTCCACCTTCTCAAACGGAAAAGCCTGAAGATAACTAATAGCCACCGTCATATTACCAAAAGCAAACACCAGCTTTGTATTCCGATGCAGACGCATGATACACCCCTCCTTCCCTTGAAAAACACCACCCGTAATACGTATCTTCTGCTTTTTCTGAATATACTCTTCAAGAGGCTTATCCATCAGTTCAATGTTATAAGGCATGGATTCATACAGATAAATAAATTCTTCCATCTGTCTATGGGGAATAACAGCCACGCTATAGGAATTGCGGTCTTTTGCAAGATACTGCCGGGGGAACAGATGGGCAAGGATGAGATTCAATTCATCCAACGGGGCACATACAAACAGATAACCATCACCCGTGATTTCCTTTTCATCCGTCAAAGCGTTCAACTTCTGTACAGAGCCTGTCGCGAACGCCTCCTTTACGGCAAAGGCGGACTCCCGACGGGCCGCATATTCTTCCTTGCTATAAGGACACCGTTCAAAACGTCTTTTATGGTCAGCAGAGGTATATGAAAACACTTTGAAGCAGAAATATCTTTCTTCCTTTATGCCAGACCGGGTATTAATCATCACAGCCCTCCTGCCGGTAAAGATTTCGATATAGCGTTTCAGCTCTCTGTTGCGCAGGAACATATAATACCACTTGTGGTCAGGATATTCTTTTTCTTCCCCCGTCTGTGACGTGGTTATCAGATCTGACCCCTGGTCTGGGCAGGAAGCGATTGAACTGCATGGCAGTAACCTAGGCGCTTTACCCGTTATGTTTTGATTCTGCGGAAAGGAGTATTCAGTACCCAAATCCGCATCATTACAGATTTGCATCAAAACATAAATTATTTATCATTTGTACTTCTAAAATGAAGGCTTGTTGAAGCTTCATTTTTGGGGTTCTCTTAGTAAGAGATCCCCATTTGGCTGCAAAAGTAGCTATAATTCCCAAGAAATGGAAATCTTTTGTTGTTTTAAAATGCTTTTAACAAGAAATGTATGAGAATTGTTCGTAAAATGTTATGAATTGCGATGTGTATGTTTCACATTATCAGCAAATTAAAGAGGGATGGGGATCTCTTACTAAGAGAACCCCATTTTTTATAAAACGAATCATGCTATCAAACAGCTGATTTTCAGATTTATCACACTTGTTCATGATAAAAAATAAATTATCCTAAATTAGATATCACACGAAGTCACACAGTATTTCTCTATTGTACAGCCAGCCCGCATGATATTCTACATCGCTGTTTCGCCAGCAATGTAGAATTATTTTTTCTTGAACAAAATATCCTGAGATACAAATAAAGTTACAACCCTTTTAAAATAATCTGATTGGCTCTGTCTATCTGTGAAGTGGAGATGGATGCCAGATAAATATGAGTGGTCTTTTCATTATCGTGCCCCAGCCCTTCGCGGATGATGTCTGTAGACACCTTCCTGTCCTGCGCTATGCTGGCCCAGCTATGGCGCGCCACATAGAAAGTCAACGGCGCCTTTAATTCCAACCGCAAGCCTATTTTATTCAAACCCCGTCCTATTTGCTTGGCCCTCAGTTTATATTGCTTGCGGTCATTTATGTCACAATACCGCAAAATAGGCAGCAGGTACTCGGAAGTGTCATCCTTGTATTTATCCACAATCTCCTGCATCAACTCCTCCCACAGAATAGTCAGCCGTTGCCCGGTCTTTTTCCGGCTGTATGTCAGAATTCCATTCTGGAGGTTGCTCTTCTTCAAGTGTGCCATATCAATAAACGACATGCCCCGGGTATAGAAACTGAAAAGGAAAATATCCCTTGCCAGCTCCAACTGGGGTTCGAATGACAAATCAAGTTCCTTGATCATTTTGATGATTTTAAAGGGAACAGCCCGTTTTACGGTCTTGTCTATGCCGGTATAGACATGTTTGAAAGGTTTCTTGTCGGTGGTATAGCCTTGCTCTACAGCCAGATTATACACACTCCGCCAGATTCTCATATAATAGGAAGTACTGTTCTTTACCAAGCCCTTCTCTTTCAGATAGGCTTCATACATCTCCATCAGCTCCGAATCAAAGGCTTCAAAACTCAGATCTTCATTCTTTCTGAATTGGATAAAGCTGTTCATTGTCGAGGTATAGCCTTCTGCCGTCCGTCCCCTTTTCTGCCGCTCCAGTTTATTGATACATCGTTGCATGAAGTTGAACACACTCTCTACAGAAGGGATTTTCCGGAAAGAAGCCACGATATCATCAATGGTGTATTCCACACCGGTCCGCTCCAGATCATTGATAATACCTTGTAACCGCGTCATCTCCCAATTCGTCTGGTCACGTATCAGCAGAAGACGCGCTTTACATTCAGACTGTGTTGAAATAAGCAGACTTCCGGTGGAGTCGTCCCACTCGGAAGGCATGATCCGGTAAGAAGTCTTGATGAGCCGTGTCAGTCTGTAATGAATAATTTGATAACTTAATACGCCCTTTTTTCCTTTTATGCTCGATGGGCGGAATTTCAATTTAATGGATGCCATATTTCTTTTCTATATTATGGTTTTGTTATTCAAAACGAATATAGCAATATGGCATCAGGTACATTGTTGCACCTCCGGTTATTCTATCCTTCTATCTCGCTCAGTTCCAACCAGCGCATGGTCTTTTCATCAATCAAATCATTCAGTTCCGGCAATCGTTTGGATTTCTCCGTCAGTTCCTCCACTCCCAGCGTACCGCTGCAAAGGGCGGCTTCTATATCGGCCTTCTCCTGCTCCAGCCCGGCTATTTCTTGTTCCAGCTGCTCGAACTCTTTCTTTTCCTTGAAAGACATTTTCCGCTTGTCATTCAGGCGCACGCGGGCGGTCTTTTCCTCCTTCGGCTTCTCCGCCTCTTTCTCGCGCTGCTCTTTCGCCTCGCGCCAGTCACGATAATCGGAGTAGTTACCCGGAAAATCACGAATGTCTCCCTGTCCCTTGAATACCAGCAAGTGATCTACCACCTTGTCCATAAAATAGCGGTCGTGGCTTACTACGATTACACAGCCCTTGAAGTTCTGCAAATATTCTTCCAAAACCTGAAGGGTGATGATATCGAGATCGTTGGTAGGCTCATCCAGCACCAGGAAGTTGGGATTACGCATCAGCACCGTACATAGGTACAGGCGGCGGCGTTCTCCCCCACTCAGTTTATATACATAACTATGCTGTGTTTCGGGGGTAAACAGAAAATGTTGCAGAAACTGGGATGCAGTCAGCTTCTTTCCATTTCCCAATTCGATGACTTCGGCAATATCCTGCACCACGTCGATGACCTTCATTTGCTCATCAAACTTCAGACCGTCCTGAGAATAGTATCCGAAACGGACTGTCTCACCGATATCCAGTGTTCCACTGTCCGGCTTCTGTTCGCCCATCAGTATTTTAATGAACGTGGACTTTCCCGTACCATTGTTTCCCACGATGCCCATCTTCTCATAACGGGCAAAGATATACGAGAAATCTTCCAGAATCTTCAAATCACCGAAACGCTTGTACAGATGATCCGCCTCAAAAATCTTGGAGCCGATGTAAGAGGCTTTCATATCCAGTTTCACATTGCCGTCGTTGAAACGCTGCTTCGCCACTTTCTCCAGTTCGTAGAAAGCTTCTTCCCGATAACGCGCTTTATGTCCGCGTGCCTGGGGCATACGGCGCATCCACTCCAGCTCTGTGCGGTACAAGTTATTGGCGCGGGCTATTTCGGCATTGGTAGCCTCGATACGCTCCTGCCTCTTTTCCAAGTAATAGCTGTAGTTCCCTTTATATGAATAGACCTGCTGATTGTCTATCTCGATAATTTCAGAGCAGACGCGGTCCAGGAAATAACGGTCGTGCGTCACCATGAGCAGACTGATGTTTCCCCGGCCGAGATACCCCTCCAGCCACTCCGTCATATCCAGATCAAGATGGTTGGTAGGCTCGTCCAAAATCAGGAAATCGGGCTCGGTTATCAGCACATTCGCCAAAGCCACCCGTTTCAACTGACCTCCGGAAAGATGTTTGATCTGCTGGCTGAAGTCCCGGATTTTTAATTGAGAAAGGATTTGTTTCGCCTTCCGTTCATAATCCCATGCCTTTTCGTGCTCCATCCGTGCCAACAACTCTTCCAGTCCCGGATTGCCTTCGGTTTCCATGCAGCTTTCATATTCTTTGATGAGTTCCACCGTGCTGTTTCCGTGATAGAAACAGGCTTCGAGCACGGTCAGGTCTTCGGGATAATGTGGGTCTTGCTCCAAATAGCCCACCCGCAAATCACGACGAAAGACGATGCTTCCTTCATCATATCCCTCCTTACCGGCTATTATATTAAGTAAGGTAGTCTTGCCTGTACCGTTCTTTGCTATCAGACCGATGCGTTGTCCTTCGGCCACTCCAAATGAAATCTTCCGGAACAATACCAAGTCACCGAATGACTTGGTAAGCCCGTCTACTTGCATATATGGGGTCATTATTTGTCTATTTATTTAAATCATCCAACACTGCCTCCGCCTCTCGCTTAATTTTCCTGAATTCGGATTTCAAGTCGCAGGGAAGTCCCTTTTTAGCTTGTCCCCACACCAGTGCGGCAGGGTCCAGCACCATATCCGAACACATAAACTGCAAGGCGGGATATTCTTTCTGTCCCTCAATGACAGTCACCCATTCCATACCTTCCATCTCATTCACCAGAATGGCTCCGAAGGCAATACCGAAATTCTCCCACGCCATACGCTGCTGGGTCTGGAAACGTCCGCTGTCCATTACCTGCTGTATACTGTCAATATCGCTCTCCGACGCAGTGAAATCCTTGGTGAGTTGCTTTTTAATCGTGGTAGAAGCCCACTCAAAGGCGGTGTTCACCTCCCCGATTTCCAAGACACGGATCGGAATGATCTCACGCGGGTGACTTACACCTTCTTTGCGGATCTGCAAAGACCGGATGATTTCTTCTGCCGGATGCTTGTCACCTCCTTTGGACACGGTAAAAGAACATTCGAAAGAAAGATCCCCCTCTCCTGTCACCCAGATATGAGTGGTGTACCAGGCGCCTTCTTCCTGAAAAGTTTCCGCGCTGTAAGCACAATCCCACTTGCCCACTTTCACCAGGGTGGAAGAAGTATTTTCTTTCAATTCGTATGCGATGCACTGCGGACCATAGTCAGCCGCTTCATCCTTATAGGCCGATATGCGGAAATTACCTGTCCACCGGTCAGGATTATAGAATAAAAAACTCTCTTCTGTATCTTCAAACTCGTGCCAGCCCATCGGGTATTCCAATGAGAACCAGCCACCGGGAGAAATGTATTTCATAGTCTCTATCTTTTTAATTCATTACTAACGGAAACGATCGTCTTACTTTACCGGCAATATCTCAATCCAGTAATCATCAGGATCATTGATGAAATACAAGCCCATAGCGGTGTTCTCGAAGCAAACGCATCCCATTTCCTTATGGAATTTACGGACTTCGTCATAATCACCTTCCACACGCAGACACAGATGGCTTTCGTTCTCACCCAACTCGTATGGCTGGGTATGGTCACGCAACCAGGTCAGTTCCAACAAGAAATTGCTGTGGTCATCGGCCATATACACCAGCACGAAGGAACCGTCCGAAGCTTCCTTACGATGAGACTCATGCAAACCTAACGCTGTTTCATAAAACTTGATACTCTTGTCCAGATCAGTTACATTGATATTGAAATGATCAAATCTTCCTTTTACTTTCATATTGTGTTATTCTTTTGTTATTCAATCTCTATTTTTTGTCCGCGATGTGTCAATGACACAAAACGCACTCCATGCGCTTCGGCAAAGTCGCGGAAAGCATTTGCCTTGGCATACTCCGGTGTGAAATGCATGGGTACAAAGATATGAGTTTTTATCTTTGTTACAAACTGTCCGGCACCCCGCATGTATTCTTTTCCCAAACGGGGGTCAACGGGAAACATCGCCACATCCACTTCGGGCGTATAGGCGTAAAGATCATCCAGCTCATGCAGGAAATTCTTCTCAGCTCCCTTCCACTCCGCCTCGGTGCTCTCGTCCATCCAATGCCAGTTATTCAAATCACCGGCATGAAAAATCTTTTTTCCACTTGCCTGAAGCAAAAACGATACTCCCACATCCGTGGAACCGAAAGCACGCACGCTCAATGTTTCATCCTTATATTCCTCTCCTTTTTTCAGCCAGACGGCATCTTCTTTCTGCGCCCTGCGATGACGCAAAATGTCTTTCGAGAAAATATAGATAATATCCGGCCGCTGTTCACGCCATTGCAATACCTCTTTATTAAAATGATCCGGATGAAAATGACTGGCCAGCACATACAGTTTTCCGGGTCTCCGCAATAATTCGCTGTGTACGGTTCCTTCCGGCATTCCCGCCTCTTGATTGCTGAAAGTCCCATCCATCAACCGGTTCAAATCCGCCTGCGCCTGTCCATCCTCCGAATCACGGTAATAATCCATGATTACAGTAAAGCCATCGCCTGACAAGGCGAATCCGCTATGATATATATAAGTAAGTTCCATATCCATACAACAAATTTATTTACCGATAGGTTGCACCTGCGCACGGGTCTTTTTATCAATCTCCAGAAACATATAATTCACTTTACCCGAATGTATCAGGGAGTCATTCTCCCGGTATTTCCTCGTAGCGTATTCCTTTGATTTCTCGTAGGTCAGTTTCGACATCTGGTTCTGGGATTTGCCCACCATGGTAGAATCCAGCTTCTCATCCGGAAAGAAATCATCCAGATTCACATCCCCTATCATCGTGGTTTCCAGAAAATTCATATTCTTATGTGATTTGTCTGTGTAATAACCCACAAACATATGTCCCGGAATACGCACCAGGATAGGATTGATATTGATGGCTTTCATCAGTGAGGCCAGCAACACGCTGCCATCCACACAGTTTATCTGCGAGGATTCCAGCGCATCGTCCAAGGTACGGACGCGCTGTGTATAAACCACATTGGACGAAAGACTGGTATTGGTGGTGGAGCTATACTTAAAGTTCCGCTTTTGCAACACATTCCACAATGCATAGACCTGTTTGTCCACATTCTCCGACTGGTGTGCATTACCTTGATACCCAAGAAAACGATTGACGATACGTGTATCCAAGGCTTCACGCAATAATTTGTCAATCTGAGGATGCTCCTCGTTAACGTAGGCCGCAAAAAACTCTCCCGTATCGTGAAACTTCATTTTATCGTCCACATATCCTAAAGGGCACTCATTGATACTGCGCATCGAGATGGTTTTCAAACGCTGTGGAAGTTCTTTCTTATTCAATTCCGCCTTGACGGAGATGCTAACGGGCACTGCCTGATTATTATCACGCAAAGCCTGATAGTTCCATATAATATCCGGGAAAACCAGATATTCTTTCCCCGCCTTGGGTAAAATAAACTCAGATACAGACTGAGAGAAAAAAGGAGTCTCGGCCACTTCTATACGCAATTTGCTATTGGCATAACTGTTCTTCAGCCGGATGGCGATACACGACTTGGGATTTCCGATATAATCGGAATCGGCAGGTACGATTAAACTGGCATCTGTGGTTGCGGTAGAAAGAATGGTTGCAGGGAAAATATTACCACCCAGCTGGTCGGTAATCTCGAACCCGGATTTAAAAGGCTCATACCGATAAATAAAGACTGAAAATGCCATTACCAGTATAGCAGATAATATTAATGTGGACCATTGCCACTTGTTCAGTTGTTTCATATTCCACTTTTCTACGCTATCTGTTAATCAGTTGTTTTTATGATTCCCCATCCACCATCATTCACTACAGACTACACTGATTGACACAGGTTCCATATCAAGCAATTGCTTTTCAATAGAAATAATCTGCATCAATCCGTGCAATCGGTGGCGAAAAGCTCGTTATCTCACTGCGATACTCTCTATCTCCACAAGCGCTCCTTTCGGCAAAGCCTTAACAGCTACAGCAGAACGGGCAGGGAAATCTCCTTCGAAATACTTGGCATAAACAGCGTTCATTTCAGCAAACAAAGACATATCTGCCAAAAATACGGTTGTTTTTACGATATTAGCGGTAGTCAGACCGGCTTCTGCCAATACATTCTTGATATTCTCAAAAACCTGGGTAGTTTGTTCAGTCACTCCTCCCGGAACAAATTCACCGGTAGCAGGATCAACGGGAATCTGACCTGACAGGAATACCATACCATTCACTTCAACAGCTTGACTGTAAGGACCTATAGCAGCAGGAGCCTTTTCTGTAAAAATCACTTTTTTCATCTTTTCTCTATTTATAATTAAGTAAAAATCAAATTTGACGGGCTAAATTAGTATTTTTTTTGCTATTTCATGCAGACTCTGCTGAACAATCTGACCTATTTTTACGTTCATTTAACATCAGGGTTTTCACAGACAGAAAGGATGTTTCCCCACGTCGTTTTTTTTATTAATTTCATTAAATTCGGCAAAAAATCTTCTGTAATATGCATGAGATTAAAAAAAAATATCTACTTTTGTCCTCGGTAAATACGTCAGTTCCCTATCCGGGAAAGTCTGTTTACTTCCTGATAACAATCAAAACAACATCAATCCCATAATCGTAATTATGAGTGCATTTCCCCCTTCTAACACATTTTTGTGTAGATTGCGCTCCTTAATTATACCATTAAAAGATTATAAAGAAATATATTACTAATAACTATACTCTATGTATAACATTATTCAATTAAACGACAAAGACTTGTCGGAATTACAATCGATTGCCAAAGAGTTGGGTATCAAGAAAACAGACTCTCTAAAAAAAGAAGATCTGGTTTATAAAATTCTGGACGAGCAAGCCATAGTCGGAGCAACCCAAAAAGTAGCGGCAGAAAAAGCCAATGAAAGTCAACCCCGTAAAAGATCACGTATCAACGTTAAAAAAGACGGTGACAAGGTCTATACTGCAACCAAGGACAAGGCACAGAAACTGGAAGCCAATACCCCGCAGCCTGCCGCCGCAGCTGCCGAAACAGTAAAAGAGACTGCTCCTGTAGCGGTAACACCACAAACAGAAGCCGTGACCGAAACAAGCGCGGAAGAAAAAACACCTAAAAAAAGAGGACGCAAACCGGGTAGTAAGAAAGTAACAGCCAAGACAGAAGAACAACCTGCAACGAAAACGAAAGAAACTGCAAAAGAGGAAGTGAAAGCTGAAGCACCGGCGAAACCGACACCCAAAAAAGCAAAAAAAGAAGAAACACCGGCTATTCCCGAAGAAAAAGAAGTGATTCTTCCCGAACTGGAATTCGGCAGTGAAACCGATGATTTTATTCCCATCGAGGATCTTCCTTCAGAAAAAATAGAACTTCCTACTGAGTTGTTCGGCAAATTTGAGGCTACCAAAGTAGAAACACCGGCTCCGGTACAGACACCTGCCCCCAAATTCCAACCACGCCAGCAGCGCGATCAAAATCAGAAGTACAACAATCCGCGCAACAATAATTACAACAATCCTCGTCAGGCAAACAATAATAACAATACGACGGCTGAGGGAGAAGCGTCTGCCAGCATTCCTCAACAACCGGAACGCAAACAGGTGGAAAAGCCTTACGAATTTGAAGGTATCCTGACCGGTACCGGGGTATTGGAAATCATGCCCGACGGATACGGTTTCCTCCGTTCATCCGATTACAACTATCTTTCCTCACCCGATGATATTTACGTTTCACAATCGCAAATAAAACTGTTCGGTTTGAAGACCGGTGACGTAGTGGAAGGCTCTATCCGTCCGCCCAAAGAAGGAGAAAAATATTTCCCGTTGGTAAAGGTGGAAAAGATAAACGGTCTGGATCCCGGATTGGTACGTGACCGCGTTCCGTTTGATCACCTGACCCCGCTGTTCCCCGATGAAAAGTTCAAACTTTGCAAAGGGGGATATAGTGATAACCTTTCAGCCCGTGTGGTAGATATGTTCTCACCTATCGGTAAAGGACAGCGTGCTTTGATTGTGGCGCAGCCCAAAACCGGTAAGACGATCCTGATGAAAGACATCGCTAACGCAATCGCAGCCAACCATCCGGAAACGTACATGATCATGCTGCTTATTGACGAACGTCCCGAAGAAGTGACAGATATGGCGCGCAGCGTAAATGCCGAAGTGATCGCTTCTACATTTGACGAACCGGCAGAACGTCACGTAAAGATTGCAGGTATCGTACTGGAAAAAGCGAAACGCATGGTAGAATGCGGTCACGATGTGGTAATCTTCCTCGACTCTATCACCCGACTGGCACGTGCATACAATACCGTCTCTCCCGCTTCCGGCAAAGTATTGTCCGGTGGTGTGGATGCAAATGCCCTGCATAAGCCCAAACGTTTCTTCGGTGCTGCCCGTAACATTGAAAACGGTGGTTCGCTGACCATTATCGCAACCGCACTGATTGACACCGGTTCCAAGATGGATGAAGTAATCTTCGAAGAATTCAAGGGTACAGGTAACATGGAACTCCAGCTGGACCGCAACTTGAGCAACAAACGTATCTTCCCGGCAGTAAACATCGTGGCATCAAGCACCCGCCGCGACGACTTGCTGCTCGACAAGACTACTTTGGACCGTATGTGGATTCTTCGCAAGTATCTGGCAGATATGAATCCTATCGAAGCCATGGATTTCGTAAAGAGTCGTTTGGAAAATACCAAAGACAACGAAGAATTCCTGATGAGCATGAACTCATAAAAAATAAATCTCTTTTATTAAATGACGCAGGCTATACCTTTTCATTAAGGTATGGCCTGTTTTTTATTATACTTCAATCAATATATCAATGCATCAATTTGCTAATATGCCCATGACCACGCAGAGTAGAATGCAGCAAATTGACACATTGGCAAATTATCCAATGGGTACAAAACCTGATTCCTTCCGTCTGATTAAAAAGACCTTTAAATCCGGAGAACCCATGAAAACAAAAATAATCTGCTTTATCGCATTTGTCAGTTATACCTTTTATTTAACCGCAGGAGATATTTATGTTTCTCCCTACGGTAACGACAATGCTGCCGGTACACGCCAATCTCCCCTCCAGACTCTGGAACAAGCCATCAAGCAAGCGCGCGAATGGAGAAGATTGCAATCACCCGAAACAACCGGAGGCATAAATATCCTATTGGAGGAAGGAATATACCCACAATATAAAAGCCTGTTCATCCGCCCCGAAGATAGCGGGACAACAGACTCTCCCACCCGTATCACCGCTGTTCCCAATGCCCGTGTAGTCTTAAGTGGCGGAGTTCCTGTGACAGATTGGGAACAAGGATGCAAAGATACCAGAATACCAGAAACACTTAGAAATAAAATATGGGTAGCGGAAGCGCCCCGTATGGGAAACAGGATATTGGAAACCCGGCAAATGTGGGTCAACGGAACAAAAGCACAGCGGGCCGCACAGTTTCCCGACGGAGTAATGGAACGCATGATTGATTTTAACCCTGAGGAAGAGACGATCACCATTCCCACTCCACAAACAGCAGGGTTGAATGCCGCTTCACAAGTAGAGATGATCGTTCACCAACGTTGGGCCATCGCCATACTGAGAGTGAAGGAAATGATTACTGAAGGGGCAAATACAATCGTCCGTTTTCATGATCCCGAAAGCCGGTTGGAGTTTGCCCATCCCTGGCCTCAACCTGTCATTGACGGAGAAAAAGGAAACTCCACCTTTTGTCTGGTCAATGCTCTGGAACTATTGGACCAGCCCGGAGAATGGTATCAGGATTACCCTTCCGGACGCATCTATTATTACCCGCGTCCTCACGAAGACATGACGAAGGCGCAAGTCATTATTCCGGCTTTAGAGACTTTACTGACTATAAGCGGAACTTTGGAACGCCCGGTAAGGAATATACATTTTCAAAATATATCTTTCGAACATACTTCATGGATGCGCCCCTCTTATCAAGGGCACGTTACATTGCAAGGAGGCTTCCATCTGCTGGATGCTTACAAGCTACCCATACCGGGGCTGCCCGAAAAAGCGGAACTGGAAAACCAGGCATGGATAGGCAGACCCGAAGCTGCAATACAGATAAAATGCGGCAATAACATAAACTTCAACCACTGCACATTCCAGCATTTAGCAGCCACCGGAGTAGATTATGAACGCGCCGTATCGACTTCCATTGTCGAGAATTGCCATTTCACCGATATTGGTGGCACAGCCTTACTGGTGGGCACCTTTCCCGATGAAGGATTTGAAACCCATGTGCCTTATACACCTTTTCATGAACAGGAATTATGTACGGGAATCACCATACGGAACAACCTGATTGAGGAAGTGACCAATGAAGATTGGGGAGGTGTAGGCATCGGAGCCGGATATGTAAAGAATATCCATATCGTACATAATGAAGTCTGCCACGTCAATTACTCAGGTATCTGTGTGGGCTGGGGATGGACCCTGCAGGAAAGCGGAATGAGCGGCAATCGGATTGAAGCCAATTACGTCCACCACTTTGCCCGGAGGCTGTATGATGCAGGAGGACTTTATACCCTCTCCAACCAACCGGGCTCCGTGATGCGCAATAACCGGATTGAACATTTAATTGACGCGCCCTACGCTACCAACGACCGTGCGTTTTACATCTACTTTGATGAAGCGACGGATGGCTATACCGTAGAAAACAACTGGTGTCCGTCCGAACGTTTCGACTCCAACCGTCCGGGACCTCATAATGTGTGGAAGAAGAATGGTCCGCAAGTAGATGAAAGTATAAAGCAAAAGGCAGGGAGGGTCGCTGTAGGTGGGGTGTCACAACCAAGAATCATTATAAAAACAAAATAACAAAAAGAGAATGAAACCAACCAATTACCACTTATTCGATTTTCTGGACTTTGATCCCGATCTGTCAAGAGACGAATCATTATGGAAAGCATACAAGCCCACCTCTGTCTATGAAAAAGACGGGGATATCTGTATAAACGTCCCTTTTCAAAAGCAAGTGCTCTCTAACGATATGGCACCCGATACGGCATCGCCCCGTGAAGAATATACGCTGGTCATCCGTCAGTACACCTCAGGTATCACCCGACTCTTTATCGGATTCGGTGAAGAAAGCATGACGGATCAGTCGGAAATGCTCCAATTCAGTGACCGGGTAAAGAAACTCCCTTTGCAAGTGACACAAACAGAAGGGGAATGGTTGATCACGACCCAAGACGGAATCCAACGGGCACTTATCCATGTAAAGCCCCCGGTACTGGACCGTTGGAGCGAACTGCTGCCCGATCCTCAAGAGACCTTGGATCTTCGCCTTTACCCCGACGGCAAACGTGAAATCCGACTGGCTGCCTACGACCACTTCTCCCCTCCCCGTTACGATGCGTTGCCACTGGCTTTCTGCAAACGAAACGGAGTGAAGGAACGTGCCACCCTTTCCTTTGAATCAAAACCCGATGAATGTTTTGCCGGAACAGGGGAACGCTTTGCCAAAATGGACTTAAGCGGACAAACGTTCTTCTTAAAGAACCAGGACGGACAAGGTGTGAACAACCGCCGTACCTATAAGAATATTCCTTTCTACCTCTCCAGCCGGATGTATGGAACATTCTATCACACCTGTGCCCACAGCAAACTGTCACTGGCCGGGCAATCCACCCGCTCGGTACAGTTCCTAAGCGACCAGGCCATGCTGGATGTCTTCGTCATAGCAGGCGACACGATGGAAGAAATCCTCCGGGGTTATCGGGATCTGACCGGATATCCTTCCATGCCTCCCCTCTGGAGTTTCGGCATCTGGATGAGCCGCATGACCTACTTCAGCGCTGATGAAGTAAATGAGATATGCGACCGGATGCGTGCCGAACATTACCCCTGCGATGTCATCCATCTGGATACCGGCTGGTTCAAGACCGACTGGCTGTGCGAATGGAAATTCAACGAAGAACGCTTTCCCGATCCCAAAGGGTTCATCCAAGGACTGAAGAAAAAAGGATATCGCGTGTCCTTATGGCAACTCCCCTACGTGGCGGAGAACGCCGAACAGATAGACGAAGCACGCAAAAACGATTATATAGCTCCGCTGACAAAGAAACAAGATTCGGAAGGTTCCAATTTCTCCGCTTTGGACTATGCCGGAACCATTGACTTCACTTATCCCCAAGCAACCGAATGGTATAAAGGACTGCTGAAGAATCTGCTGGATATGGGCGTGACCTGTATCAAAACCGATTTTGGAGAAAACATCCACATGGATGCTCTCTATAAAGGCATGAAACCCGAATTGCTGAACAACCTGTATGCATTGCTTTATCAGAAAGCCGCTTATGAAATCACAAAAGACGTAACCGGTGACGGCATCGTATGGGCACGCTCGGCATGGGCGGGATGCCAACGCTATCCCCTGCATTGGGGAGGCGACTCATGCAGTTCATGGGATGGGATGGCAGGCTCACTGAAAGGCGGCTTGCATTTCGGGCTTTCCGGCTTCGCCTTCTGGAGTCATGATGTCCCCGGATTCCACACATTGCCCAACTTCATGAACTCTATAGTGGACGATGATGTATATATGCGCTGGACACAATTCGGTGTATTCTCCTCCCACATCCGTTATCACGGAACAAACAAACGCGAGCCGTGGCATTATCCCGCTATCGCACCCATGATAAAAAAGTGGTGGAAGTTGCGCTATACGCTTATACCTTATATTGTAGAACAAAGCCGGAAGGCCATCGCAAGCGGAGCACCTCTCTTGCAAGCTCTGATTTTTCATCACCCCGAAGACAAACTGTGCTGGCACATCGACGATGAATACTATTTTGGTAACGACTTCCTGGTAGCCCCGGTCATGAACAGCGAGAACCGCCGGGATGTCTATCTGCCCGAAGGAAAATGGGTGAATTTCTTCACAGGCGAACGCTTGGAAGGGGGACGCTGGCTGAAGAATCTGGATATCCCCTTGGACGAAATGCCCGTATATGTACGTCAAGGAGCGACCATCCCCGTTTATCCGGATGAAGTGGAATGCACGGACGATATGGATTTAAGCAAAAGCATCGGTCTGCACATAGACCCTCATTTTAAAGGAATATTTAAAAACTGACGAATATGGAAACTTGGAAAACGAATTTAGACGAGACAAAGAAACGATATATAGATTGGTGGAACCATAAAGGAATCATACTGAACATGTGGGAGCACTTTCAGGAAGATGTGAAACCTCATGCGGATATCCCTGCGCCCTCCCCGGCAAAAGACCTGAATCAGAAATGGTTCGATCCGCAATGGCGTGCAGAATACCTGGACTGGTACGTGGCACACAGCAGTCTGAAAGCAGATATCCTGCCAGTAGCCAATACCCAGTTAGGCCCCGGTTCATTGGCAGCCATCTTGGGCGGCGTGTTCGAAGGAGGGGAAGATACCATTTGGATTCATCCCGATCCCGATTTCAACGATGAGATTGTTTTCAATCCCGAGCATCCCAACTGGATCTTGCATAAAGAATTGCTGAAAGCATGCAAGGCGAAAGCAAACGGTCACTATTACGTAGGAATGCCCGACTTGATGGAAGGGCTGGACGTACTGGCCGCCTTGAAAGGTACAGACAAAGTTTTGCTGGATACCGTGATGCAGCCCGAAGTGCTGGAACAGCAAATGCAACAAATCAATGATATCTATTTCAAAGTCTTTGATGAACTTTACGACATCATCCGTGAAGGGGACGAAATGGCTTTCTGCTATTTTTCTTCATGGGCTCCCGGTAAAATGAGCAAATTACAAAGCGATATTTCTACCATGATCAGCGAAGATGATTATCGTCGTTTTGTACAACCCTTTATCCGCGAACAATGTCAAAAAATAGACTATACCTTGTATCATCTGGACGGTGTGGGCGCCATGCACCATCTGCCCGCCCTTCTTGAAATTGAGGAACTGAATGCCATTCAATGGACTCCGGGCGTAGGTGAGCCACAAGGAGGATCACCCAAATGGTACGACCTTTACAAGAAGATCCTTGCCGGAGGCAAGAGCATCATGGCTTGTTGGGTAACCTTGGACGAACTGAAACCCTTGCTGGACAATATCGGTGCGGACGGTGTGCATCTGGAAATGGATTTCCATAACGAGAGAGAAGTGGAACAAGCGATGCGCATTGTCGAAGAATACTCCTCTTCTTCCTCTGACGTATCCAAAGAAGACCTTTCGAAAGAAGAAGCCGCTGCAACAAAACAAGAAACAATCGTCGTCAAAGACTCTGCGGCAGCCGGGAATGAAGCCTTGAAACCTTTGTTCAATGCCATTGTGGACGGAAAGCTGGAACCGGCCGTAGAAGTAACCAAGAAAGCCATCGCCGAAGGAGTACAGCCCCAGGAAATTATCAACAACTACATGATAAAGGCTATGGGCGAAGTGGGACAACGCTTCCAGGACGGAAAAGCGTTCGTTCCCCAACTGCTGATGGCAGGACGCGCCATGAAGGGAGCTTTGGAACTTCTGAAGCCTTTACTGCAAGGGAGTGCCTCGACCACCATAGGCAAGGTAGTCATCGGGACCGTGAAAGGCGACTTGCATGATATCGGCAAGAACCTGGTGGCTTCCATGCTGGAAGGTTGCGGCTTTGAGGTAATCAACATAGGCATAGATGTATCTTGCGACAAATTTGTGGAAGAAGTCAAGAAAAACAAGGCAGACATCCTGTGCATGAGTGCCTTGCTGACAACAACCATGACTTATATGCAAGAGGTGATCAACGCTTTGGAAGCAGCCGGTATCCGTCATCAGGTAAAAGTAATGATAGGCGGCGCTCCGGTAAGCCAGGGATTTGCCGATGAAATAGGTGCGGACGGGTATAGCGACAATGCCAATACGGCCGTAGCGGTAGCCAAAGAACTGATGGGACTTCATCAATAAACGGAATATTCATCTTAATCTGATACATGAATTATGCACGCTAATTATTTAGATACGTTAGATTGGGGCATTCTTATTGCCTACTTTCTGATTCTTATAGGCATCGGTATATGGGCCAGCCTGAAACGCAAAAAAGGCAGCAGCCTTTTTCTTGCCGAGCGTTCCCTGAAGTGGCATCACATCGGTTTCTCCATGTGGGGAACCAATGTGGGCCCTTCCATGCTGATAGCCTCCGCCAGTGCCGGATTTACCACCGGTATCGTTTCAGGTAATTATGCCTGGTATGCGTTTGTTTTCATCTGCTTGCTGGCTTTTGTCTTTGCCCCTCGTTACTTAGGAGCACGTATCACCACCTTGCCGGAGTTCATGGGGCGGCGTTTCGGACAGTCCACCCGCAACATTCTTGCCTGGTACACCATTGTGACAATCCTTATCTCGTGGCTTGCCCTGACCTTATTCGCCGGAGGTATCCTTATCCGTCAGGTTTTCGATATTCCCATGTGGCAGTCAGCATTGATCCTGCTCGTTATCTCCGCATTCTTCACCATGGCCGGAGGGCTGAAAGCGGTAGCCTATACCAATGTATTCCAAATGCTTCTGCTTATTTTCGTATCGGCCACGCTTACTATAGCAGGTCTTTACAAAGTGGGTGGCGTCAGCGCATTGGCCGAAGCGGTTCCGGCCGATTACTGGAACCTGTTCCGCCCGAATGACGATCCCGCCTTCCCGTGGCTGCCCATTATTCTGGGGTATCCCATCATGGGAGTCTGGTTCTGGTGCACAGACCAATCCATGGTACAGCCTGTATTGGCTGCTAAGAATCTGAAAGAAGGCCAAATGGGTGCCAACTTCACCGGCTGGTTGAAGATACTGGATGTTCCTCTCTATATCCTTCCGGGTATCATCTGTCTGGCACTCTACCCGGGCTTGAAGAACCCCGATGAAGCCTACATGACTATGGTCACTAACTTATTTCCTGTAGGCATGGTGGGGTTGGTACTGGCCGTATTGACCGCCGCACTGATCAGCACTGTCGGCTCTGCCCTGAATGCGCTGAGTACAGTCTTCACGATGGATATCTATGTCAAGAAATTCAGACCGCTTGCCAGCCAGAAAGAGATCATCCGTACAGGGCATGTGGTTACAATGGCGGGAGCACTGATTTCGGTGATCATCACCATTGCCATAGACAGTATCAAAGGATTGAATCTGTTTAATGTATTCCAATCGGTACTGGGATTTATCGCACCGCCTATGGCGGCTGTTTTCCTGTTCGGCATCTTCTGGAAACGAACTACCACGATGGCTGCCAACATGGCATTGACATTTGGTACGGCGTTCAGCATGGGAGTGGGCATTCTCTATTTATGGGTATTTCCTGCAGAAAAATATACAGCATGGCCTCACTTCATGATGCTGTCTTTCTACCTGTTCGTTGTCATCAGCGCAGGCATGATTTTGGTATCCTTATTGGATAAACGCCGGCAAGAATGTACATTAAACATGAAGAAAGTCATGGAGAAACCGGCCAAATCGGTTATCCTTACATGGACGCTACTGACTATTATCATGATCGGGCTTTATCTATTCTTCAATGGGCATTAAAAGAAGGTGCAGAAGGCTGAAAAGATTGTATTTTTATATGCCTACGTTTGGTATTCCACTCGGGTAGTGAGGCAGTCCCACCCCGGTGAAATTGCAGTTCCACCTCGGTGGGACTGGAGTTTCACCAGGGTGGAACATCAGATGAAAGTAGTTGTTACAGCAGATGGGGACAGCTGTTATAACCTGTCTTGATAGGACAGGAGATTCATTAAGATTGCAACAAATTGTAAAATCAATGAGATTAATAACAACATCTAGCCATTTGGGACTCTGATTTTTGTAGCCATCCTATTATCCCCGCTGCTTCCGCCTGTAACATCTATCGTACGTACAGAGACCGCAAGTATATTCCAGCTTACGGACATCCTCCCCCAGCCCTATTACTCCACTGACCGATTTTATAGGAAGCATCAAACTGGAATCTGTCAACCGGATGCCGCAAGGTTCCGCCGAAGGGAATAAGGGAAATAATTTCTTTTGTTCCGACACATGCCAGCCGCAATATCCGGGACTGAAACGGTTGGTATGCCTCCACCCTCTGTCGCGGATGTATTCATCCAACGCAATTTCCATACAATCCGCAGTCTTCTCGGCTATGACACTTCCTATGGCATCCGCTATATAAACCTTTACCATATCCCCCTCTTGCAGCAACGTATGCTGGAACCTTTCAAAACCGGTTCCGGCAGTCGCGGCAAAGAAAGCGAAGGATTCCGAACCACGCAGCTGCCGGGTGATTATTTTACCTATACTGAAACACGTATCGCCGACAGAAAGCGAGTCTTTCGATTCATCCAACTCTCCACCGGATATGAAAAAACAAAAACGGGGAGAAGTTACTGCCTCCACCCGTCCAAGCACCCCACGGACTTCTTTTTCTACCGCTTCGTCGGGCACAGCATCTGCATACCCCATTGCCTCATAGAGTTCGGACAATGAGATAGACAGATCAGCAAAAGAAAGTTCTTTTTCAAGCATTATTGAATTCATTTAATGCGGCAAAGAATGCATCAATATTTTCAGATGGCGTATGAGGCGGTGTGTCACATCCGCTGGAGAGCACGAAGTTGGGATAGGACTGGGTAGCCTCCAACAGGTCGAGTGTGGCTTTCTTCATCACCTCCGGAGTAGCCGCCTTGAACAAGCTCACCGGATCAAGATTTCCCATTGCAAGAGCATCGGCAGGTACTTCTTTCAGAGCTTCGACCATATCTATTTTATTTCCAAAATGATAAGCGGCAGCTCCTGTAGCTACCATTGCCTTGGTACAATGACCGGTATTTCCACAATTATGCAGAATGACCGTGAAGTGATCGTCCTGCACTTTCTCTACGATCTCCTTAATGAAAACAGACGAGTATTGCGTGCAGTCCTCATCAGACAAGAGTCCGGCAGCCGGTTCGGCCATCACTACCCCATTCACTCCTGTGGCCTTCAATGCCATGCAGTAACGGAGAATGAAATCCGAACATTTCTTCAACAGCGAATTGGCCGCTTCCGGATTGATATAAATAAGCATCATGATTTCAGACATGTCATACAAACGTCCTGCCAATGAGTAAGGACCGATGCAACCGGCAAAGACAGGTCTGTCTGTAATGGTCTTGGCTGCCAGCATATTCGCTTTCAAGTACTGGGGAACTCTTCCTTTATTCAAGGCAGGAATTTCCAGTTTGTCAATAGCTTCCTCATCATTGAGAAGACGCCCCACCACACTGGGAACCTCATTTTCGGGGAAGACAATCTCCGCTCCGAAAGCCTCGGCTTCTACCGTCAAATCCATAATCACGGTTGCGGCGGCTGTAGGATATTTCTCACTCAATGCCTTGATGGCGTTGTAATGCACTTGTCCGTCAGTAACCGCATCGCGCACCGTTTTCCCTATCATCTCTATGCCCGGATGGGTCATGATGGGCATAGCCACCACCTCTTTCTTTTGGATAATTTCGTTTATCCACTCTTTCATATTCAGTTTACTCATGGTCTTTTATTCTTTATTTATTCTGTTATTGCAAAAGTAAGTCTTTTCTTTGATAATCTGCTGTTCCCTTTGCTCTTTCTCATTCAAAAAAACGGTATAAATCCCGTTACAATACTACAGGGATTTACACCGTTTTTCATCTTATAGACTTATGGCAATTTATGCAAAAGATGACGATAGTATGTTTCAACATCTTTCCAATGGTAGAAAGGAGCAATATCCGTTTCTACAGGGATGGTAACTTCTTTCTCGCAATGCATGAACTTCACCAGTATATCGTCAGAAGCTTTTTTTCTGAAGAAAACCAACTGGACGTTTGCCGCCATCGGAGTGACCTTGAAATTACACCATGCCTGATAGAATTTATCGGGATCCGTTTCGGCTTTCCACATATCGCCCAATTGAAGCAACGCTACCAAGGGAATGATATTTCCATCGTGCCCAAAACGTAATGTCGCCGCATGGGTCCCGGATCTGATCGCCTCATCGGCCGAATCCAATATATTTTCAAGCAATGACCGGGCACTGGCCGTCATTATTCCACCATTGGCAGGCGCAGGTCCGTCACATACATAATTATGATAATTGCAAACTTGCCAAAGATCAAATAATTCATCTTTCTGAAATACATCATAAAGACTCACCTCTATCTCTACATTCTGCAAATCTGAAGCAATCCAATAAAGTCCCCACATCAATTCGCCGGGATTCACATTCTTACGGATATAGTCAGGACTATTAAATAAGGAAGTAACCAGACGATCGGGACGGGTATGACTTTCTTTGAACTTTCTATATTCCTCATACCAAGGTCCCTGATGAGAAACAAACTTCACGGCTTCCGGCGTATGATAATTCATATATTTCATATACCTGGCACAAGCTTCGCGCCGGATCTGCAATGCCGGATTGAGTTCTTTCAACCGTTCACAAAAGGCATCCATACTCAATACACATCGCAACACCACGGTAGAGCGTGCAGACAGAGCAGGAGATCCCTTGAATACCTCGGGATAGTTCCGAAACATTCTTTCGGCTATTCCCCGGTGTTGCCTCACACCCAAAGGAGTCAAATCTCCCCCATGTCCCTCGGCATCTTCCCACACCAACGCCATTCTTTTGCGGACATCTTCTCCCAAAGCGGTCAAAGCTCCGGCTTGATGCGCTTTCTCGAAAATATCAACCACTGTCTTATAATCCTGTTCCGATTGAATCCATCTGGAACCGTGTCGTGCATAATGACTGATATAGAACGGTTTATACCCTTTAGGCGGAGGAGTCGCGATAGCTTCCTTTACAGGATAAGCATAGTACACTCCTCCCGTCCGGGCTATATCTTCCAATATAGCCTCACGGGTGGACTGGGCAAAACCATTCAGGTGAACGCCACACAGACAGAGGAACAGGACACTATATTTAAAAAGCACCAGTGTTTTCATATTCATTAATTATATCCCTCATTCTGACCAAATTCATCCGGGTTCAAGATGGAGTCCAGGAACATCTGAGGAATAGGACGCCATGCGTGATGCGGTTGGATCAAAGGAATATCCGGATTATGAGCTTTCACATATTCTACCAATTTTCCGGTTCTTTTCAAATCAAACCAGCGCATGAATTCGCCGCAATACTCACGTGCTCTTTCTTCCAAAATAAAGTCGATCGTCATCTTGTCCACTCCTACCTCCATTTCAGCTTCCTTGCCCGGTACAGCCGCACGTCTGCGTATGTCATTGATACGTGCTTTAGCTATCTCCTTATTTCCTCCGGACTTCATGATCTCACATTCGGCAACAATGAAATACATTTCGGGCAAACGCATGGTAATCACATCATTTGCACCTACCTGCGAATTGGTAGGCAATCCTTTGTTTTCAAAATTCGCATCTTCGTACTTCAGCAAGGTCGGGAAGTGAATGTTAAAGTTGGCACTCTTGCTGACACTTCCATCGGCTGCATAGGTATCATCGATATCGACGACAGCGTATGGCAAGTTACGTTTGTCGGCAATCTTCTTCTTGGTGAAAAGCAGCGCTGTTTCTCCCGGCTGAATAACCTGACCAATCATAGATGACGGTTTTTCAAAATAGTCCAACTGATCCTTAGTCCAGGCATAAGCTTTGGGTGTATTCAGTTTATACTCTTCACGGAACCAGGCATTGTAACGGGCATCTATATTCTCATTATACAATTCCAACAAATAACGGGTAGGCATCATCGCCATACTGCCCGACTTGGCATTCTTATCATTTCCATATTCGTAATCCTGCACCATACCTGCTCTTGCCGAATAACTGGCATGGAAATACATATGCATACGGTTCGGGTTTTTAGCCTGCATATTCAATGAGGACTCGGTAGAGTGGGTCACAACGAACATAGCCTCTTTATTCGTTTTATTATTATCCGGATCAAAGACTTCGTCAGGCGTATCATACAAAGATACTTTCAACGCATTCTGATTATCAATCACATATTGAGCCGCATCCTCAGCGATTTTATAATATTTGTCTTTGTCTGCCTGACTGTCACAATAGGAAACCCGTGTCAGTGCGATGCGCGCTAATAAACCATAAGCCGCTTTTGAGGTCGCACGACCTACATCTTTAACAGGATAAGGATCAACGGGCAGATTATCCACCGCATTCTGTGCATCGGCCAGCATTAAATCATACAAATCTTCATAGCTGCTGCGATAACAGTTCATTGAAAGACTTTCGGCAGAAGTTTCTTTGGTTCTAAGATCCACGTTACCGTAAATTTCAACCAAATGCCAATAAGCGTAAGCACGCATGAAACTTAATTCACCAAAACGGATATCTCTCAGTTTCTTGTCTTTGAATTCCACTTGGTCAATCCGTTCCAAACCGGCATTACAGTCGTTTATAATTTCATACAGACGATTCCACGTATTCTTAATCTGACCAACCGAAGCTGTCAATTCTTCATATTTGGACATCTGACGGCCATAACCGCAATTGGCAATATTGATCCAAAGGTCGCCACCACCGTTCAGTAATAACACAAAATCTTCACGTCCATAAAACTGACCGCCCCAAAAAGCATAAGCCGAATTGACAAGGGCCTCAAAACCGGCCTGTTCTTTGTACACATTATCCGGGGTACTTCCGGCAGGATTGTATTCCTCCAAATCACATGATTGCATGCCCAACAACAGGGCGGCACATGCTGCAAATAGATATTTCTTATTGTATTTCATGATAGTTATTTCTTTTTTATCTGTTAGAAATCAAGATTCAAACCAAATATAAACTGACGCTGCAACGGAGCTTTAGCCGATCCTCCGCGTTCTGCATCGTAATCCTGAATCAAATGATTCTTGGCAAAAGAGAAGAGGTTATTGGCAGTGACATATGCACGAAGTTTGGACACACCCAATTTGGAAGTCAACGATTTGGGGAATGTATAACCCAGTGATACAGTCTTGATCTTCCAATAAGAACCGTCAATGTAATTCAAAGACTCGTATCCCAGATAGTTATAGAAATTGGTCTGAGCCGGACGCGGAAAATCATTTGACGGGTTTTCCGGTGTCCAATAGTTCAAATATGCGGGGAAGTTTCCTTTTCCCTGAGGATCGTAAGCACCTGCCAGTTCATAGTCAATCATCTGTCCCCAACGAGCTATAATATATACATTCAGATCGAAATTCTTATAACTAAAGTTATTATTGAGTCCTCCCGTCCATTTTGGAGACTGGCTGCCGAGATAAGTCCTGTCATTATCATCAATAATAAAGTTGCCATCCAAATCCTGCAATTTTATATCACCCGGCTTAAAAGACTGTGTCTTCTTTGCATCTTTAAAATATTTGGCAGCTTCCTCTGCTTCATTTTCCTGCCATATTCCCTGATTGATAAAATAATGATAGGAACGCAAAGGACGGCCAATCAGCAAACTACTGGTAATGGATGATTCGGCGCCAATGATATCCTTACCATCAATCAAATCGGTAATTTCCTCATGATTGGCAGCAAAGGTAAGGGTGGAGTTCCACTTAAAGTTTTTGTTATCCACATTGACGGTATTTACCGATACTTCAATACCACGGTTCATGGTTGCACCGATATTTTGATACATCTTGAACGGAGTTGCGTTACTACCACCCATGGAAGTAGGCAAAGTACGGGGCAACAGGATATCAGTAGTCTTTGTCTGGTATAAATCGACAACAGCCGAAATACGGTTATTGAACAAACCGATATCAAAACCTAGATCCCAGGTATTGGACATCTCCCAGCCTACATTCTCATTACCCACATATTCATTGTATATATAATAGGTATAGCCATTATCCTGGAAAGCAGAGTTTGTTTTCGGAGTCAAGCCCGACTGAGTTCCGTAAGCCATGATACCCGAGTTACCTGTCTTACCCCAACTTAAGCGCAACTTCAAGTTGCTAAGGGCTTCCACATTCTTCAAGAATGCTTCATCACTAATGCGCCATGCAGCAGCTACTGAAGGGAAACTTGCCCATTTATTGCCTTTAGACAAACGTGAGTCACCATCCCAACGATTGGAAACCGTCAACATATAGCGGCCTTTATAACTATAGTTGAAGCGCAAAGCATACGAGAAAGTCTGATGCTGTATATAATCCGATCCGATTACATAAGAGCTTTTATCATTGGCTCCCAGATTATGCCATAAATAAGAATCAACCAACTGGCCTTCACCTTGTGCATTCACCGATGTATATTTGGATTGTGTCCACGAAGTCAATGCAGTGGCACCAAAAGTATGATCTTTGACGGTTTTGTTATAACTGATAATATTATCCCAATTCACAAAACTCTTTTCGGAAGATTTGATTTTGGACAGTGACGTTGAATTCTGTCCCAAACGGTCAATAGAACCGGCCCCTTCAAAATCCTGCTTACGATAAAAAGCATAATTGGTTCCTAAATTAGAACGGAAAGTCAATCCTTCAATAGGGGTAAAATCCAGATACCCATTGGCTATCAAATTGGTTTTCAGCACATGATGTCTTGCAGCCACTTCAGATGCCTCATCCACCAACGGACTCACCTGTCCATTCTTTCCTAATGGATATTCCACCACTTTACCGTCTTCATCGTATGCTTTACCAAGAGGTGCATTAGTAGCAGCACGCCATAACACATTCTCGGCACGCTCATCCTGTGCATAATGAGTGATCTGTGTGGTCGCTCCTACTTTCACGGTCTTGCCCAACTTGTGCTCAATGTTCATACGCAAGTTGTACTTATCCATTTTATCATTTTTGAAAGAACCCTTTTCCTGATAATATCCGGCAGACAACATCGCGGTTGTCTTTTCCGTACCGCCCGAAGCTGTAACCTGATGGCTTTGAACAAGCCCTGTATGAAGCACCTCATCTATCCAGTCAGTCCACTCACCGTTCTGAATGGCCTGCCATTCCTCCACAGTGAAAAGTTTCTGGTCATCGGCGGTAGAATTCCACTGACCACCGGTACGAGCTGCTTCACGACGCACCTGCATATAGTCTTCACCACTCAGCATATCAGGATATTGCGCCCAACCGTTGACACCAAAATAACCGTTGTAAGAGAATTTGGTCTTACCTTGCGCACCTTTCTTGGTGGTGATAATGATTACCCCATTAGCACCTTGCGAACCATAAATTGCCGTAGAAGAAGCATCTTTCAGCACTTCGATAGATTCAATATCAGCCGGAGCAATATCCGAGAAATCACCTCCCTGCATACCATCAATGATAAACAGCGGAGCATTGGCAACATTGTTACCAAACTCATCTTTCACATCGGACAGTGAACGCTGTCCACGGATATTAATGGTTACACCCGAAGTAGCCTTACCTGAATTACGTACAATATCCAAACCCGGAACCTGCCCCTGCAATGCTTCCATGGCATTAGATGCCGGTGATTTTACAATATCAGCCGCCTTCACTGAAGCAATAGAACCTGTAAGGTCACGTTTCTTCATCACGCCATAACCCACAACGACCACTTCATCCAAAGCCTGCGTATCGGCCTCCATTTTAATGTTCAGCTGATTGCTTTTTCCTACCGTTATATCCTGCGTTTTATATCCTATATAAGATATGACGAGAATATGCTTACCTGAAGGAACTTCCAAAGAATAATTACCGTCAAAGTCGGTAATCGTACCCACCGTTGTACCTTTCACCAGTACGGATACACCAATTAACGGCTCCCCTGTGTCATCTATGATTTTACCTGTAACAGTACGTCCTTGCTGGACAGACTGAACCAATTCACCGGCAACAGGGTCACTTGCATTTGCATAAGAAAATGCAGACGGCATACATAATGCTGCCGATAACCCTAAAATAATGGGAGTACGTCTGATATTACTTTCCCAATTTTGTTTCGGACTTTTTTTCATGCTTTTTATTTCTATTATAATAGTCAACAAAAGTTTATTTTATTATATCTATTTAAATGACGCATGTAAAAAGCCCCTGTACCCAAACTCAATCATAAAAATACGTTAAAACAAAAGTATAATTTCTTTCATTTAGTATTTATTTTTAACTGAATCGCAAACTTAAATTTATAAATACCTGATTTTAGCCGATAAGATTCTAATACAGGTAGCCCCACGAATTATCTCCCTCCAACTCCCATTCGTGCACAATTTATATCTACCGTAGTGTTACTGTGAGGCTTCAATTCAAAGCCATGCTCCGATTATTTATAAGATCTACTGATTATAAGCAATCTCAATCGGTTATTTAAGGTTTCATAAACTAAAAGGAACCATACAAATACCTCTATACAAATCAATATAAATAGAATATAATCAATTTCATCATAGTAATTATAATAGGTAGTAACAAATCGATATGCGACTACCAATCCAATGGAATGAAAAAAAATTGTCTTGCCTCTTTACAAATAGAGACAAGACAATTATTCTACTATAAAAGTTTTAATTTATTAATATCCAGGATTTTGATATTCAGCACCATTAGATATAGTTGCAGTAAATGTTGTAGAGATAGGTCGTAATGCATAATTAGGATTAAAGAACTGAGCCAAGTCCGGATGTGTTTCCTCCAAATAATTTGAACTCTTAAACATGCCGGTACGTTTCAAATCATAAAATCTACAATATTCGCCACAAAGCTCACGTCCTCTCTCATCTAAAACAGTACGAACTGTAGCTGTACCTGTCAATGCCTTTGCCCCTGCACGAGCACGTACCTTATTAATGTATCCCATTGCATTCGCACCACCATTGATATAAATATCAGCTTCTGCAGCTATCAGGTAAACTTCTGCCATACGCATCATAAAAGTCGCATTTAAATTGCCATTGCGTTTTTTAGAAGCATTGGCCACATAGTAATTGCTACTATTATGCTTATTCAATGATGGATAAAAATAACGGAACTGATTTTCCATACCATTATATTGCATATTTACATTATGTTTTTGATCATTGTACACATCATCATAAGCAATCATTAAATAATTCGAGGTATGTCTATTTGCTTTTTCCTCAGCATAATCCTCATCCTGAGGCATTACAAATTTAATCGCCAAATCTCCCTTCTTTAATTCAGTACCAACTATAGATTCATCTTTATCATACATATTAGCCGCACTAGTATCCCAAATATAATTCTTATTCGCATTCCATTCAGTAGTAAATGACTCATGGAATCTAGGATCAAGTGTTCCGTCCTCCTGCACATAAAGGTTTAAAAGATGTTGAGTAGGCATAAAAATGCCAGAAATACATCCTTCCCAAGTTAAACGAGTTTCTTGATTATCTTCACGTGCTCCGAATTTATTCACATTACACAAGAAATATTCATCATTACGATTTAATTTATAGTTACCGTTACTAGAACCATGACCATCAGAACCAGCATACCAACGATGCTTCCACAAAGCTTCTTTATTTTCCCAATTATTCGATTCTTTAAAAACTTCTTCATAGGTCGGATACATATAAGCATTATATTTTGCACCACCTGATTCACAATCAGCAATCAATTCTTTAGCCGAATCCAAAGCCTTTTGCAAATATTCTGTCGAACCATATTCATAAGTTTGCAAACAGGCCTTTGCCAAAAATCCCAAAGCTGCCTTTTTGGTTGGAACCGTAGTAGTGGCATGTGTACCAACTGCCAACCATTCTACAGCATATTCTAAATCAGGAATAATAACTTCTTTATAAATAGTCAGCGGATCTGTACGTTCCGGAGCATAATTCAAAGTTGTCTCAGGTTCAGTCAACATAGTGACCCCACCAAATTGCTCTACCGCATTAAAATAATAGATTGCACGCAAGAAACGGGCTTCTGCAACTTTAGCATTTCGTTCCGCTTCCGTTTTATATGGTGCATAACCAGCCAATGCAATTGCTTCATTACAAGAGCCTACTCCATCATAAGTACCATTCCACCAATTATTTGTATAAGTGGTATTAGGAGATGCTCCTGCAAAGAACCAAAACCATTGGGTGTATGAAGTTGATTGATTAGCCTGATAGGTCCAAAGGTCTGAATCACCTTCGGTCAAACTCATCCAACTATCCGTACCATAGAAATATCTTTCCATAGCAAAATAACACTGGTTAACCAACGTTTCATACCCTTCAATAGAAGTAGCAAGATTTTCCTTGGTAAAGCCTGCCGGATTATTTTCTTCCAACGAACAAGAGCTGAAAGATACAGCAGCTAAAGCCACTGAATATAAAGTAAGTTTTCTGAATATATTTTTCATTGTAAATATCTCCTATATAAAAGTTAGAAAGTTAAATTAACTCCGAATACAAACTGTCTAAAAGTAGGGAATGCATCCGAACCGTTTGTTTCTGGATCTGTACCCTTCAACTGTTTATCCTTTACATAAATAAACGGATTGTATGCAGTTGCATAGATACGGCATTTTTCCATCAAAGCCTTACGTGAGATATTAACTGGAAAAGTATATCCTAAAGTGATATTTTTCACTTTTATGAATGAACCATCACGCACTCTTAAAGCTGAGATGACCGTACTTTGTTCCGATCCTGTACCTGGAGCAGGATAATAAGCTCCCTGGTTATTTTCCGTCCAATAATCCGCTCCAGCCAACTGATTTGTTGTTACACTTTGTTCTGCCGTATAATAACCCAACAAATCACTATTAATAGTTTGACCATAACGAGCCATTGCAAATACAGACAAATCAAAATTTTTATAAGTAAATGTATTATTCAAGCCAACAATCCAATCCGGATTAGTGTGTCCCAACACTTGACGGTCATTTGTACTATATTTGTGTACTCCACCATCACCATCTTTTTCCAAAGTTTCAATCTGAATAAAACCGGGTTTAACACCATAAGCCTCCAAAATATCCTGAGGAGTATTTGTACCCCAAATTCCGGTATATTTATAGCCATAGATGGACTTTATAGAATGCCCTACAAACAAATTTTCAGAAATTAAATCACCGTCAGGCAATTTTTCTATTTTCTCTTTACTCCATGTTACAGATAGTGTGGTATTCCAACTAAAATCTTTGGTTTTTATATTATGTGAATTAATGGTGACTTCCACACCTTGATTACTAGTTTCAGCAATATTCTGCCAAATAGATAATGGGGATCCCCAACCGGTCAAACCACTAGTAATAGGCAAAGTACGTTTAAAGAGCAAACCTTTTGTTGTTGTTTTAAACCATTCGATAGAACCATCAACGCGATTGTTTAATATGCCATAGTCCAAACCAACATTCCAGTTATAAGACTTTTCCCAACCCAAATCCTTGCTACCATAAGTACCTGTATACTGAGTAAAAGAAGAGTTTTGACCATTTAAAGTAAGTCCATTACCGGTATAAACATAGGCTTGTGTAGTTGTACCATAAGCATCCACCCCGCCCGAATTACCTGTAATACCATATCCTACACGCAGTTTTAAATTATTCAACCAATTTTTTGCCACATTCATAAAAGGTTCGTCAGAGATACGCCATGCAATTGCTCCAGCAGGGAAACTATCCCACTTATGCCCTGCTGAGAACTGAGACACACCATCCCAACGATTTGAGAATGTAAACAAATACTTACCTTTATAAGAATAATTGAAACGAACAGCAAATGACATTTTCTGTGTTTGAGCAAAATCAGACTCAACATGCTGCGATGCGCCGGATGCTAATCGCCAAAATGACCAACGATCTACCATTTGACCACTAGCTGCAGCTAAGCTACTATCATTTTGATTCTTATTCCAAGAAGTAATAACAGAACCACCTATATTATGATCTTTTGCAATAGTAGTATTATAAGAAAGAATATTCTCCCATGTATAATTCCATGCGTTCTTATTAGTAATAGCAGCATGAGGTGAACCTGCATAACTAGGTCTATTAGCATTACATTGATCTCCCCAATATTGTCCTTGACGAGAATCACTGAGCGTACCATTAATACGGCTTGTAAAAGTAAAATCTTTTATTGGACTCAGTTCCAAATAACCACTAACATTCAAATAAGTGGAACGAGTATTATTCACATATTGATCTTCAATAAAATCACCTAATGGAGAATATTGTCCTGTAATATATTCATGATTTATTTTCCCATTTTGATCATAAGCATCTCCCAAAGGAAATGATGAAAGACCTTTTGTAAAGGTATTTCTCACTCCTTGATTTCTATCTTGATAAGTTAGATTAGAAGTAAAGCCCATTTTAGCCCAAGAGAAAATTTCTTGATCAATATTCAATCGCAATGAATATTTATTAAGATTGTCATTACTCAATAAACCCTCTTCTCTATTATAAGAAGTTGAAGCAAATATCTTAGTCTTCTCACTACCCCCTGAAACAGAAAGACTATATTTTTGGGTTGTAGCTGTATTACCTGAGGCTTCATCAATCCAATCAATCCACTTTCCAGCATTATAAGCATCCGTATAATCTTGATTACCAAATAAAGCAGACATATCAGAAGGGTAATCTCCATTCTTATACTTATAAGCTTCTCTTTGATAATTCACCCATTCATCTCCAACCATACCATGCTTATAATTAGGTGAACCACTGAAACCATAATATGCATCAAAGTTTACAGTAGCTTTTCCTTCCTTCCCACGTTTTGTTGTTATAATGACTACGCCATTAGCTCCTGCTGAACCATAAATAGCAGTAGAAGAGGCATCTTTTAATACATCCACACTCTCAATATCAGAAGGGTTCACCTGGCTATAACTCCCAGGAATACCATCAATAATGAATAACGGTTCATTACTACCATAAATAGAACGAGAGCCACGCAACAAAATAGAAACATCTTCACCAACCTGCCCGCTAGACTTCACAATATCCATACCTGCAATTTTTCCTTGTAAAGCCTCCATCACATTACTAGTAGGAGCAACTGTCACATCTTCATTTTTCATGGAAGCCACCGCACCAGTCAAATCACGTTTCTTCACAGTACCATAACCTATTACCACAACTTCATCCAAAGCCTGTGTATCAGGTTCCATTTTTATATTTATCAGACTATTATTCCCAATAGTAATTTCTTTAGTCTTATAACCTATATAGGAAATCTCCAATATATTCTTTCCACTAGGCACTTCAAGTGTATAATTACCATCAAAATCAGTAACGGTTCCTATAGTCGTACCCTTTACCAACACAGAAACTCCAATCATAGACTCTCCTGTTTCATCCAAGATTTGTCCTTTGATTGTTTTTCCTTGCATAACAGATAGAACAGATTCACGATCCATTCCATTATCAACATTTGCATACGAAAAAGCAGCCGGCATACATAATGCAGCTGATAATCCTAACACAACAGGTGTTCGTCTGATTCCGTAACCCAACGGCTTAGGACATTTCTTTATGTCTTTTCTCATTTTTCTATGGTTAACAAATTAATTAATAATCCATATTATTTATCTCTAATGTAGTAAAAATACGATGTTTTAGTTTTCTTTCTTCAGATAAAGTCATTACTTCCATTGCTTCATCAGAAACCAATAATACATTCTTGGCCTCTTCAAATACTTTCAGCAGTTCTGCGTGCTCCTTTAAAAGCTTATCCCAATGAAAAGCTGATTCAGGAGCATCATCCAGAACATACTTGATAAAGTCGTCATCCTTCAAAAAGTCTTCTACCTTGCTATACATCTTTTTTGTATCCACGTTACAATCATTTTTCATTATGACGGATAGTGGTTCAAAGTTGTACTCACCTGAAAACTTAAAATATTATCCTACCAATTCCCTTAATCTTGTAATACCTCTATGCATCAAATTTCGTACCGACTGGTAATTCATATCCATAATGGTACAAATATCTTCATATTTCTTCTCTTCTATATAATATAAGGTAAGTGCCTCACGTTGGCGCGGAGATAATTGAGCCAACAAATGTTTTACTTTTATATTTTCAAAACAACTTTTTTCCTTTTCCAAATATTGATGTTCTACATCATCACCTGCTGCAACGGGATTCAGTTCCTCAACAGCCGTTTCCGACATGAACATCCGTCTGCGAAGTTCATCACATAACTTGTTTTTCAAGGAAATGAGGAGGTATGATTTGAAGTTGTCAATGATACCCAATTCAGCCTTCTTTGTATACAATTTTACAAAGACATCATGAATGCAGTCCTTCAACAATTCTTTGTCAGTAGTTAACTTACATCCATAATTAAATAGAAGATTAATATGCATATCATATAATGTAGAGAATGCACTTACATCTCCCGATTGGAAAGCGGTTACCAAGCAAGCTGTCTTATCATTTAAGTTTTGTTCCATCACAGTATACTAATTATAGGTTGTTTTGATGATGATGCAAAACTAGGGAGGATACGCTACTTTTTTAGGTAATATTTGATTATTGGACCGAAAAAACAGATAACCTGCTGAAAAACATATATGCTAAATAATACAGATTTTCATTAAAAAGGAGAACCAAAATAAGTCCGGTTCTCCTTCCATGTACTAAATTCTATGAAACCAATAAATACAATCTTTGTTTTCCTCTGCTTTAAGCATATATATATCTTTAATATTCAATCGTTTAGCAATCACCGTTATTGCTCCGGTCTTCGGATCAACAGACTTCAATATGTATTTCCCAGGTGATAAATGAACAGGAATATCTGTTGCAGAATGGGAATAAATGATACTTCCAATACCAGATTTTACCAGTTTCTGATACTTATTTGTACCAGTATCCTCCATATCCATAGCAGCCGCATCAGTTAAAAAGCTTTCATCGGCAACCGGAACAACCGAGCAAGAGCCACTTGCCATGAAGACAGCCCAAGCCATATCCGGATAATTCTGCGCATAGTAAGTAACCGCTTTTTCCGGGAACTTCTTACGATATTCACTCACCGCCCGATAAGCTTCATCAAAAGTAACCTTACCTACTTTCATTTTACGGGCATGCTGACGGGGAGCCAGGTTCTTTCCACCTTCGGGAGCATAAAGACCATCCACTTTATAGTGCCAGTAACGAATATCAATAATGTCAACTAATTTCGCACGCTGCGTATCATTCAGAATGGCATCTTGAACATCCTTTGTCGCACTTAACGCCACGGTCGCTTTCTTACCGGTTTCTTTCTCCCACTCTCCTATCACATCCAGCCAGAATTGTACAAAATGCAACGGACCGGTAAACTCCGCACTGATCAGTTGTACCACATTTGCATCATCGGCAAAATTATCCAAGCATTGGCGAATATACTTTCTATGAAACTCACGACGTACCGGATGACTGATATCATAAAACATATCCGCTACAAAGATACGTTTGTCACCGGCAAAAGGAACAGGTTCAGGCATATCGGTCTGATTGATATTATTGGCCGACCGCCAAGGACAGTCTACCCAATGTGCTCCCGCCTCCAAGATATTATGCTGGAAGTAATTCTCATGGAAAAGCAAAAGACCTTTCTCCGCCCCTTTTTCGGCAAACTGCTTCAACCGGTTCCAATACCATGCATTGGGACGGTTCAAATCATACTTGCTCAATCCTTCCCAAGCAGTACCTTCTCCACTGCGGGCAAACGGTTGTTCGTAGAATGGCCCCCACACATCTCCATCACGACGACGGACACGCTCATGATCGTCACGACGACGCTCATACCACAAACCGTAATTATGATCTAAAACCAAAATCTGATTCTTCACCATATAATTCACCGTAGAATCAATTCTATCCGTCAGCCCAAGTCCTTCGCGTCCCGGCACGAAACGGGTAACATGTGGCTTGGCTTTAGACAAGAAGCTGGTCCTCAGTTTCCCATTCCACCAAGGAACCTCCTGCCTGCCGCCTACCAGTAACCGGCCATCCACCTGCATACGTCCATTAATAATGGCAAACAGATGATCCTCTTTTTCCTTATATATAGGTGTCTTGAACTTCAAATCTTCTAAAGATTTCAGTTTTCCGGAAGACACACTGGCTGTATAAGGTGCTTCCTCAATCCATTTTTGCATAGTAAGACGGGGAGTATAAGCTTCCTTTGCCATCTCCATTGCCGCTTCTACGGTAGGACTGCTGGTTGCGTTGGTAGCCCTGGGAAGAATACGTGCCTGGTCAGAACAATCTTTATTCAAACGTGCCGCCAACTGTGCATAAAACAAGCTGCGGGGATGTACGTGATTATTTGATTCCGCCCATTGGCCGTCACCCGAGAATTGCGCCCAACAACCGTATGCACGGTTTACCGCATCTCTTGCCGGTGAATAACACTCTATCCCGGCAGCTGTACATTGCCAGAAAAGACTGTTGCCTGTATTCCAACCGGCACCATTTTTATCCTGTCCCAAATTCTTAAACACCAAATCATGGCCATCAATGTTTACCACATCAAATAATAACCCGCAAGCCCAGGAATCAATAGAACCGCTGAATCCTAACGACTCTTCCGAATCACACTGTACAAAAGCATTCGGACCTGCCGCACAAAATCCGGCTGAGAAATCATGAATACCCTGTTTAGAATAACAACGCTGAAAAAGTGTCTGCTGCCCCATAGTATAAAATGTACTGCGACGCATTCCACCTATCTCTGAAACAGGTTCTGTGGATACACAATCTTCTACAGTTGTTTTAGAGCCGGTACGCTGTACAATCACAGCACTTCCTGCAAAGTGCTTAAAATTTACCCTGCGCACCCAACAGTTTTCGGCATTTTCTATAGATACCCCCGTCCAGCAATGATCCTCATCTTTAGGATACTTCTTATCATAGTCAGAAGCCAATGTCAGATTCTCCAAACCTGCTTCTGCGATTCTGCCCGGCCAACTATAACGTAACACTTTGACAGTTCCCCATTTATTATCCAAAGCCATTGTCAAAGGAGCATCCAAAGTCAATTGGTTTCCATCCGCCTTACTTACCGACCTATCCCAAACCAAATCCATCTCTCCTTCTTTCCAGCCCAAAGCGGAAATACCTCCGCCAAAAATATCACAACCGACAGAAGCAATCCATTCTTTCGTAGAGGGGCGGACAATCCGGACCCGCTCTCCGGAAACCAGCTGTACATTATTGGTTACCTGAAAAGTACAAGTATTTACAGGAACGTATGATGTCAACACATCCAAGGTATCCGTAACAGCCAAATCATTCCGCCCTTCAATATAAAGCAAAGCTCCTCTGTCCACTCCCTTTTTCAACAATACGGTCTGTTCCCTGTCACTGCCGCGCAGCACGACTCCCGACACAGAAATACGCAAGCTCTCATTCAATTCAAAAGTTCCTTTATCCAGCAAAACAGCCCCACGAAAACCATTTTTATCCAAAGCCAATGAAGATACATAGTCAATGGCGCGCTGAATACGAGAGGAATTATCCCCAGGCTTCCATGAAACAAAAACGGCATTCGCCACATCAGGTATAGGGTATTCCGAGTTACGGTAACCGCAAGAAGAATAATCTAGAATACGGTTTCCGCGTTCATCAGTCACATAAGTCAGTTTTTCTTCCTTCACCTGTAAAGGAAAGGTTTGCGCAGAAATCCGCGCAAACCCCAAACTTAAAAATCCAAATAATAATAACTTATAATTCATTTTACATCAAACTTTTACGTTTTGCCAAAGTATCATGATTGTTCTTTATATCCGTCCAATCCACTTTCTTTGCAGGATCTATGCCATTAATGTATTTTTCAATATTGGTATACCCGTCGCCATTACAATCTTTCACCGCATCACCCGGATCATTAGGATTGAGTCCGTATCTCACCTCCCAGACATCCGGCATACCATCACCATCCGTATCAACCACAGGCGTACCTTTATATTCGGGCAAGCCACCTACCTGACGGGGATCTGTAATGATACCTTGTTTATAAGAGTCAACAGGAAGACGTCTTTTTACATAAGTACTAACGAATTCAGGAGCGTCTTTCACGTAAATAGCTTTCCCTGTCTTCACCGTCTTCATCACACGGGCATCCACCGCATCCCTTTTAGGGAAAGTAGCCCCGGCATTTTCCAATACATAATTATAGGCAGTTTTGGCATCCATAATAGTCACATGGGGCATTGAGAAAGGCTCGTTTACACGAATTTGATCTGTAAACTTCCCTGCGTCCGGCATATCGTACACCTGCACGCCGCCATCCCAATTATTCTTTGTCACACGCGCATTACCTTCCACTACATTTCCGGCTACATACGCTTTACCAAATGTATCCGGTTTCTTCTTGTCACGACTTGATTCGGGTTTCACAATCCGGTGGGCAATCGGCTTATCTTTCGGAGTGATAGGCCCCGGTTTAAAATAATTATTAATAATATTCAAACGGCTGGTTTCATCTCCCCCGTCAACAGAACGGTTCCACCAATTAAAAGTCACATTGTTTACCAGATTAAAATCCTCATTCATGCCAATGGAACAGTTACGGCTGATATTGGATGCGAACAAGTTACGGCAAAACATACTGTTATGCCCACCTATAGTCGCCCCGAAAGCATGATTGTAACAATCCAAAGCTTCCGAAAAAATAGAGTTCTGAATAGTTATGTTGACAGTAGGAAGCTTCAGACCATGCCCTGTGGAATCGCGATTGTATACATGGCGGTAAACAGACATGTTTTCATCCAGTCCCCAACTGGCAGAGCAGTGATCGATAATAACATTACCCACACAGTTACCTCCCAAAGCATCATCCCGGAAGAACACATCCTGCGCCCCCCGACGGAAACGCATATGGCGGATAATAATATCATGCGTATCAAGCAGGAAAGAGGCTCCTGTTACACAAACCCCATCCCCCGGAGCTGTCTGACCTGCAATAGTGATATACGGAGCACGGACGTTTATAGGGGTTTTCAGCCGGATAACGCCCGAAACATTGAATACAACAATACGCGCGCCACCGGTCTCACATGCCTCACGCAATGTTCCGGGCCCACTGTCGGCCAGCGAATTGACCACAATTACTTTTCCTCCACGTCCACCGGGAGTATAGGCCCCTCCCCCTTCTGCCCCGGGAAAGGCAGGTATGTTGCTCTTTATTAAATCCTCCGGTTTGGATGCCCATGGTTTATAAGGACGTCCTTGAACAGCCTCAGACATTACTACAGGTAATGCTTTCGCCCATGCCTCATCCGATTTCCGGTCTATTTCCTTTTGTTGTTCTTCTCCTCTGATTTTTACCGAATCAGGAATTACAGGATACTGTGCCGCCACAGGCAACACACATGCAGTCAATGCTGCCACTGCAAATAGTTTCTTTAGTTGATTCATTTGGTCGCTAAATTATTATTTTTTCTATAACTTCGTAACATAACACCCTGCTTTTAACATGATTCAAACACACATTGCGAGTATTTCTATATCAAAGACGGAACAGAAAGCCTGTTGTACTCTCTATCCGCACATAAAAAAAGAGCTTGACACCGTTTCACCGGGCAAGCTCCTTTTCCGCTTTTCAATAAACATTAATTTATATCTTTCCTCCACGTGCCTTGATACGTTCATACCAAGCCTTACGTTCTTTCACTAAATCATATCCCCGCTTAGAGAGGTAATTATTAATCCGGCCTTTGTATTTGCCGAAAGCAGCATGTTTCTTATTTGAATTTTCAGCATCCATGGCAAATTCACGGGCTTCAACAAGCCATGCCATAATCTGCGCTTTCTCTTCTTCTTTCAAGGTAGGAATCATGTCAACCGTAGCTTTATAAGTTACCATTACCACACCATAAGTCATGCCATCTTTCACTGCATCTATCTGCTTGGCATCCAAATAGAGCGAAAGATCGGCCGGGAAAGCGAAATGAGTACGGTAAAGCGCCGCATCCTTTTCAGCTTCGGCAGCTTTAACGGCTTCTTGTTTCGCATCGCCCGTCAGGGTTTCTTTTGCCAGCTTCACTTTGGCATCGCGCGTTTCGTATATGTCATTCAGTTTAAAATAACGGTTGGCTATGATAGTTGTCACTTCACGGGCGGCAACGGTATCTGTCAACTCCAGTTTATCTACAATCTTCTGCGAACGTTTCACAATAGATTCCACGTAAGCCGGATCGCGGCCTTCACGGTCCAAATCCACTGCTCCGGCGGTAATGACTACCGCCATGAGCAACAGAAACATTATACCTGACTTTTGTATCATATCCTGTCTTCTTTCCTCCGTTTATTACATCAACTTTCCTTTAGAAGCCAATGTATCATAATTGTTTCTCAAATCAGACCAGTCAATACAATTTCTAGTGCTGATACCATTAATATATTTCTCAATATTTGTATAGCCGTCACCGGTACAGTCCTTATTAGCATCCGAAGGATCATTAGGATTCAAGCCATTTGCCTTTTCCCATTCATCGGGCATACCGTCACCATCCGTATCCACATACGGAGTGCCTTTGTATTCCGGATATCCCCCCATCTGGCGGATATCGGTGATGATACCCTGTTTATAAGAATCTTTCGGCAAGCGGCGATATTTAAACTGTCCGTCTTCTCCCATTGATTTAGGAGCCAGCCCGGTCAAATCACCGTTAGCATCCTTGGCCATCTTCTTATCATAATAAGGAACGCCTGTTCTCACTTCCTCTACAATACGTTCATCCACAATATCACGGCAAGGAATGTTGGCACCTGCATTTTTCAGTACAAAATCGTATGCATCATGTGCAGAAGTAATGCGGATGTACGGCATTTCAAAAGGACGGTTGCTACGCATATTCTCCGTATATCCATCTGTATTCGGCTGAGTTTCAATCTGGATACCACCTGCCCAGTTGTCCTCTGTAATGGCAGGATAGCCTTCCATAATATTACCATCAGCATAAACACGGCCATACACTTTATGATCCAATTTGCTTCGTCCCGCTTCGGGTTTCAGGATGCGATGCCCCACAGGAGTATCTTTCGGAGTGGCCGGTCCCGGTTTATAATAGTTGTTTATCATATTGAACATAGCGGTATAATCGCCACCGTCCGAAGAGCGATGTACCCAGTTGAACACCACATTGTTTACAAAATTGAAAACACCATTCCAACCGACGGAAGGATTACGTCCCGAATTACTTGCCCACAGGTTACGCATAAATGCACAATTCTCACCACCTAAAGTGCTGCCGAATGCATGATTGTAAGTATCCAGCGCTTTTGCCGAGATAGTATTCTGTATGGTAACATTTACGGTAGGCAGTTTCAGATCTTTTGATTCATATTGTCCTTCGCTGGGGTCGTACATATGGCGATAGAAAGAAATGTTCTCATCCAATCCCCAAGTACAAGAGCAATGGTCAATCATGATATTTCCAATCGGGTTGCCTCCGAAAGAATCGTCACGATGCCATACCTTTGTTTCGCCGCGGCGGAAACGCATATGGCGTACCACTACATCATGCGTATTTACCCAAAAAGACTCTCCGGCAATACATACCCCGTCACCCGGAGCTGTCTGTCCTGCAATAGTGACATATGGAGCCCGGACGATAATGGGAGATTCCAATTTAATAATACCTGAAACATTGAAGACAATGATACGTGCTCCACCTGTCTCACAAGCCTCACGGAAAGAACCGGGACCACGGTCATTCAAATTAGTCACGGTAATCACCTTACCGCCACGACCGCCGAAACTGTACATACCTCCTCCTTCAGCACCGGGGAAAGCAGGAATTCGTGCCTGCGGCAAATCGTATGGACGGGAAGCCCACGAAATATACGGACGACCTTCTCTCGCTTCTTTCTGTACAACAGACAATGCTTTTGCCCAGGCTTCGTCAGAGCGGCGACGTTCTTCACTCATCATTTTCTGGTAGGCTTGCTTCGCTTCCTCAGTCAACTGGGGATACTGGGCCATTGCCACTGGAGCAATAAAAGTAGCCATACACAGTCCTAAAAACATTTTTCTTTTCATACTTTATTCTTAAAAAATTATATCTGTGCTATAAGTAAGTTGGAATTTATATTCCGTTCTCTTTTTCTTAACAATTATCTTTTTCAAGACGCACTTTTCGGGGATATGTACTCAAAAATGCTTGTATCTGTCATAATAAACTAGCAGATATAAAACTATCGTATTAAATTATTTCCTAGCATCCAATGTGCCTTCTGATTCATAATAATCCAACCATCCTTTTGATTGTTCCAACCACGGATTCATATTCAATACATTAGAGGGCAGACCGGACAGGTAATAGTTTTCCTGCCATGAAATTACTGCTTCCTGACCATTCACATTATCTACCGGAGTTTCTCTATCCTGTAAAACAAAGTGCTGGCTCCAGAACTCTCCCAACCTATTCATTTCGGCTTGTAAGTCTGCCGCATTATCCACATCTACAGGCTCAAAATCAGCAATGACAGAAACAAGAGGATCTGCCTTTCCGTCATAATCCTTCACTTGTAAATATTTACCCACACGGGCAGTACCATTTAACGGCTCAATACCCAAGGTAGTACAGGTGGTATTGTTATCACTTGCATCATCATTATACAGCATCCAACGCCATAAATCCCAATAACGCTTACCCTCATAAGCTAATTCCACCTGACGCTCACGCAGACAAGCCTTAATAGCTTCATTCTTATCGGTAATCGTTCCCAAGCCATAATTATTGGATGCAGGAATACCTACACGGGCACGAATTTCACCAATTGTTTTCACTGAATTACTTATATCCCCCGTAGCTGCATAACATTCTGCAAGGTTCAACAACAATTCAGCATAACGATATTCGTATACATCAGTGCCATCCCATTGATATGTGTTTGCACTATTTTCAGCCGGATCGGACATTTTACGTACTATCGCCGGACTGCTGCCTTCATTTTCCGTGTAATAATGCAACTGAGAACCATCTTCTTTCGTTTCACTCCAACGATAATTCCAAACTACGGCATCTGCATCCTGATCATATCCCCATTTCGCTCCGGAGAAAGTAAACGTATAATAGAAACGCGGATCACGATTCTTGAAGAATAAAGAACGGTCGTACCCGTTTATCGCCTCACCGTCATCATTTACAGCTTTGGAACCATCCGCCATCGGGAAAATATCCAACATACCCATAGGAACATGATAACCGGAACCACTGCCACCCATTGTTTTCAAACGGATTGTTTTCTGCCATCCACTATGTTCATCATTTTTAGAGGTAGAGCTAGCCAACAGTTTGACCATAATCACCTCCTTACATTCCTGATTGTCAAACTTGTAGAACATTTCATTCCAGTCTTTGGCGGAATTGCCATACAAACCATAACCTTCGCTGCTCAAGAAAGCCTGTGCTTCTAGAGTAATATCCAACGCATCTTTCCAGCGTTTACTGCCTGTATTATTCCAATCTGCATTAAAGATAGGGCTTGCAAATACCAGCGCCACGCGGCTTCTGTATGCCAATGCAGCTTCCTTGGTCAACCGTCCATACTGGTCACTTCCCCATTCTTTACGAGTGGGAAGCAGATTCGCAGCCTCTTTTAAATCACTCAAGATCTGGTTGACACATGTTTCCACACTTTCACGATTATAATCTTTAGCTCCCTCACGGTCGGCCGCCATAAGCACTTTATTTACCACAGGAACAGCTCCGTATACACGTACCAAATCAAACAACTGCATGGCACGGAAGAAATAAGCCTGTCCTTTCGCTTTTTTTATGGCAGCTTCCGACAAGTCCTGACCATATTTATCAACTCCTTCCAGAATTTCATTGCAACTGCGGATACGGCTATATGGATCATTCTTTATATTCGTAGCCAGATTACTGCCAAAATAAGTTTCACAGTCCGTAGCTTTTTTCAAACTTCTGGAAGCGTCAAATTTCTTCTCGATACCCCATTTCTCCTCCGTATAAGTTGAATAGTCATTCCAGTTACCGGACAAGCCGTATGACTGTGGAGGGGTCATACCCGACTTATAAAAATAGTTATAATACACATTCTGAATATATAAGTCCAAATTAGATTCGATGCCGAAAGTCTTTTCCGGTGAATAACTGTCATACGGATTCATATCCTGCAAGAACTGGTCACTGCAACTGCTAAATGCCAATCCGGCTGCCAATAACACAGTATATAATATGCGCTTTTTCATATCAATGATTCTTTTTAATTTTAGAATGATACATTTACTCCCAACGACCACGTTCTCAATGTAGGATACAATGAAGTTGTTCCACAATACATATTACGATAATGATCGGGATACGGGTTATAGAAATCCCATAGATTATTACCTGTCAGACTTAATTTAGCCGACTGGATCTTTAAAGGTGACAACCATGCCTTAGGCAGCGTATAACCGATACTTAAGTTACGGATATAGCAACGGAACGTACTGATAGACCAAAAATCAGACGGTGCAATTACTGATCCTGATATTCTGTTGTCTAAACCTAAATTAGGATATTTCCCCGTCGTATTATTTCTTTCATCAAACATATCTTTCCAGAATGAGTCCGGTGTCCAAAGCATATCCCCACTGGATGTTGTGATTTTATTGACGTCAATCTGGCGATAACCACCCCATGAAGTGGCAATCATCATATTAAAGCTGATACCTTTCCATTCCGCCCCCAGTTTGGTGGTAAAACCATATGTCTTTCCACTCTTATTCAGTTTGGCATAATCCTGGGTCTTGGCAATACGTCCGTCGGGCCCCGACTGCGTACCATCCTCATTCAATACGCCACCCAAATCCTGATAAGCCAACATACCCGGTTTTAACTGACTGGCATCTTTTACGCCCAAATATTCCGGAGAAGTGCCTGCGGCTTCTGCATTGGCCGATAAATAGTTCCAATAATTCTCAATATCATCACTGTTCCGTAAAATACCATCTCCGGAACTTGTACCTCTCCATACTTTATACCCGTATGTAGGGAATATAGTAGAAGCACCCTCTCTTACAGAATTTTCCTGTATATAACTCGGAGCAGACTGGGGCCATTCTCTTACCCTGTTGCCATTAAATCCAAAATTCACTCCGATATTATATTTCACCTGATCTATTTTATCGCGCCAATTCAAAGAGAATTCACTACCAAAAGCATCAATACGCCCAAAGTTCACTTCTGTCAAAGCACCTCCTGCAAAAATAGGAGTACCTATGATACCACCGATATTCTGATTCAAGATGTCAGAGTTTATATCATAGTACACATCCACAGTCGCACTTAAACGGTTATTGAGGAAACGCAAATCAAAACCAAGATTAAATTTATCGGTATTATCCCAATGCGCATCAGGATTAGGAGTCGCTCCCGGCTTGATACCCGTTTGCAGGATACCACCGTTAGAACCGAATCCATATCCTCTACTAGGATCCAATGAATAGAGTTGCTTCCATCCCCATGCTTTGATATTATCTTTACCGGTACGTCCCCATGAGAAACGTACTTTCATGTATTCAAACCATGACGGCAGCAACTTCTTCATAAATTCTTCTTCCGAAGCTACCCACCCCACGGAAACACCCGGGAAGAAGCCCCAATAATTGGCCGGAGCAAATTTAGTGGAAGCATCGCTACGGAATAGGAATTGGAACAAATACTTATCGGCATAATTATAGCTTACACGACCTAAATAAGACAAAGAACCCTGTTTGTATTTATATGTAATAGAATTACCTGTATCCATCGCTCCCGCACTTGGCGAAGTACCCAAATAACCATCCGGGTCAGGGTTATTAAACAACATCCGCTTGGAATGCATATAAGCCTGCATTTTTTCCACTGCAGCCATGGCGGCAATGCTATGCTTGCCAAACTTTCCTTCATAATTCACATAGAAGTTCAATTGCTCGTTTTTAGCCATCTGGTCTGAATATACCACACGAGTGCTTCCCGTAAATTCTTTTAATTGATAATCGGAAACAGACGGATGATCGCTATAAAAACGATTTCCGGGTGTCAATGCATCGCTTGCTTTCAGATAAGCCAACGTAAATGGCATAAATGCCTGCTCACTATCACTGGCACTACGCTTCAACGCATAGCTTCCCTTGAATGAAAGACCTTTGATAAACGGAACGGCATAAGTGACGGAGAAGTTGGCATCATAACTGAAATTATCATTCGTGGAATAAGAACCGTCATTATTCTCCATAGCAAAATAATTCCATGTACTCATTTTATTGCCCGATGTTGCATTACCCGCACTCGAGTAACTATTCAACAAAGGAGATGTATAATAGGTATTACCATCATCCAATGTTATCTCCCATGGCAAATAATTCGGCATATGAGCAAGAACCAAATAATCACCGGATTCACCGGGCTTAGTTCCCCCATAACCGTTCAAATTGCTTAAACCTTTGGTAAAACTCGATGTGGTTTCCTGCTGGTTACCCGCTATGGTTGCAGAAAATTTCAAATCGGAAGTCAATTTGATATCCACACCTGCACGGAAGTTCCATCTATTATAATCCTGTTTTCCAAGATTCGCCCCCTGAGTATAGTAAGAAGCACCCGCAAAATAAGTAGCTTTCTCGCTACCGCCACTTACATTGACCGAATGGTTCATTGTAAAAGCGCCGGACCAGGCTTCATCCAGCCAATTGTAATTCAAGCCATCCATCTCGGCCAGTTCCGCTTCATTATAAATTTTATTCATCCAGTTTCCATCCGGATCCATACTTATCTTATTATTGGCCAAATTAAAGGAATTGGCAAAACGTCCATAAGCTGCTCCTTTTAAGGTTTTAGGATGTCCCACTGCATCATTAAATCCGAATTTACCTGAATAATTGATTTTGGGAGCTCCTGATTTACCTCGTTTGGTCTTTACAATAATAGCACCTTGCGAAGCACGGGAACCGTAAATGGCAGCACTGGCATCACGAAGGACTGAAATACTTTCAATTTCAGAAGGATCAAGGGCATTGAAAGTTTCTAATGTCGGAAGACCGCTGTTGGCATCTATCTGAATCACATCATCGATTATGACCATCGGATTAGTACTACCACCATCTTTAGAATACGAGAAAGATTGACGAATAGACATAGTTGCCCCTTCACCCGGACGGCTGTCACCACCACTGATACTCAAACCAGGTATCTGTCCCGCTAGCGCAGCACCCAAATTCGACACCGGCAAATCTGAAATTTCCGAAGGAGTAATAACCCCGATAGATCCTGTCACATCTTTTGCTTTCTGAGTACCGTAACCGACTACAACCACTTCGTCCAGCATTTTGGAATCTTCCTTCAGCACCACTCTAAAGTCTTTTCCTTGTTTCGGAGCAATCGTTTGCGGCACATACCCCACAAATGAAATGACAACCTTCTTGCCCGAAGGGACTTGCAAAGCAAATCTTCCGTCAAAATCAGTAATGGTACCGTTTGTAGTTCCTTCCACCACCACACTGGCACCAATCACCGGTTCACCAGTTTCATCAACCACCTGTCCGGTGACAGTTTTAGTCTGTTGCACCGACTGGGATATAGGAAATCCTGTCTCAGCGGATACTCCCTGAACGGAAACTCCTGTCAGAAACAGACTGAGACAGACCACTTGTGTCAAGTTGCCAATCTTGTCCAGCTTCTGAAGAAATGCATTTTCTTTCTTCATAGAATCATTTTTAAAATTAAAATATTATCTTATTTTTCTTGTTGAAATATCTGTTTCAGATAAGCGACATTCGTCCCGAAGTTTTTCTTTACATTCCGGACTTCATCCTTATTCCGTGACCGTTCAATGACCAGCCATCCGCTCCACCCCATCTTATCAAGGGTATGCTTTACGGCATTCATATCCAGACGGGTATTATAAGGAAGAGTAACCCCGTCTGTATCCGTACAATGTATCTGACAAATCCGATCCTTTCCCAATTTTTTCAACTCTTTACAGAGGTCGCGTCCATTTTCCAACGCATTTTGAAAACTATAATAAATCTTTATACCTTTCGAATTAATTTCTTTCAACAGTTTTATATCCCCTCCGGCGTCCAAAGGAGTACGGATACCTATCACTACTCCATCTTTCACTGCCATTTCTCCCACTTCGTGCAAACGGCTTACCAACTCCTGACGTGCATCACCCGCTACTGTCCAGTCCTCTTTTATGCCGCCTAATGGAAGGAAAGCTACTTGGGCCCCCATCACCTTCATCGTATTCAAACAATCCTGCACTAAAGCTTTATAATTATGATGAGTCAAGAAAGATTGTCCAAAGAATCCGGACATCGCCACAGAAGGGACTTCAATATGCTGTTCCTGTGCTGTTTCTTTAAATAATTTACAGAAATGGGGCTGGTGGAACTTATTATCAAAAGTATCCCGTTTTCCCAAGCCTCCCATGTCCATTTCTATGCCATCACCTCCTAGTTCCTTCATCAATTGAAAAGAACCGATCTTCTGACGCTTTAGCATCATCCAGTCACACGCAGCTATTTTATAGCGTTGTTTTCCCTCTGAATTCTGTGCTCCCAAAGGCAGTAACATAAACAGGAGCATGATTAAACTGATAATTTTTTTCACATTCATCGTAATCTAGTTATTGTTTAGAATTAAGACGAATCACAAAAAAGTATGTAATCACTAAATCTTAATAAAGTCCAAAAATAACTTAGCAAACAAATAAGACAATCCCGCAAACACGACGCTCGCCTACATCTGTTTACGGGATTCCTGCTTTATAAGGTCAAGAAATCAACCTTTACGCCATTCATTCATATATTCCCTCGGAGTCTGATCATATTTCTTACGAAAACATTTACTGAAATAACCGGAATCCTTGAAGCCCACGGCAAAAGCTATTTCTGAAATACTCATATCCGAGTTTTTAATCAACTCTATTGATTTATTCAGACGAATCTCTTTCACTAAATCCACCGGAGCAAACCCGGTCAGGCTCTTTAACTTCTTAAAGAAAGCCGAGCGGCTCAGCCCGATAGTCGATGCTATAGTATCTATATTAAAATCACTATTATCCAGATTCTCTTCTATAACCTGATGAATCTTTTCAATGAACTGCACATCTTTCTTCACCAGGAACTGTTCGTATGTATCCTGTTCCTCCTTATGTTCTTCGGGCTGCTGCCATACACGTTCACGGAACAATTTACGTTCATTCAGCAACTGTTCGATACGTGCTACCAGATAGTCTTTGCTGAAAGGTTTGATGATATAGGCATTCGCTCCCATGCTTATCGCTTTGGTCTTCGCTTCATCATTACCTTTCGCCGTCAGGATAATCACCGGAATATGACTGATCTGGAAATCTTTACGGATGCGTTGCAACATCTCTATTCCATCCATATTCGGCATCATCTGGTCGGTGACTACCATGTCGGGATGATAAAGATGTACTTTCTTCAGCCCCTCCACACCATCATTGGCCATATAAATATTGAATTTATCTTCCAATTGCAGCTTCAACATATTGCATAAATCCTTATTATCTTCTACAATCAGCACGGTAGGCAAAGACGAATCGACAGGCTGTTCTTTCTCCTCCTCGCTTTCCTTGCCGGCAGAGGCAGAAACAGATTCAGCCTCAGGAACACTCACCGTTTCCCCGCCCATATAGAAATCGACTTCCGACGGTTTGTAATGCTCCTTACCCAGTTGCAATTCAATGGTAAAGACCGCTCCCTTCCCTTCAGGACTCTCTGCATAGATTTCCCCATGATGCAGACTGATAATTTCCTTAGACAAAGCCAATCCGATGCCCGTTCCCTGATAATAAGCGCCACGTGCATTGTCAGCCTGCGAGAAACGCTCGAAGATTTCGGAAAGCTTGCTTTGGGGAATCCCCACACCGCTATCTTCCACCCGTACATAACAATGCCTGTCATCATCCGACACTCCCATCGTGACATAAATATTTCCCCCGGCAGGAGTGAACTTGAACGCATTGGAGATGATGTTGCGGATCACGATAGCCACTTTCTCCTTATCCGCCCATACCATGATATCCTCACCGGCCAGCTGGAACGTGAAGCTGACTTCATTTTCTTCGGCCATCACCCTGAATTCTTTCTCAAAAGAGTCTACCATCTCATTCAGGTTGAACAACGACACATGCAGACGCATCTTGCCGTTCTGTATTTTACGGAAATCCAATATCTGATTGACCAGTTGCAGCATCTGTTTGGTATTCTTTTCCATCAGATCCACATATTGCATTCCTTTCTGAGATAGTTTCTCCTTTTCTCTCAGTTCCTGAATAGGCCCTTGGATCAGAGTCAGCGGAGTACGCAACTCATGCGAGATATTGGTAAAGAACTTGATTTTCAATTCGGACAATTTTTGTTCGATATACACATCATTCTTCACCTTAATCATGAAAAGAGATAATTTTATAGCCACCAGCAATAAGGCTACGGCTATAATCATATAGATAACATACGCCCACCAACTGGCCCACCAAGGCGGCAGAATGACAACGGTCAACTCACGGAAAGACTCCAAACCGGGATTTGCCTCATCCAGTGTCTGTACTCTGAAAAGATACTTACCGGGAGGAACATTGGTATAGGAAGCTATACGGTTCTTCCCGTTATAGTGCCATTCTTTTTCATATCCTTCCAAAATATATTTGTAAGACACACGGTTCTGATTATTATAGTTCAACGCCGCAAACTCTAAAGTAAACATGGACTGGTTATGATTCAATGTAATCCGGTCTGTATAGGTAATGGACCGGTCAATAATGGGATGTTCCGTATAGCTGCGTATATCCCGGTTTGATATCTGACATCCTACAATGAATGTATTATAATCGACCTTTTTCGTTTCCAATTTATCGGGAGAAAAGGTCAGGATACCCTCTTTACACCCCAGCCAAAGTTCTCCGTCCAGCGTTTTCAGTGCGGTGTTTTCTTCCATCACAACCGGAGGAAAGCCATCATATTTGTCATAGTTACGCACCTGGCTTGTCGCCCTGTCAAAACAAGAGAGTCCTTTTTCCGTAGCAAGCCAAAGGAAACCGTTATCATCTTCTATAATAGACATCACCACATCATTATTCAATCCGTCTTCCCAGCCATACGATTTAAATGAAAGCTTATGCGTTTCCTCATCATATCCCGACAATTTGCTCAATCCTCCACCAAACACGCATACCCATATCTGAGAGAACTCGTCTTTATAAAGCGCGTACACATCGCTATCGGCATAATTTACCCGGTTGGCACCACGGTAGGTTTCAAAATCAATCTGCTCCACTGAGGCAAAGTTGTTTTTAAAAGACATCAGCCCGTCCATCGTACCTACCCACATACGCCCGTCATTATCCTCTATCATATTTCTCACTTCCATATAAAGGCCATACGTAGGATAGTTCTTGAATCCGTTATATTTATTCTTAAAAGTGACTTCCCCATTTTCCTCACAAAGCAGATTCAATCCTCCGTCCAAAGTACCCACCCAGATACGTTTCTTTTCATCCTGATAAGTGAAATACACATCATTCCCGCTGATTGACGACAAATCAGACAAATTATGCAGATAGCGTTTAAAACGGAAACCACCTGCCGCTTTCTCATCAGGAACAGCCTTCACCAATCCGTCGCCTTTGGTAGAGAACCAAAGGTTTCCCTTGTCGTCTTCCATGATGTGATATACATTACCTATGTGCTCGTCACCTGTCGAAAAAACATGTTTGGTTACACCGTTCCGATCCATCCGATACACACTCTGCCAACGGGTGCCCACCCAGATATCGCCACTTTTTGATTGGAAAAGGGCTCTTACCCCTATCGTATAATTTTCCTGCCCGGCTGATTGCGGAGACAACGAAAGCAGATTGAATTGCTTCTTGGGGAAATTCATGCAATACACCCCTTCATCGGCAGAGGAAAGCCACAATACCCCGTCATTATCCAACATCAGATGATAAAACTGCTGATTTGCCCTATCATTAGAAAGTTGTTTCAACTTATTAATATAAACCATCTCCGCATGTTCCCTGTCGAACAACCAGGCCTCTCCTGCCGGAGACAGGAAAAAAAGCCCTCTTTCACCGGCATCTTCCGAATACAGGGTGGTTATCTTGCCGAACATGGTAAACGGAAACCGTTTTGCGGTATGGTTCAACGGATCATAATAAATCAGCGCCTTCTCATTTTCGTGAAACCATATTTTATCATACTGGTCTATGAATGCATGAGTAACCATAGCGTCATTCATTTCAGTATTTATCTTTTGCAACCTGCGCTCGGCCAAATCATATTCGTATGTACCTTGTCCGGCCACACTGAGATAGACATAACCTGCCGGAGTAACCAGCAAATTGCTGATCGCACCTTTTATTTCGGAAAGTACATACCGGTTTACCAAACCGGTCCTTACATCGATACTGTAAAAAATACCCGCACGATCTCCGACCCATACCTTCCTGCCATCCTCAAAGAAACTGGTAAAACTATCCTTGTCACCGGAATTAATCTTACTGGTTATGAAATCGGCAGGCCGGGATGCCAATTCCGCTCCTTTATGCACGGCAGACACCTTATAATCAGTTCCTATCCAACTGATATATTCCTCCGTTTCGCACAGGACATGGTGTTTCAGTGTATAATCATGCTTGTTTATCTCGTCCCGAGAGTCGAACAGAATCTTGATAGTTACCTGCCCCTTTTCATCTACCCCGGCCAACAACAGATTTTTATCTTTGGTCAGCAACAACACATCCCCCTCGGCCGTATTTTGTAATTTTATCACCTGAATATTCTCCGAATAGTTCTTCATGTCATCATAAACAGCATGAAAACATTCGGTCACTTTATTGAAGACATACAACTTACGGTCAATGGTCTTTACCCATATATACCCGTTTTTATCCTCGACTATGCGCTGGATCTTACGTGGCGGCACATCCGAATCGTGCTCCTGTTTATTGAATGTTTTAAACTTCACTCCATCGAAACAACATAAGCCATACCAGGTTCCGAACCAGATAAAGCCATCTCTGTCTTTCAAGGTACAGTTTACCGTATTATTAGGAAGCCCTTGATCTACAGAATAATGTTCCACAATCATATTCACATTATATGACCACAGAGGAAAGCTTGTCAGGCAACAAAGTATAATAAGTATATATTTCTTCATAAGTATTTAGTTTTCTTCAAACCGAGGTCAAAGATAAGAAAAAATCCGTTGGTACTTAAATTGAAATTAGTTAAATACCAATTATTGGTTAGATTGGAACGAGATAAATCCGCGTTCCATCTATATTACTTCTCCGTACCGAATTCAGTTTGCTGTCTCTCCACCTCCATCAATACTTTTTGCCTTTCCTCTTCTGTCAGCACAACTTTCCCCGCCATTCTTTCTGTTCTAACAGAGCTTCCGGCCAGTCCTGCTCCGGCTGATTGGGCATCCGTCTCCTCCTCCGTATAACAGAAAGGCAGTTCTGACGGAATACTTCCTAATTCTATTTCCGTAGCAACCGGCGCATTCGTTCCTTCAAACTGCACATGGGCCTTCACCTTTATTTTGCCGGGCTTGCGGGTAGAACGGATCAATACGGGAGCAGAGCCAAACTCCACCGTGCGCGGATTGGCATTGATAGAGGCATCCCCTATAATTCGTCCTTCACCTTCTACAGTAAAGACGATATTTTCTTTTGCCAGACGACGCACATTACCGCTATCATCCATCACTTCGGCCACCACTACGATAAAATCCGAACCGTCTGCCACCAATTGCTTTCCTTCCGTATCCACATACATACGCAACTTCGTGCTGCGGCGTGACGGCATCCGCTTATAGGTGCAAACCACTTTACCGTCTATAATTCCTTCTGCCACCATATTTACTTTCTGCCAGTTTTTTTGCTTATAACTATACTCGCGTGCTTCCCAGAAATCCCATACATCCTTGAATATCACCGGGGCATTAGGCATGTGTCCCTGCGCATGAACAACCGGAAGCGTCCGGCTCTCAGTACCGTCATAGACAGAGAGACGAACCGAGTCACAATTACTGAACACCACCACATCGGCATCCGAGAAAGGAGACATCTCATGGGCGATAAACACCATAGGGCCACATTCCGCCACAGGATGCTTCAATGTCGCGGCAGACTGGCTGCGAAAAGCATAATAAGCGTATTTAGGCTGACGGAACGCATCATAAATGCCCCCGAAATACGGATCGGGATGATACCCCCGCTGATGGTCAAAAGGATGCCATTGCGCCCCACCGACAAACTGCCCTGTAGTGCGGTACATTTCATCATAACTCTTTGATAATGACAACGCCTGCACCAGCAACGGGCGTTCCCCCCAGCTACGGCTGGCACGGTTATTATTATTATGTGCATACCAGTCATCCACATTCTCGCCAAACTCACGAGTAAAAATACATTGTTCCGGACGGTCTGCCTTCTCATCATCTCCCGGCCATCCGTACACCACATCATAGTTTTCCGCCACTCCTTTCGAATGAACATCGGCTGCCGCTACAGGGCGTCCGGGATAAGGAAACTCCTCCCGTGTAATCCGTAACGCCTCCAGTGCGAAATCGCGCGGATAAGGCGTTTCATTCAAAATAGGCTCCCACATCAGCACACTGGGATGATTGCGGTCCCGGCGTATCATCTCACGTGTATTCCGATGTACCAGCTTTGCGAACTCCGGATTTTTATTCCAATATTGCCATCCCGGAGTAGCCACAATAACAAACAGCCCCATTTCGTCGCAAGCATCCATGAATGCCGGATCTTGCGGATAATGAGCTACACGGATAATGGTACATCCTGCATCACGCAAGCGTTTGGCATCCCTCCATTGCTGGCTGTTGGGCAGCGCATTACCCACGTATGCAAAATCCTGATGACGGTTCGCGCCGACCAATTGACCAAAAGGCTTGCCATTCAACCAAAAGCCATCCTTACCTTTAAATTCCGCTTTGCGGATCCCCACACGTGTCACTCCCCCATCCAACACTTCATGTCCGGCTTTGACACGAGATTGTATCCTATACAAATAAGGCGAGTCAGGAGACCATAACTTAGGATTGCGAACTGCAAACTGTTGCCGCACCGTCTTCGATTCCCCTGCTTGCAGCTTCACCTGTTGCGAAACCCGTTTTACGGGAACATCGCCGGCATCCGCCAAAACCGTCTCCACGGCTACGGTACGCGTCTGCTTTCCACTGTTATGCACTTCCGTATCCACATACACTTCCGCTTTTTTCCCGCTTATATTGTCAAAATGCACAAAAACTCCACCTCCGGCCACCTTATCGGCCTCCAAGGCATCTGTAATAGCTACACTTGATTTTCCTATCATCCACACATCCCGGTAAATTCCTCCATGATAAGCGAAATCCAAGGTATATTGACGTTTTCCCGGAGGAAAATTCTTATCATCACTATTATCCGTCATCACTGCCAGCAAGCAACTGTCTCCGGGCTGTACCCCCTGTTCCGTCAGTTGCACAGTGAAAGGAAGGTATCCTCCCAAGTGCTCTTGCACCCTCTTGCCATTTAAATAAATCACCTGTTTTCCCATAGCTCCCTCAAAATGAAGCGACACCTCTTTTCCTTTCATATCTTGAGGAATCACAAAATGTTTCCGGTACCATGCCACACCCTGATAGTTACGGCAACCGCTTGCCTCGGCAGGCATCAGTTCCACAGTATGCGGAACAGACACTACCTGCCAGGATGTATCATCAAAACGTACGGCTTCCGCGCCTTTTATGTCTCCACGATGAAAGCGCCATCCGGGATTGAAATTATATACTATTCTTCCGCTACCGGATAAAGGGATGAATCCGGCTACAGAGGTTTCCATTTGAGCTTGTGCCAACACAGGCAACAGGCACACAAGTAAAATAAACAGTTTCTTCATAATTATTACACTATCTGGGAAAAGAGACGGACCGGCCGTCCGTTTGTACCCGTTCCTTTTGAAAAAAGGTCTTGTTGTTTTTGAAAAAGATCCAGACATTTAAAAAAAAGGTCCTGATGTTTGGCGTCAAAGACAAGGTTCTTTTAAAAAAACGTCAAGGTCTTTTTATACAAAGAACAGGTCTTTTGAAAGGAATTACAAGGTCTTTTCACCAAGCTTTCCAAGGCTCAGGGCTCAAAGGCTCACTTAGGCGGTATTTAAGCCCAAAACAAGCTTCAAGAAACCTAATAATGCGCTGATTTTTAATTAATTACAATAAAAAGAAGGGGACAAGACTATATTCTGAAAAATAAAATGAATAATATAATGAGCCCCAGACATACACGAACGCATCCGACATTTACCGGAAAGAAAAATGTATAAATAAAAGAAACTTCTATTGACATCATCACTTGGTCATTCCGGGCATCGTGAAAAATCCGAATGTGCCCCATATCCATTGATCCGGCCATTATGAATAAAACCCGGCAAAAAACAAGCCTGGTCAAAGCAAACACAAATTCTATAAAACGACAGACAAAGTCAAGACAATCCTGAACTTTCCAAAGACCAAAGAATAATATTCAACCCGCACGTTTTGTCCCACCAAACAGACTGTAAAGCAAACACTTACACATCTACCAAGGTTTAAAATACCGCATAAGTGAGCCTTGAGCCTTGTGAGCCCTGGAAACGCATCGGAACGACTCTTTTTCTTTGCAGAAAGACACCCGATTTATTTATTCCAAATTTTAATCCCATTTATGTACTGTGAGTCAACACCAGAATAGGATACTAAATGTTCTTTTGAGGCCGATCCATATCTAGACACAACTTCGTTAGCTGCCCCGGATTGAGCTGCTAGATCTATTGACTTTTTTCTTTTTGTCGTAACACTTTCTCCTAAAAAAGAAGTGTGACACTGCCAATAACCACATTTTAAAGTGCAGGTCCTGAGAAAACCTAAATCAACAGATATGGTAAAGCAGCCCACGCTATAACGTGGGAACTACCATGCCTATTCTTGTTGATTTTGTGTTTAGTTTCTCAAGCTTCGCACTTACAAGAGTAGCATAACGCTTCTTTATTTTCAAATGCATGGAAATGGTTACCCAAATCCGAGTACAGAATTACGGAAAAACATTTGAAAAAGAAGCGGTAAGATAAAAATATCTGTTTGATATTTGCTCTATTGTTTGGTAGGTTAGAAATAATTAATTACCTTTGCACCAACAAATCCCGCTCGCTTCCCGTAAGATTAGCGTACCCAGCGGGACATTTTTATTTATGGGAGTCAGGTATACAAATCGAGCCATAACCACGGAACAACAAATTGATATTCTCAAAGAAAGAGGTTTGCTTATTGATGATGTTGAGCGAGCTGTTAAAGCCCTTGACATCATAAGCTATGTTCGTCTTGCTGGTTATTGGCGACATTTTGAAGCTGACCACACTACGCATCAATTTAGAGAAGGTTGTCGTTTTGCAGATATTATCGACCTGTATTCCTTTGATAAGCAACTTAGGGCTTTGCTCTTTACTGCCATTCAAACGATTGAAGTTGCTGTTCGCACAAAAATAATCAAGCACTTTGCTCTTGAATTTGGAGCATTTTGGTTTATGGACGAAAACTTTGCCACCAATGAGGCTCGTTTTGCTACCAATTTAGCTGTTATCCGTAAAGAGGTGGAACGCTCACACGATGATTTTATTACTGAGCATTTCCGCAAATACAACGAACCAGAGCTGCCTCCTGTATGGAAAACATTGGAGGTTATCTCAATGGGAACACTCTCTAAGCTCTATTCCAATTTTTCAAATGCCACGGCAAAACATGCTGTCGCAAGAGAGTTCGGTTTGAATCATCACAAATTTTTGAGAAGCTGGTTAGAGTGTCTTGCGGTGCTTCGTAATTGTTGTGCTCATCATTCACGACTGTCCAACCGTGTCTTTCCAGTAAAACCAAAGATGCCAGAACGTATGCCAAATACATGGATTGCTGATTTCTCATTCCGAGAACAAACTCTTTATCCACAATTATGCTGTGTTGTGTATTGGCTCAACTCCATTGTTCTTGAAAATACATTCATTACCGATTTCAAGCAACTCTTGATAAGCCATCCATCAGTGAAAACTCGCTTGTTGGGCTTCCCTCGTAATTGGGAACAAGAGCCTTTGTGGAGGTAATAATATCTACAATAAAATTATTACCAAAAAACAATAAGTAACAGACAATATCGGATAAAATATTGTACCTTTGTATTGGCTTAGACATTGAGCCCAAATAGAAGTGAAATATCGGAAACGAATTGCACCGAAAAAAAGAATAAATCGCTCGTATTGACACCGTAGATGAGTTAATAATAACTAAAATGGTTAAATATTCACCACTTAGAATATACCCTTAAAGGCTACGACCATATTTCCGACTTATCACCAGTAAACTATTGATTAATAAACTATTGAGAGCATAAACCATTATCAGTAAGCATCTAACACAAATTACGTTGCACTATTTGTTTTTCATTTTTTTAGTGTCCAAATCGTGATATATCCACTCCTTTTACTTTCTGTTTTTTATAACCACCGAAACGGTATGTGAAATTCAGAGATACAGTACGGGTATAGTATCCGCTATCCATATCCAAATATTGTTCCTTGAAGCGAACCTTCATATCCGGCATACTGGAGTTGGATATATCACTGCAACGTGCCGTAAGCGAACATCTGTCTTTGGCAAAATTCCATTTCATTCCGGCTGTGAGATTAAATGAACTGGCGAGATCCAACGTTCCCTGAATGAAAGGTGTCTGTATGTTTCCTATCAATTCAAAGGATAGGTTCTTGCCTACTTTGAAGCTGTTGTCAAGTGTGCCGATAAACAGCCATTTTTTGCGGTCAAATGGTACATCAAAAAAACGGTCGCATTTTTGCCGTGCCTGCATGCCTACAAGCGTGAGTCTTGCATCATACCAGTTTCCCATGCTGAGCGGCAGAATGACATTCGCACCTATCATACGCATATAATTCCAGTTGGTATTTTTGTATATCAATGCCAGTCGGCCTGTTGCCTGATAAGGTGTTTGGGCAAAGTAATCGGATGTATGCGTGTAGAACAGACCGAAAATATACTTCTGTTTCAGTATGTACGTACCATTCAGGTTATAGTTTGTCATAGGGCGCAATCCCGGTGTTCCCTGAAGTTCGGAATATCCGTTCAGATATGTAACGGATGATTGCATATCCCAGTAGCCCGGATAGCTCTTGTCTGTTGATAGGGATAGCTGGAAGATGTGTTGCGGACCTTTCAAATAGGTCAGTGAGGCTTGCGGATATACAGCCCATTTATGATAATTCCCGATGGTATAATATTCTCCTGTGGCAGAGATGGAGAATGAGGTTCCGGTTGCCCAGTTTTTATTCAATGAAAAATAAAAACCAGTTGTCTGTTCATTAAGTCCGGCTTCTGTATTTTCAGGTTTTATATTACCAGACACATTATCATAAGTTTGAAAATCATAATCTTTTGCATAACGGTAGGATATTCCGTAACCGATACCCCAGTTATTTGTCAGATTATGTTTCTGGTCTGCATAAATCGAATAACGGTCTATACGCTGACCGCCAGTCAGGGTATATGAGTTTTTACTCTTATCAGATAATTGTGTGAACATGGTCTGGCTATTGTCTGAGGTGTAACGTGTATAATCACCGCCTACTTCCAGACCGATACCCGAACTATATTGTACTGTTATATTGTTCATCTTATTATCTGTAAACTTATCAAGATTGGACTGCTGAAAACTTCCATCAGCTATACTGCGGTTATGCCCGTCAGGGGTAAAACTTCCCGTGTAGGCTACATTCAGATGATTCTTTTCGTTGAAGTTATATTCCAGAGCGGTTCTCACATTGTGCATCCAACTTTTGGAACTCAGTTTCTCGTTCTGCATTATTTCATATACATTATTATTCAAAGTGTGTCTGGAGAGCAAGTCTGTGTATTCCATAGTTTTGATATTGTCAGCTCCATACATTACATCTAAAGTGATTTTTGGTGTGGAAAAGCGAAAATTTCCGTTTGCACCGCCACTGCTGAAATATCTGTTCTGGTAATTGGTACTTAATTCACCCTGAAAGGAATAGTCGTGTGAGCGTTTTATTACCACATTGATAACTGCTCCGCGTACATGAAGTTCCGGAGGGGCACTGTACATTACTTCCGCTTTTTCCACACGATTTACAGGAGTATTGCGTAATAATGTTTCCAGCTGTTCAGAGGTCATAGTGGTAGGCTTGCCGTTCATCACTATTGTGAGAGAATTTGCTCCGGCAAGAGAAAGAATTCCATTTTTTTCCTGTACTCCCGGCAGTTTGATTATGGCTTCGTAAGCATTATTTACGGACTGCTTTTCTGATAGTGCGGAAAGGTCATAGCCAAGCCGTCCGTTTTCTACCTTAACCAATGGTCTTTCTCCCTTTATTACCACTTCGTCCAGATTATAGTCTTTCTGCTCCAGCGTAATGATGCCTGCATCTGCTGTCTGCCCCTTTACCTGTTTGGTTTGGTAAAGCAGGTGTTGAACTATGAGCAAATAACCATCCGGCTCCTGCTCCAACGTAAATGTACCGTCAGCCGCAGATATGGCTGCTCCTAAATAGGTAGAATCCGGCAACTGCATGACAATCGTAGCACCTTCTATCGGTTGCTGTTTTGTATCTATTATTTTCCCTGTTGTCTGACTAAAGGCAGATATTGAAAGACCTGTACAAATCAAGAAACCTGTCATGACCCTTTTACATTCCATAAATATGTGTTTATTTACTGACAATCTTTCTATTAAATTCAAGATAATTCTTAGAAACTGTTTTGAATTAATCAAAGAATAATGTTATAGGCATTTCCGAAATTCAAAATCAGCAAGTCAATCGGAAAAATATTATATCTTTAAAAGTAACAAGCAATACAGTTATGACACAGTATCCAACCGATCTGACTGAAAAACAATGGCAAGTTTATAAAAAAAGATTTAGAACTGCAAGAAAGGAAACGGAAACATCCGCTCAAAGAGATAATATTTCCACACATGTGGAAACCATTGAACAGTTACAGGATAAAATTCAGACCATGCAGAGTGACCACCATAGGGAACTAATGAAGCTGGAGGCAAAGCACCAATCCGAACTTAACCGCAAGGAAGCTGTGCATACGGAGGAAACAACGAGGCTCAAAACAAGCGATATCTTCCGTAAGGCAGTAAACAACATCATTCGTTTGGCAAGGAACTATTACAAGCCCTGTTTTGACGCGGAGCATGTATCAGACATTAAGAGTGTCCTCAACCTGTTCGGTGACAACAAACAACCACATCGTACAACCAGAGATTTCCTGTATATCACTGCCAAGCAAAAAGGGAATTTGGATAACCGAGAACGAATCAAAGCTAAACGGGAAGCCGATAACGTGGTGGAGGGAGATTATGACCAGCAACAAAAGAGGAGCTTTTCTATGCGAAGATAATAATTGATAGGATGTAATCAGCAATAATCGTAAGTTTTTGATGCACAACCGAATAATAATAGTAACTTTGTAAACGAATTAAAGAAAAATATGCCTAAGAACACAAATATACAAATGATTGACAACTTGGCGAATAACTTTCATGGTTACGCGGTATTGCTTCGCAAAATCAAGCAAAGGGTGCTGATTGCCCAGCAACGGGCAATTTATGCCGCCAACGAAGAAATGCTCAGAATGTATTGGGACGTGGGCGAGATGTTACAAAAAAGCCAAGACGCTGACGGTTGGGGCAAGAAAACTTTGCAACGCTTATCCGTGGATTTGAAGAACGAGTATTCCGAAATAAAGGGCTTCTCTGTACGCAATATGCAGTATATGATACAATTTTTCAATGAATATAATCAGGAGCACCACCTTTCACTTCCTATCAAACATTTGGGATGGGTTCACAATCTCATACTCTTGCAGCAAGTCAAGGACATTCGGGCACGCTATTGGTACATGGTACAGAGCATCACCTCCCATTGGTCAAAACGTTATCTGCAAGAAGCTATCAAACTGGATGATTACGGCAAACATGGAGCGTTGGCAAACAATTTCAGTGAAACCCTGCCTATACCAGAGGCAAACGATGTGAAATCCATGCTCAAAGATCCGTATATATTCGATATGCTGACTTTCACAAAAGAATACAATGAGCGTGATGTGGAAATAGGATTGGTCAAGCATGTAGAAAAATTCCTTGTGGAAATGGGAGCCGGCTTTGCTTTCATGGGGCGGCAGTATCACATAGAGGTGTCGGGCGATGATTACTATATCGACATATTAATGTATAACGCATTTTTGCATAGATATTTAGTGATTGAGTTGAAAGACACGGAGTTCATACCGGAATATATCGGTAAACTCAACTTCTACTGTTCTGCTGTGGATGACATCCTTTGCCGAGAGGGAGATAACCGAACGATTGGATTGTTGCTTTGCAAAAGCAAAGACCGTATCAAGGCTGAATATGCCTTGCGTGATCTTCAGAAGCCAATCGGCATATCCGACTACGAATTGGGGCAAGCCCTGCCGAAAGACTTCCATGGCAGTCTGCCTACGATTGAAGAAATTGAGAAAGAATTAGCGTCTGACAGTCGATGAAATGAACTTATCAATCTCTTACATACATCAGGATTAAACAGTTCTACCCCTAACTATGAATCGCCAGGCTTGATATCCAATATAAAATCATTCCAAGAACCGCTATTTTCTTTTATCCCGATGAAGCTATTGTCCAACTCTTTTTTAAAATCATCATCTATATAAACAAGTGTTTCATCATTCAATATTTTAGACAGTTTAATAGAATCCTCCTTTGTCCATACCTCTTGCGCACAAAGAATATCCGCAATAAATCAATATACTGAGTACCTATACCTACATTCATTTTCAATTTGTTTGTTAACTGAAAAAGAGAATTTGAATATATGTATAATACATTATTCTGTCCTTCCCCATAAGCATAGCATTCCATTGGATAGGATAATCCGATATTGGGACTTATATTAAAATTCAAATCATAGAATATTCCTGTATAGCTTATTCCAGTTCGATTTGTATGGAAAGCATTAAAGCGTTTATTGATAAATGTATTGATTTGAAGATTGGTCTCATGCTTTGTTGCAAATGCGACAGGTATTCTGTTTAATTCATTATCATAAATATGATTCTCTGCTTTGGTTCCAGAAAAGGTTATGCCTATATTGCTTCTCAGATATGTATTATCATTCCAAGATAAAGTATGTGCCATTCCAATTGCTCCTTTTTGGAAGTCAGCCTTCTGTTCTTGTCTTTCCATAGATGTTTCCCATTGTTTAGGGTCATCTTCCGGTCTTTGAATTATTTTATCCAAGAGTCCGATACCCCAAAATGTGAAAGTTCCCATTTTTTTTGTTGGCAAGTTTATCTTAAAAGCCAAATCCTGATAATTAAGCCCCTCGTCAGAACCACTAATCTTATCTGCCAAACCAGAATATGAGTAACGGTAATTAAAGAGGTACGAACTTCCACTTTTCTTATTTATTGGTCTTTCTGATGATAAATCAAATCCCCAAATGCCTAATTGAACAGCATGTGCAAAATCCGTAGTATTGCCATTTCGCATTTTCATATCAAAAATTCCAGACAACGAATTAGAATACTCTGCTGGATAAGCACCATAATAGAAATCCGAATTTGCCATTGTCTGTAAACTTAATTATTTATCCTGTATTTTTCTTTTCCCATGATAAGTTGTCATCCAATAAACACAATGTTTCCATGACTTCCTGGATCGATGCAGTCATTTCAAAATCAAGAGAATACCGAGCGAACGGATAAGATACATTGTTTTCAACCTCAAATTATACGGAAAAACCCATACCTTTTTTATACCTTTGCCCCCAAAAGAAAACAACAGACATGGAACTATTCAATAAAATGATTGCCGCAGCCCTGAAGGTTTCCGTACATCAAGTAGACAATACATTATCTCTACTGGGCGGGGGAGCTACCATCCCTTTCATAAGCCGATACCGGAAAGAGGCAACCGGAGGACTGGACGAAGTACAAATAGGCGAAATTAAAGACAGAAATGACAAGTTGTGTGAACTGGCCAAGCGAAAAGAAACCATTCTTTCTACCATAGAAGAACAGGGCAAACTGACAGAAGAATTGCGCAAACGCATTGAACAGAGTTGGGATGCCACCGAAGTGGAAGACATATATCTGCCCTATAAGCCGAAACGTAAGACCCGCGCCGAAGCGGCACGGCAAAAAGGACTGGAACCGCTTGCCACCTTACTGTTATTGCAACGCGAAAACCATCTAGACAGCCGTCTCCCCGCTTTTGTGAAAGGAGATGTGAAAGACGAAGAGGATGCGCTGAAAGGCGCGCGCGACATCATAGCCGAACAAGTGAGCGAGGACGAGCGCGCCCGCAACCAACTGCGCAACCAATTTTCCCGACAAGCCGTCATCACCTCCAAAGTGGTGAAAGGCAAAGAGGAAGAAGCCGCCAAATACCGCGATTATTTCGACTTCAGCGAACCTTTGAAACGCTGTTCCTCCCACCGTCTGCTGGCTATCCGCCGGGGAGAGTCGGAAGGCCTGTTGAAAGTAAGTATAAGTCCTGATAACGAAGAGTGCGCCGGACGGCTGGAACAAATGTATGTCCGTGGCAACAATGAATGCAGCCGCCAGGTAGGCGAGGCAGTGCGTGATGCGTACAAGCGGCTTCTGAAGCCTTCCATCGAAACCGAATTTTCAGCCTTGAGCAAGGAGAAAGCCGACGAGGAGGCAATCCGCGTCTTCGCCGGAAACCTGAGACAGCTTCTGCTGGCTCCTCCTTTGGGACAGAAACGGGTCATGGGAGTTGATCCCGGCTACCGTACCGGATGTAAAATAGTCTGTCTGGACGCCCAAGGCTCTTTGCTACACAATGAAACCATTTATCCGCATCCGCCCAAGAATGAATACTCACAGGCAGCCCGCAGCATCGTGAAATTGGTAGAACAATATCAGATAGAGGCAATCGCCATAGGCAATGGCACCGCCAGCCGTGAGACAGAACAATTCATCACTTCACAACGCTATGACCGTGAATTGCAAGTATTTGTAGTAAGCGAGGACGGAGCATCCATTTACTCGGCCTCGAAAACCGCCCGAGACGAGTTCCCTGAATACGACGTGACCGTGCGTGGAGCCGTATCCATAGGCCGCCGGTTGATGGACCCGCTGGCCGAACTGGTGAAAATAGATGCCAAATCTATCGGAGTGGGACAATACCAGCATGATGTGGACCAGACTTTATTGAAGAAATCATTGGACCAGACAGTGGAAAGTTGTGTGAACCTGGTAGGTGTGAACCTCAATACCGCCAGCCGCCATCTGCTGACTTATATATCGGGGCTAGGTCCTGCCTTGGCTCAAAACATTGTGGATTACCGCACCGAGAACGGGCCTTTCAGTTCACGCAAGGAGTTATTGAAAGTACCCCGGATGGGAGCGAAAGCGTTTGAGCAATGCGCAGGGTTCCTGCGTATCCCACAAGCGAAGAATCCGCTGGACAACTCGGCCGTGCATCCCGAAAGCTATCCCATAGTGGAGCAGATAGCCAAAGACCTGAACTGCACCGTAGACGAACTGATAAAAAGCAAAGAACTGCGCAGCCGGATTGATATCAAGAAGTATGTCACCCCGACAGTGGGGCTTCCCACCCTGACAGACATCATGCAGGAATTGGACAAGCCGGGACGCGACCCACGGCAACAAATCCAAGTTTTTGAATTTGACAAGAATGTAAAGACCATAGAGGATTTGACTGAAGGAATGGAACTGCCCGGCATTGTGAACAATATTACCAACTTCGGTTGCTTTGTAGATATAGGAATCAAAGAGAAGGGTCTGGTGCACGTATCACAACTGGCCGACAAATTTGTGAGCGACCCCACCACCGTAGTCAGCATCCATCAGCATGTACGGGTGAAAGTGATGAGCATAGACCTAGAGCGCAAGCGCATCCAGCTCACTATGAAAGGATTGAATCAATAATTGCAACAAGGTAAAAAAGAATATGGAAGAAGATATAGAAACCTGCGGCTGGTTCGTTTTTTATAAGGATCAGCTGCTGATAGAGAAAAAGAACGGAATGTACACCATACCTTTCGGAACAGAGCCTCCCATGCCTGTTCCGGTGGGAAGCACTATCCACACCATCGGAGAGATAGAGGGACGCACTGCCAAGACTTTCTCCGTACATGCCCCGGTGCCCGGCAGCGAAAATGACCGCCACCTGATGATGGATCTCCGGAGTTCATACGACGTATTGCCTTGGGAAGAGTACAATGTGGGTGGAAAAGCCTTCCAGATACTGAATTGGGACAAGAACAGCCGCTATTGCCCCATGTGCGGCGTACCTACCGTACAGATTTCTCCTATTGCTAAAAAATGCCCCCAATGTCGTCAGGAAATTTATCCGCGCATCTCTCCTGCCATCATTGTATTGATACGCCGGGAAGACAGCATACTGCTGGTCCACGCCCGCAACTTCCGGGGAACCTTCAACGGTTTGGTAGCCGGTTTTCTTGAACCGGGCGAAACTTTGGAGGAATGTGTGCACCGCGAGGTACTGGAAGAAACAGGACTCCATATCAAAAACCTGAAATATTTCGGCAGCCAGCCGTGGCCTTATCCCAGCGGAATCATGATAGGCTTCACCGCCGATTATGAAAGCGGAAACATCAAACTACAACAAGAAGAACTGAATGCCGGCGCTTTCTATACCAAAGACAACTTGCCGGAGATACCCAAAAAGCTGAGCCTGGCAAGAAAACTGATTGATGCGTGGCTGGAGGAAAAGGATCATTTATAGAACGAGATGAGTCATGTTCCATCCATAAATACCTATTTATCGCTTGCAGAACTTAAAAATGTACTATCTTTGCAATATGGAATGGTTAAATAGCTTATTTTTTGAACACACGCCTTTACAGGCGGTTGTAATCCTCTCGATTATCATTGCCGTGGGGCTCGGTTTAGGTAAAATCCACCTGTTTGGCATTTCATTGGGAGTTACCTTCGTCTTTTTTGCCGGTATTCTGGCCGGACACCTGGGATTCTCAATCGACCCGAATATGCTGAATTACGCCGAGAGTTTCGGTCTTGTGCTTTTTGTATACGAACTGGGCTTGCAGGTAGGTCCCGGCTTTTTCAGTTCATTCCGTAAAGGCGGCGTACAGCTCAATATGCTGGGCATAGGCGTTATTCTGGCAGGTACGGTCATGACGGTGCTTTTCAGCAAACTGGGAGGCATACCGATGAGCGATATGGTAGGCATCCTTTGTGGAGCCACCACCAATACTCCCGCTTTGGGGGCCGCCCAACAGACATTGAAACAAATGGGGGAACCCGCCAGTGGCGCTGCGTTAAGTTGCGCCGTAACCTATCCGCTGGGAGTGGTAGGTGTTATTCTGGCCATGCTGCTGGTACGCAAATTATTTGTCCGTCCCTCAGATATCAACATTCACGAGCACGAGGACACCAATCAAACGTTCATTGCCACCTTCAAAGTGCACAATCCCGCCATTTTCAATAAAAGCATAAAAGAAGTAGCTTTATTAAGCTATCCTAAATTTGTTATCTCCCGTTTATGGCGGGAAGGTACGGTAAGCATCCCCACTTCCGAAAAAATACTGAAAGAGAATGACCGCCTGCTGGTTATCACCACCGAAAAGGACGCTCCCTCGCTCACGATTCTTTTCGGCGAACAGGAAAACCAGGATTGGAATAAAGAAGACATCGACTGGAATGCCATAGACAGCCAATTGATTTCCAAACATATCGTTATCAGCCGCCCCGAAATAAACGGGAAAAAACTAGGCTCTTTACGTCTGCGCAACAGCTATGGCATCAACATCAGCCGTGTGATGCGCAGCGGGGTACAACTGCTTGCCACACCGGGGCTGATCCTCCAACTGGGCGACCGGCTGACCGTAGTGGGAGAAGCCAAAGCCATAGAGAATGTGGAAAAAGTATTGGGCAATGCGGTTAAAACGTTGAAGGACCCTAATCTTGCCGCCATTTTTATAGGTATTGTACTGGGATTGATACTAGGCTCCATCCCTATCGCCATCCCCGGCATCAGCACTCCCGTTAAATTAGGCCTGGCAGGCGGACCTATCGTAGTAGGAATTCTTATCGGATGCTTTGGCCCCCGTTTCCACCTCATCACTTATACCACCCGGAGTGCCAACCTGATGCTGCGCGGTATCGGGTTATCCCTCTATCTGGCTTGCCTGGGACTGGATGCAGGCGCACATTTCTTCGAGACAGTGATGCGCCCCGAAGGAGCCATCTGGATAGCTGTAGGCTTCGCCATCACCTTTATTCCGGTAGTCATTATGGCATTAGTGGCCCTCCGCATAAGCCACCTCGACTTCGGAAGCACCTGTGGCATGCTGTGTGGAAGCATGGCAAACCCTATGGCATTGAACTATGCCAATGACACGTTACCCGGTGATAATCCGGCAGTGAGTTATGCCACCGTATATCCGCTGTCCATGTTCAGCCGGGTCATTATAGCCCAATTAATACTTATGTTTTTTATATAATTTCCAGCTATGAACGCTTATAATTCTATCACCCCGGAAACCATACAGGAAGATATGCGATACCTGCAACTGCTGTCGCATAGTTTCCCCACTATAGCCGATGCCAGTACGGAAATAATCAACCTGGAAGCTATTCTGAACCTGCCTAAAGGTACAGAACATTTCCTTGCCGACCTGCACGGAGAGTACGAGGCATTCCAGCATGTATTGCGGAATGCTTCCGGGGCCATCAAAAGAAAAGTAAATGAAATATTCGGCAATACCCTGCGCGAGAATGAAAAAAAAGAACTATGTACGCTGATTTATTATCCGGAACAAAAACTGGATCTGGTAAAAGCAGTGGAAACAGACCTGGACGACTGGTATGTCATCACGTTGAACCAGTTGGTACGTGTATGCCAAAATGTATCCTCCAAATATACCCGTTCCAAAGTGCGGAAGTCGCTTCCCAAAGAATTCTCGTATATCATTCAGGAGTTGTTGCACGAAAACTCAATGGTTCCCAACAAACAGGCGTATATTAATGTCATCATCAGCACCATCATTTCTACCCGCCGCGCCGATGACTTTATCATTGCCCTATGCAACCTCATCCAACGGCTCACCATAGACACACTGCATGTGCTGGGTGATATATTCGACCGTGGCCCTGCCCCCCACCGCATTATGGACATATTATGCGATTATCATAATTTCGACGTACAATGGGGAAACCATGACATTTTATGGATGGGAGCCGCAGCCGGCAACGACTGCTGTATGGCAAACGTGCTACGCCTGGCCATGCGTTATGGCAACCTTGCCGCTCTGGAGGACGGATATGGCATCAACCTTCTGCCCCTGGCCACCTTTGTCATGGAAACATACGCTGATGATCCCTGCACCCTGTTCGGACCGAAAGTAGAGAAAGAAGACTGTACGTACAATGCCAAGACGCTGCGCATGATAGGCCAGATGCACAAAGCAATCAGTGTTATCCAGTTCAAGCTGGAAGCGGAGATTATCAGGCGCCGCCCCGATTTCGAGATGGACGACCGTATGCTGCTACACCGTATAGACTTCGAGCGTAAGACCATCACAATGCCCAATGGAAAAGAATATGAGCTGAAAGACAGTTTTCTTCCTACGGTAGATCCTGCCGATCCTTATAAGCTGACAGACGAAGAACGGGAAATTATGAACAAACTCCATCGTTCATTTGTCAGCAGTGAGAAATTGAAAAAACATATCCGCTGCCTGTTCCGTTACGGATGCATGTACACGGTGAGCAACTCAAATCTGCTGTTCCACGCCTCCATTCCCTTGAATGCCGACGGTACGCTGAAAGATGTGTCCATAGCCGGAAAAACGTACAAGGGAAAAGCCTTGCTGGAAAAAGTAGGGCATTTGATCCGTACCGCCTTCTTCGCTGAGGAAGACAACGAGGACAGACCCTTTGCTGTAGACTATGTATGGTACTTGTGGTGTGGCAAAGACTCCCCTGCTTTCGACAAAGACAAAATGGCTACTTTTGAACGTTACTTCTTAAAAGAGAAAGAGTTGCACAAGGAAGTGAAAGGTCACTATTACAGCCTGCGCAATGAAGAAAAAGTATGTGACATGCTGCTGGACGAGTTCGGCGTGATAGGAACACACCGCCATATCATCAACGGGCATGTACCCGTAAAAACCATCCAAGGTGAGAATCCGATAAAAGCAAACGGCAAGATGATGGTCATAGACGGAGGATTCTCTAAAGCGTATCATTCGGAAACCGGAATTGCCGGATATACACTGGTATACCATTCGCGCGGATTCCAACTGGTACAGCACGAACCGTTCACCTCAATGCAAAAAGCCATTGAAGAAGGGCAGGATATCAAATCGAGCACTCAGATAGTAGAAATGAGCACCCAACGCATGATGGTAAAGGACACTGACAAAGGACGGGAACTGGTGACACAGATCAACGATTTAAAGAAATTGCTGATGGCCTACCGGACAGGACTTATCAAGGAGAAATCCATATAAACAGATTATCCGCAATCATACTACCGGATAATAAATGAAAGTTTATTGCCCTATGATTGCGGATAAAAAAATAAAGCCCGTATCAGACTCACGTCTACCGGGCTTTTGGATTACCGAACAAAAATATCGTTATACAATCTTGTTCATCGCCGAATCGGGGAAAACCACCGTCGGCTTGAACGATTTAGCTTCCTCAAAATCCATCATGGCGTATGACATGATAATCACAATGTCACCCACCTGTACTTTCCGGGCAGCAGCCCCATTCAGACAAATACATCCCGAACCGCGCTCACCCTTAATAATATAAGTTTCAAACCTCTCGCCGTTATTATTATCCACAATGTGCACTTTCTCGCCGGCAATCATGTTGGCGGCATCCATCAAGTCCTCGTCAATCGTAATACTACCCATGTAATTCAAATTGGCTTCCGTTACACGGACACAATGCAGTTTCGACTTTAATACCTCAATCATCATAATTCTAATGGTTAACGATCACTATCCCTTATATTTTATATTATCTATCAAACGTACCTCTCCGCAAAATACCGTAATGCAACCTACTGCATAATCCGTATCTTCCCAATCCGTTATTTTCTGAAGCGTAGTGCCGTCTACTATTTCAAAATATTCCAGACGCAAACCCGGAGCGGCAGCAATCGCATCTTCTACAAACTTCTGAGTCTCAGCGACCGGATGAGATTTTGCAAAAGTACAACTCTTAAATAAAGTCTGCGAAATATTCAGCGCATACTCTCTCTCCACCGCAGAAAGCCGTGCATTGCGGCTGCTCAATGCCAGCCCGTCTTCCTCACGCACAATAGGACAACCTACAATTTCCAGTCCGTTGAACCCTATCTGTTTCACCATTTCACGAATAATAGCCAACTGCTGGAAATCTTTCTCGCCGAAATAAGCACGGGTAGGATTTACAATCATAAACAGCTTGCTCACTATCTGGCATACTCCATTGAAATGTCCCGGACGGAAACGGCCTTCCATCACTGTGTCCAACGGCGCATAGCTGAACTGCCGGGTATCAGGCTCAGGATAAATCTCTTCTACAGACGGAGCAAAAACAAAAGCCGCCCCTACTTTTTCCAACAATTCACAATCGGCATCCAATGTACGCGGATATTTTGCCAAGTCATTTTTGTCGTTAAACTGGGTAGGATTCACAAAATCACTTACCACCACTACATCATTTTCTGCAACAGCACGTTTCACCAACGAAGCGTGTCCGGCATGGAGTGCACCCATCGTAGGTACCAGACCTATTGTCTTTCCCTCACTGCGCAGGGCATCCAGCTCTGACTGAAGCTCTTTGATTGTTTGAACTAACTTCATCTTTTTATCTCTTTTGTTTGAGTAGTTTCATTTAAAACGGCTGCAAAGTAAACCATTATTTGGGAGATAACGAAGAAAAAAAGAGTTTTAATTAATGATGAGTAGTTAGTAATAAGCGGTTAATACCTTGCAGATATGGCGCAATAAGCCCTCTTCAGCCACCGGCCGGCCACTTGTTCTTTCCCGTTTTTCACCTAATTCCGCAAGACATCGGCCATTAACCTCAAATTGCTAATGACTAATTACCAGCCACTTAACATATCATAAGGAATTATTATTCCTCGTTTCTTGCCACTCTCATCTATTTTTTTTATATCTTTGCAAAATGATTATGAGCAACAAAAAGTTAAGATGAAGGCAAATAAAGTTTTATTTATTACACAAGAGATTACCCCTTACGTTCCCGAATCCGAAATGGCAAACATGGGAAGATTTCTTCCTCAGGCTATTCAGGAAAAAGGCAGAGAAATCAGAACTTTTATGCCAAAATGGGGCAATGTCAATGAACGCAGAAACCAATTACACGAAGTCATCCGCCTGTCCGGCATGAATTTAATCATAGACGATACGGACCATCCGCTGATTATCAAGGTAGCATCTATCCAAGCTGCACGTATGCAGGTTTACTTCATTGACAATGACGACTATTTCCAGCACCGCCAAATGGTAGCTGACGAAAACGGTGTAGAATACAAAGACAATGACGAACGTGCTATTTTTTATGCACGCGGCGTATTGGAAACGGTAAAGAAATTACGCTGGTGTCCGGACATTATCCATTGCCAAGGGTGGATGAGTGCATTTGTACCTCTTTATATCAAGAAGGCTTATCAGGATGAACCGTCATTCAGAGACTCAAAAGTAGTATTTTCGGTATTTGAAGATGATTTCAAATCGGACTGCGAAGGTAATCTGACTGAAAAACTCATGCTGAAAGGCATTGAAAAGAATGATGTGGAAAGCATCGTCAAATCTCCGGCAAATTACGAGGAGCTGTGCAAACTGGCCATTGCCTACTCCGACGGTGTGATACAAAACAGCGAAAAAGTGAACGAGAATGTCATGAAGTTCGCCCGTGAATCGGGTGTGCCCGTGCTCGACTATCAGCCTGCCGATACCTATGTAGATGCTTTCAATGAGTTCTATGACAAAGTATGGGAGTTTGAAAAGAAATAACTCACTAAGAATAATAAAGATGAAAATCAAATACTTATGCGCATTGTTGTTGGCTGCACTTATTTATAGTTGCGATGATTCAACAACCGGCATCGGGACTGATCTTATCCCCGGTGGAGATAAGATTCCGGCAAATACAGACAGTTATGAGTTTACCACCAAATCTCTGTTGGCCGACTCCGTTTATGCACGTACCAGTACTGCATATTTAGGACGATATACCGATGAGCAATTTGGAGAATTTACTGCCGACTTTATAGCACAGTTCACCTGTATGGACAACTTCAAATTTGAAGAAGATATAACAGATATCACAGGTCTTAGTCTATTTTTACAATATTCTACTTTTTTCGGTGATTCTTTAAACGGTATGCGTTTACAAGTTGATACGCTAAACAAGGTTATTGCAGAAAAAAACATAAACACTTTTTATACAAGTGTAAATCCGTCGGATTATTATAATAAACAAGCTAAACCTATCGCCTTAAAAGCATATTCTGCCGTTGGTCCTTCTGCAATGGACGACACTTACTCTGGCACTAGGGTAATAACCCAAGCCGTCAAATTACCTAAAGAATTAGGAGAATTCATGTATAACAAGTACAAAGAAGACAAAAATTATTATAAAGACGCTAGTGCTTTTATCAAAAATGTATTAAAAGGTATTTACGTACAATCCACTCATGGAGATGGTACTATTTTGTATATAAACAATATAACGCTTCGCCTCTATTATGACCTCATGCTGGAAAGTTCTTCAGGAAAAAAAGACTCCCTATCCTCTAGATTTTATGATTTTGCCGCAACCAAGGAAGTAATACAAGCTAACCACTTTAAGAATGATAACAGACTTAATGACTTAGTTGAAAATCCCAATCGTACTTATATAAAAAGCCCTGCAGGTATTTTCACCGAAGCAATCTTCCCCATTACAGAAATTTACAGCGAGCACAAAAATGACACTCTAAACGGTGTGAATGTATCATTTACCCGTTATAACGAAGAGGAGTCCAAATATCCAATGAATATACCTCAATATGTATTGATGGTTAGAAAGCAGGATATGTTCTCTTTTTTTGAGGAAAACAAGATCACTAATAACAAAACATCTTTTTTAAGTCAATATAGCAGTAGTAATAATACATACACTTTTACTAACATTGCCCCTTTAATTACTTATTGTATTGAAGAGCGGAAGAGAGAGATAATAGCATCAGGAGGAAATCCTAATAAAGAGGAAGACTGGAAGAAATGGGAGTCCGAGAATCCAGATTGGAATAAAGTTGTATTAATTCCTGTTAAAGTAGAAAGTAACTCAAACAATGAAGTGGTTGCTATATCCAATAGTTTAGACATGGAAAGTGCTGCACTAAAAGGAGGCACAAACGAAAAAAACAAATTAAAGATGCAAATTTTCTATACAACATTTTAAGAATGAAAACATTATAATTAACAATAAGAGTAATGCCATTATTTTCGCAAATAATGGCATTTACTCTTCAAACATATACAATTTTCAGAAAGTTCCATCTCATCAAGACAACACATATAAATCTTATTATTTTGTCTTCTCCAAAAGGAAGCTTGTTTTCATAAAAAAAAGAATCAAAATTATTTTATTTTCTACAATAAAATCCATATATTTGAAAGTGCTTATTTATTAACCAATAAAAAATAATAGTTATGAAAAATTTAGCAAGCTTTTTATTGAGCGTGATGCTCATATGCTTTAGTGCATGTAGTAACAATGATGATTTAGTGGAAGTAAGACAACAAGTCACACCACTTAAAAATTTAGTCCGATCTACCACATTCAATTACCAAGGAAAAAATTACACCTCGGAATTCAATTACACAAATGATTCTTCTATTGTTTACATCGACAAAGAAGTTCAAAAAACGGCAGAAAAACTTGATCAAAACCCTATCCTTGTTACATTTTTCAATGCCGGAATAATTACTTACTATGATAACGAAAGTGAATTTGACAAAACACTAAACATTAACACAAAAGCAACAAGAGCAAGTAGACTTGCAGCCGAAGCTACATTTTATAAAGATACAAATTACAACGGAGCTGAATTAAAAATAGGCGCAGGAAATTATCCTGATTTAAACAGCTATAGCTTTGATAATTGTATTAGTTCTTTCAAAGCATCAACAACCAATCCCGGTTTTCCAACCTCACCTGTAGCAGTAAGATTATACGCAGACAAGAATTATGGTGGTCGCATGTATTCATTCTTAATAATAGACGGACCCGGATGGAATAATACTTATACTAAAAATGTTCCTAATCTAGGAGACTATAATCTTAATGACAATGTTTCTTCTATCAAAATAGGATATTAATAAAATTCACCAAGAACGCGAAAAGAAAAACCACAATCAATATATGAGTTATTATTAGGGATATTAAAAAAACATTATGATTCCAACCAACTAGTTCATATTCAAAAAAATTATGGATTAGTTGGTTAATTTTATAGATTGAATATCCCTACAGAAATTGACTTATAAGCATAAATAAGCCGGCAAAATCCTTTTCACGGATTCTGCCGGCTTATTTATGTTTATGGGAATCCTCTATCCCCTAGAAAGGCAAATCATCCTTCTCGTCTGTCGCGGCAAAATCTACCGGTGCAGCGGGAGCAGCATTCATGGGAGGAAACGGAGCATCCGGTGCAACAGGTCCCTGGGCACCCACACGCTCTACTTTCCACGCACGGATACTGTTGAACCAACGACCATTCCACTCGCGGGCATCCACATCAAAAAACACATTCAACTCTTCACCTGCCTGAATATTAAATTGCGCTATCTTATCTGCTCCAAATACGTCAAAACACATTTTTTTAGGATATTGATCATGCGTTTCAATTACGTATTCTTGTACTTTCCATTCATTTCCTGTCTTTGAAACTCCTCCTCTCGGTTCGAGGACTGCTATTACTTTTCCTGCTAATTCCATATTACGTTATTTAAATTCGCCACGAAAGTACACTTTTCCTTGCGAGTAAACTAATTTTTTCGCCATTTTTTGCGCTTGAACCATAATCTTTTCGTAACTTTGGCAGTTAAATGAATATAGAGATATAGAATATAAATATAATAATATAAAACTATGAAGTTCATCGTTTCAAGTACTGGATTATTCAGTCATTTACAAGCTATTAGCCGAGTAATCAACTCTAAAAATTCGTTACCTATTCTTGATTGTTTCTTAATGGAACTGACTGACGGAACGTTGTCGCTCACTGCTTCTGACAGCGAAACGACCCTGTCCACTTCTTTGGAAGTAAATGAAAGTGACGGTGACGGACGCTTTGCCGTTTCTTCAAAAACCATACTCGAAGCCCTGAAAGAAATACCCGAACAACCACTGACTTTCCTGGTAAATACAGAGAATCTGGAAATCACCGTACAATATCAGAATGGTAAATACAGCCTGATGGGACAAAATGCCGACGAATATCCGCAGGCTCCTGCATTAGGCGCAAATGCGGTACACGTAACAATGGGCGCTCCGGTGATGCTGGCGGGTATCAACCGTTCCTTGTTCGCTACTGCCGATGACGAGTTACGTCCGGTAATGAATGGTATTTATTTTGATATCACTACCGAAGACATCACTTTCGTAGCCTCAGACGGGCACAAATTAGTACGCAATAAAACATTTGTGGCACACGGCGATGAAAAAGCCGCTTTCATTCTGCCCAAGAAACCGGCAACCCTGCTGAAGAACCTGTTGCCGAAAGAACAAGGAGATGTGCAAATTGATTTTGACGACCGTAACGCTACGTTTACATTAGAAAACTACAGCATGATATGCCGTCTTATCGAAGGACGCTATCCCAATTATAATTCAGTAATTCCGCAGGATAATCCGCACAAGGCCACCATTGACCGCATGATGCTGATCAGTGCGCTCCGCCGTGTATCTGTATTCTCATCACAAGCAAGCAGTTTGATAAAACTCCGCCTCAGTGAAAATCAGATCCAGATCTCCGCACAAGACATAGACTTCTCCACCTCAGCAGAAGAAACACTGACTTGCCAATATACAGGAAGCCCCATGAGCATCGGCTTTAAATCAACATTCCTGATCGATATTTTAAACAATATCTCGGCACAGGAAATACTTTTCGAACTGGCTGATCCTTCACGTGCGGGTGTTATTGTTCCTGTAGAACAGGAAGAAAAAGAAGACCTGCTGATGCTGCTGATGCCTATGATGCTGAACGACTAAAAACGACACGCCACCATGTGGCGGAAAAACAATATATAAAACAAGCTGAAAATGAAATTGAACTTGAAGAATCCTATTGTTTTTTTCGATTTGGAAACAACGGGAACAAATATAAACACAGACAGAATAGTGGAAATATGCTATCTGAAGGTGTACCCAAACGGCAACGAAGAAACGAAGACCATGCGTATCAATCCGGAAATGCATATTCCCGAACAATCTTCTGCCATCCACGGTATTTATGACGCAGATGTGGCGGACTGCCCTACTTTCAAGGAAGTGGCAAAAGAGATAGCCCGGGACATTGAGGGATGTGACCTTGCCGGTTTCAATTCCAATCGTTTCGACATTCCGGTTCTGGCCGAGGAGTTCCTGCGCGCAGGAGTAGACATTGACATGATGAAACGAAAATTCATTGACGTGCAGGTGATTTATCACAAACTGGAACAGCGCACCCTGTCTGCCGCCTATAAATTCTATTGCGGAAAGAATCTGGAAGATGCCCATACAGCCGAAGCCGACACACGTGCCACATACGAAGTACTGAAATCCCAATTGGACCGCTATCCGGAAGAATTGCAAAACGATATGGCATTTCTAGCCGAATATTCAAGTTTCAACAAGAACGTAGATTTCGCCGGACGCATTGTTTATGATGACAAAGGCGTGGAAGTCTTTAATTTTGGGAAATACAAAGGAATGTCGGTCAGCGAAGTATTACAAAAAGATCCGGGCTACTACAGCTGGATACTGAACGGTGACTTTACGCTGAACACGAAAAACGTACTGACAAAAATCAGACTACGTGAATCGGGAATGATGAAATGAGTATGAAAGGAAAAAAAATCGTACTAGGTATAACCGGAAGTATAGCCGCCTATAAAGCGGCTATACTCATTCGCGGACTTATTAAGAAGGGAGCGGAAGTACAAGTCGTGATTACCCCCGCAGGCAAAGAATTCATCACACCTATCACTTTGTCTGCATTAACAAGCAAACCTGTTATCAGCGAGTTTTTTGCCCAGCGTGACGGGACATGGAACAGCCACGTTGATTTGGGACTATGGGCGGATGCCATGATTATCGCTCCGGCTACCGCATCCACTATTGGTAAAATGGCCAACGGAATAGCGGACAATATGCTGATCACGACTTATCTGTCAATGAAAGCTCCCGTATTCGTAGCTCCGGCAATGGATCTGGATATGTTCGCACACCCTTCCACCCGGAAGAATTTGGACACGCTCCGTTCTTACGGAAATCATATTATAGAACCGGCAGAAGGGGAACTGGCAAGCCATCTGGTAGGAAAAGGCAGAATGGAAGAACCGGAAAAAATAGTGGAAATTCTGGAAGCTTTCTTTGCCAAACAACAAGACATGGCCGGAAAGAAAGTAGTCATTACCGCCGGTCCAACCTACGAGAAAATAGATCCGGTACGCTTTATCGGCAATTATTCTTCAGGAAAAATGGGATTCGCACTTGCCGAGGAATGCGCTTCACGTGGAGCGGAAGTATCGCTAATCAGCGGACCGGTAACGATTCAGGCCCATCACCCTAACATCCGCCGCATAGATGTGGAAAGTGCCGGAGAAATGTACGAAGCCGCCATCCGCGAGTTTCCTACAGCTTCGGCCGGCATCCTGTGTGCGGCAGTGGCCGACTTTACCCCGGAAACCGTAGCCGGTCATAAAATCAAAAGAGAGAAAGATAATTTAACACTGCAACTGAAACCCACACAAGACATTGCCGCCGCACTGGGAAACCGGAAAAAAGACGGACAGACATTAGTGGGATTTGCCTTGGAAACAAATGATGAAACAAAAAATGCACAAAGAAAACTGGAACGTAAGAACCTTGATTTCATTGTACTGAACTCATTGAACGACCAAGGAGCCGGGTTTCGTTGTGACACCAACAAAATAACGATTATAGACCGTCAGGGAGCAACTCCTTATCCGCTGAAAAGCAAACAGGAAGTAGCAAGGGATATTATTGACAGACTGGTAAATAATAAATAATTTCTTAATTTGCCACGTTGCCAATGTGCTAATGTGCTAATGCGCTAATGCGCTAATTACCATGCGGAATACAACAGCGCAGCAAATTAGCAAATTGACAAATCAGCAAATTATTAAAAAGGAGCAAGAATATGCTGCAATCTATCTATATACAGAATTATGCATTGATTGATACATTGGATATCAGTTTCACCCCCGGCTTCTCTGTCATCACCGGAGAGACCGGCGCCGGTAAATCGATTATTCTAGGCGCTATCGGCTTGTTACTGGGACAACGGGCCGATATCAAAGCGATCAAGAAAGGCGCCAATAAATGTATTGTAGAAGCACGTTTCAACATCTCCGCCTATCAGATGGAGCCTTTCTTTACCCAAAGAGATTTGGAATATGATCCGGATGAATGTATTATCCGCCGCGAGTTATATGCATCAGGTAAAAGCCGCGCATTCATAAACGATACTCCGGCCTCATTGGCGCAGATGAAGGAACTGGGCGAGAAACTGATAGATGTACATAGCCAGCATCAAAACCTGTTGCTCAACAGTGAGGGATTCCAATTGAATGTATTGGATATCCTGGCACAAGATGACAACGAACTTTCAGCATACAAGGATATTTATACCGAGTACAGGAACATATGCAAACAGCTGGCCGACTTCATAACGCAAGCCGAGCAAAGCCGGAAGGATGAAGATTACATCCGGTTCCAACTGGAACAGCTGGATGATGCAAACCTTCAGGAAGGAGAACAAACCGAACTGGAACAGGAAGCCGAAACCTTGAATCATGCCGAAGAGATAAAAGCGGGCTTGTACAAAGTGGACCAAATAATGGCTTCGGAAGATGCCAGCCTGTTGTCCGCTACCAAAGAATGTATGCAAACCCTGCATAACATAGCGAGAGTGTACACACGTGCCCAGGAATGGATAGGGCGTTTAGACAGTTGTTACATAGAGCTGAAAGATCTGTCGCATGAAATAGCAGGCGCACAGGAGGAAGTGGAGTTCAACCCCACCCGTCTGGATTATGTAAATGAACGCCTGAACTTAATCTACTCTTTGCAACAGAAGCATCACGTACAAACAATAGAGGAATTGATAGCCGTGCAAACCGACTATCATGAGAAGCTGAACGCCATCACTTCTTTTGATGACCGTATAGCAGAACTTACCGCCCAAAAAGAAACGCTATATGACAAAGTGATAAAGCAAGCTGCTGTGTTGACAAAACTCCGTTCCCAATCGGGCAAGCACATTGAAAGACAGATGCAAAGCCTGCTGGTTCCTCTCGGTATGCCCAATGTGCGCTTTGTGGTGGAACTGAATCCGCGCAAGGAACCGGACAGTAAAGGGATGGACAGTGTGACATTCCTGTTTTCGGCCAACAAGAATGGAACATTACAAAATGTAGCTTCCGTAGCATCGGGTGGTGAGATTGCCCGTGTCATGCTTTCGCTGAAAGCCATGATAGCCGGAGCTGTGAAACTGCCTACTATCATCTTTGATGAAATAGACACCGGAGTTTCCGGTTCCATCGCCGAGAAAATGGCGCTCATCATGCAGGAGATGGGAAAACAAAACCGTCAGGTCATCAGCATCACCCACCTGCCCCAGATTGCAGCACGCGGCATCACTCATTATAAAGTATATAAGGAAGATACGGAAACAGGCACCAACAGCCACATCCGCCGCCTGACTGATGAAGAAAGAGTAAAAGAAATTGCCAATATGCTAAGTGGGGCTACCTTGACAGAGGCAGCCCTGAACAATGCAAAGGCGCTGATAAGTGGCTAGTGCCAATTACCACTAACCACCTGTCACTAACCATTAACCACTTATTAAATATGTTAGAAAAGAATGAAATGATTTTCGGTGTACGCGCTGTTATTGAAGCCATACAAGCCGGAAGAGAGATAGATAAAGTATTGGTGAAGAAAGATATACAGAGCGAACTGTCCAAAGAACTGTTTGCCTGCTTGAAAAATACCCTCATCCCTGTTCAGCGTGTACCCGTGGAGCGTATTAACCGTATTACCCGGAAAAACCATCAGGGAGTTGTAGCATTCATCTCCTCTGTCACCTACCAGAAAACAGAAGATCTGGTACCTTTCTTGTTTGAAGAAGGAAAAACACCCCTATTCGTCATGCTGGATGGAATTACCGATGTACGTAACTTCGGAGCCATTGCCCGTACCTGCGAATGTGCCGGTGCAGATGCCATTATTATTCCCTCGAAAAACAGTGTCAGTGTCAATGCCGACGCAATGAAAACATCAGCAGGAGCTCTGCACACTCTTCCCGTATGCCGCGAACAAAATCTGACTAATACCATCAAGTATCTGAAAGACTGCGGATTCAAGATTGTAGCAGCCACGGAAAAAGGTGATTATGATTACACCAAAGCAAACTATAAAGACCCTGTATGTATCATTATGGGAGCCGAGGACACAGGTGTTCCCTACGAACACCTTTCCCTGTGCGATGAATGGATCAAAATACCGTTAATGGGTAAAATAGAATCATTGAACGTATCGGTTGCCGCAGGTATTCTGATTTATGAAGCTGTAAAGCAACGCGGCTTCACAGAAGACAAAACGGCATCCGCTTTATAAATACCGTATCATCGTTAACAAACAACTAACTATATCATGAAGAAAGTACTTTTGATACTGGCATGCGGCATAGCCGCCCAGCTAAGCTATGCACAAGCAACCCCAAAGTGGGCCGGCAAAGCTAAAAAAGCCGTTTTTTCCATCGTTACATACGATAAAGATAACAAAATCAAGAATACAGGAAATGGATTCTATATCAATGAAAATGGAACGGCATTATCCGATTATACCCTGTTTGAAGGAGCCGAACGTGCAGTAATCATTAATGCGGACAGTAAAGAATTGCCTGTATTGCGTATCTTGGGAGCCAACTCCATGTATGACATCGTAAAATTTAATACTGAAACCGATAAAAAGACCATAGCATTAAAATCGGCATCACAGCCGGCATCGGTAGGTGAAACAGTCTATCTGCTACCCTACTCGACTCAAAAAGCGGCAACCTGCCAAACAGGGACCGTCACCAAAGTAGACACCATCGGCGACAAGGCATATTACTATACACTGGCAATGACAACCAACGAAAAAACAGTAAGTTGCCCTATTATGAATGCCAATGGAGAAGTATTAGGTTTAATCCAAAAAAACGCATCGGATGAAGCCAAGGAAAGTTATGCCATCGGAGCTACATACGGTGCCTCGCTGAGCATCACCGCCCTTTCTTTGAATGACATGTCACTGAATAAAATCGGCATCAAAAAAGGACTGCCCGAAACAGAAGACCAAGCACTGGTGTACCTGTTCATGGCATCTTCACAACAAAATCAGGACGAATATATCACCACATTAAACGATTTCCTGGAACAATATCCCAACAGCGCGGACGGATATATACGCCGTGCCACTACTTATATGGGATTTAATGATGATGAACACAACGCTTTGGCAGATGCCGACCTGAAGAAAGCACTGGAAGTGACAGCCAACAAGAGTGAAACGCAATATAATATCGCTAAATTAATTTATTCGTACACCATCTCTTTAGGTGACAAGAAACCATACGGTGACTGGAGTTACGACAAAGCTCTCTCCATTATTCATGATGCCATGCAGGCCGACAACCAACCCATTTACACACAATTGGAGGGAGACATTCTGTTTGCTATGAAAAAATATCCTGAGGCATACGCCGCTTATGAAAAAGTGAACCAGTCTTCCATAGCCTCTGCCGCTACATTTTACTCGGCAGCCAAAACCAAACAACTGATTGAAGGAACAGATATGAACGAGGTTATTGCCTTGATGGATAGTGCTGTGGCACGTTTCACCAAGCCTTATACATCGGAAGCGGCTCCTTATTTCTATGAACGGGCAGAGATAAAAGCCCAGACAGGCAAATACCGTGAAGCGGTAATAGATTATGATACTTTTTATGATGCTATCGGTGGACGCGTTACAGCCGCCTTTTATCTGCAACGCGAACAGGCGGAAATACAATGTAAAATGTATCAGCAAGCTATCAACGACATTAATAAAGCAGTAGAAATGACTCCTGAGGATATAGCCATGTGGGTGGAAAAAGGTTCGGTGCATCTACGTGTAGGGCAACATAACGAAGCAATAGAAGCATTGGAAAAGGCTATCTCTTTAGACCCGAAAGCCGCAGCCGCATATCGTATGCTGGGATACTGCCAGATACAATTAAAGAAAAACAAAGAAGCCTGTGCAAATTTTGCCAAAGCAAAAGAACTGGGCGATGAAGTGGTAGACGGACTGATACAGAAGTATTGCAAATAATACCGGGAAGCTCCATCTGAAATCCGCGAATCTTGCTACATGATTTCTGAAATCTTGTTGCATGATTCGCGGATTTTTGCTACAAGATTTCAGGAAACATTCCCTGTCATTCATGAAAAAGCAGGAAAGAAAAAAAATCTACTTATCTTCCCACTGCCGTATAATCAGTACCCGTTTCGTATCTTCCGTCACCCGGAAACGGTCATCGCTACGCTCTCCTACCAGCCATACAATCCGGTCTGCTGAGCAAACCACATACTGATTTTCTTTCTGGAAAAGAGAAAACTTACGATCTGTCAGATAATCGCTGACCTTCTTTTTCCCTTTCATTCCGAAAGGAACAAACTTATCCCCCTGCCTCCATTTACGCACCGTGAGAGGTAGCACCACCTTATCCGCATCCAAACAGGCCGTATTCTTATTCCTGGGGATGACAAAGTCCGGCATTATTTCCTGCGTTTCCATTGCAAGCCGGAATGGGGGCACATTTTCCTCCACTTCCTCATCCGCCGGCTTCCTCCTGCGAATAATCAGCTCCGTCCTGTCGCGCAGCACCTCCCATCCGGCAGAAACGAATCTTTTTCCCGACTGGGCAGACAAACTGCGGAATACATCTCCTACCTGAACGGAATTGAAACCTAACGGATGAAGAATCTCAAACAGCAAAGCCGCCGGAGCACTCTCTTCCATCAAACGAGAAATAAGAATATGGCCGGACTTTTCCATCACCCTTTCTTTCCCCGCCTCTATTTCCTTATTATATATAAGAGAAACATCAGTCAGACGTCTGGATGTTTCAGCTATACTTTCACTGACAGAAGGATTCAGCTCACGCAACATCGGAAGAATATTCAGACGGATTTTATTACGCATATATTCATCTTGCAGATTGGTACTGTCTGTAACATAACCTTGACGCAAACAACGCAAATAATCCAAAATATCCTGACGGCTCACCTCCAACAAAGGCCGTACAATGCAGCCGTTATGCGGACTGATACCTTTCAAGCCATTGATTCCCGCGCCACGTATCAAATTCAATAAAAAAGTTTCCACACTATCGTCCCGATGATGGGCTACGGCAATAACAGCCATCCCCCTCTCCTTACGCAGTTGTTCGAACCAATCATAGCGCATTTCGCGAGCTGCCATCTCAATAGAAACATGATGCCTTGAAGCATAAGTGACTGTATCAAAATGAGTAACATGCAAAGTCACTCCCAGCCCTTTACACAACTCATTGACAAACCTTTCATCTCTATCGGACTCCTCACCACGAAGATGGAAGTTACAATGGGCAGCCTCACAATGATACCCTAAAACAAGCAAGACACGCAACAAAGCTACCGAATCTGCTCCGCCACTCAATGCCACTAACACCTTATCATGCAAAGTGAAAAGTTGTTTTTCCTCTATATACTTCTGAATATTCCAATGAAACATGACACAAAGATAAGGGTTCTGCAAGACAAAAACAAAGTGCCTGTTCTTTATTTAAAAACAATCTAAATAGTTTGCATACTTCTAAGTAATAACTTATCTTTGCGAAAAATTTAAAACAAGATGCGTTTATCCGAATTAAGAACAGGAGAAAAAGGCGTAATAGTCAAGGTTTTAGGTCACGGTGGTTTCCGCAAGCGAATCGTTGAAATGGGTTTTATTAAAGGAAAAACCGTAGAGGTAATCTTGAACGCCCCTTTGAAAGACCCTATAAAATACAGACTACTAAGTTACGAGATCTCTCTCCGAAGACAAGAGGCAGATATGATTGAGGTGGTAAGCGAGCAGGAAGCACGCACGATGCAAAACCCTTACCATGGTTCCATAACAGAAGATGTACCCGTGTCCGAATCAGAACTGGTGGCACTGGCAAAAGGCAAACGCCGTACAATCAATGTAGCCTTAGTAGGTAATCCTAATTGTGGAAAGACTTCGCTATTCAATATTGCATCCGGCGCCCATGAACATGTAGGAAACTACAGTGGTGTGACAGTAGATGCCAAAGAAGGTTTTTTCGACTTCCAAGGTTATCATTTCCGTATTGTAGATTTACCCGGAACCTATTCTCTTTCAGCCTATACTCCGGAAGAACTTTATGTACGCAAACATATCATTGAAGAAACTCCGGATGTAATCATCAATGTGGCAGACTCTTCCAACCTGGAACGTAATTTCTATCTTACCACCCAATTGATTGACATGAATGTGCGTATGGTCATCGCACTGAATATGTATGACGAACTGGAAAGCAGCGGCAACAAACTGGATTACATCAAGTTAAGCCAATTGATCGGAGTGCCTATGATACCTACTGTCTGCCGGCGGGGTGAAGGCATAGACCAACTGTTCCATGTTATCATCGGTATTTACGAAGGCGGGGATTTCCTGTCACAAAAGGGCGAAATACGTTCTGAAATTCTGGAAGATCTGAGAGACTGGCACAAAACCTATGTACCCGACCACGAATTCGGAAGCCACAAAGAAGAGGAAGATGCCCGCCCACGCGGATATATGCGCCATATTCACATTAACCACGGTCCTGAACTGGAGCGCAGTATCGAAGAAGTAAAAAAAGCAATCAGTCAAAACGAAGACATACGCCATAAATACTCCACCCGCTTCCTATCTATCAAATTACTGGAAAACGATAAGGAAATAGAAAATTTCATCTCTACACTGCCTAATGGCAAAGAAATCATAGCGATACGCAACAAGGAAACCTTACGTATCCGTAAAGTGATGAACGAAGACAGCGAGCAAGCTATTACGGATGCTAAATATGGTTTTATTACCGGAGCTTTGAAGGAAACATTCACCGACAATCATTTGGAAAAAGAACAAACAACCCGCGTGATAGACAGTATTGTGACACATCGCATTTGGGGATATCCTATTTTTTTCCTGTTCCTTTACATCATGTTTGAGGGAACCTTTGTTTTGGGTGACTACCCTATGCAAGGTATTGAATGGCTAGTAGACCAGTTGGGCAACCTGATACGGAACAATATGGCTGAAGGTCCTTTGAAAGACTTACTGATAGATGGTATTATCGGTGGAGTGGGCGGTGTTATCGTTTTCCTGCCGAATATCCTCATATTATACTTTTTTATTTCTATATTGGAAGATTCGGGGTATATGGCACGCGCTGCATTTATCATGGATAAAATAATGCACCGGATGGGACTGCATGGCAAGTCCTTTATTCCACTGATTATGGGATTCGGCTGTAATGTACCTGCCATAATGGCAACACGTACTATAGAAGACCGAAAGTCCAGACTAATCACCATGTTGGTGAATCCTTTAATGTCCTGTAGTGCTCGTCTTCCCATATATTTAGTTATGATAGGTGCTTTTTTCCCTAACTGCGCCAGCTTTATGTTACTTTGCATCTACACAGCAGGCATTTTATTGGCAGTAATAATGGCCCGTATTTTCAGTAAATTTCTGGTGAAAGGAGAAGATTCTCCATTTGTGATGGAACTCCCCCCCTATCGTATGCCTACCTCTAAAAGTATCATGCGCCATACATGGGAAAAAGGAGCACAATATCTGAAAAAGATGGGAGGCATTATCATGATTGCCTCAATTATTATCTGGTTTCTAGGGTATTATCCACAACATGATGCTTACGAAAGCGTGGCTGAGCAACAAGAAAATTCATATATCGGACAAATAGGCAAAGCCATAGAGCCTGTTATCAAACCGCTAGGATTTGACTGGAAGTTAGGAATCGGACTTATTTCAGGTGTGGGTGCTAAAGAACTGGTAGTAAGCACACTAGGAGTATTATACACAAATGAAGGAGATGTGGAAAATGTGAATCTTTCTAACCGCATCCCCATTACTCCACTGGTTGCATTAGCTTACATGCTGTTTGTATTGATTTACTTCCCCTGTATTGCCACTTTCGCAGCAATCAAGCAAGAATCCGGCAGTTGGAAATGGGCCATATTCACAGCAGGATACACCACTGGATTGGCTTGGCTTGTTGCATTTACTGTATTTCAAATAGGAAGTCTTATCGTTTAATAAACCTAAACCTAAAATTATTTGTTTATCAAGCATGGAATTACAACAAATTATAGTTATTGCAATTGTATGCCTCTGCACCATATGGATAAGCATACGTATCTTTCAGTATTTCAAGCGCATAAAGAACAATAGCAATCCGTGTGAATGCTGTAGTTCGGACTGCGCCATGAAGTCTATGCAGAACAAGCCAAAGTACGGTTGCGAAAAAAATGCAGAAAAAGTGAGAAAAAAATAGCAGAATATTTGCAGATTAAAAAAAATGTCGTACCTTTGCAACCGCGATCGAGAAACAAAGATTGCTAACGACAAGGTTCCTTGGATGAGTGGCTTAGTCAGCGGTCTGCAAAACCGTGTACGGCGGTTCGAATCCGCCAGGAACCTCCAAAAGCGAAAATGGATTAGAATGAAAATTTCTAATCCATTTTCGCTTTTCAGCTACTTACGTCCTCTATGGTAGAAGTAGAGAAGGGTGGGCTTTCCACCCCCGCGACTCCACTGGAGATGTTGAGGCTTTATAGCTCCCTCTATAAATTATATTACAGACATCCATCTGTATGCGAAATCAAACAACAAACCGTTTTCACCCCGTATGACGAATGTGAATATTTTATGGCTCAGCGGAAATTTCTGGTTGTTAAGTTTTAAAATTAGCTACCTTTGCTTACCTTTGTTTTATGAAACCCGAAC